>JAUUZQ010000013.1 GCA_030589895.1 Bacteroidales bacterium
AAAAGATCGGGACTATTGGATTAGCGAACTGATCAACTCAACTCCCCAAATCTCTCACAACCAATTGTATATTTTGTACACCCCTCTGCTCCAGCAACAGTGTTTTATTGATCATCACCCTGTCGATAGTTCCTTCATCAAAATAGCGAATTGTGATCAGTTCGAGCCCTGTTTCATAGGAAACCTTGAAGCTCTCTTCCAGCTCATCCACAAGATCACGAATCTTTCGTTTATCATTGCTTACACACACCTGAAAACTTACGGCCGAATTCTGCTGCAAATTAATTTTCACCCCATTTTTATAGAGCTTCCCATAAATCAATTCCAGGTTATCCTCATCGATAAACGAGAAATCGAGAGGTGATATGCGAATCAATACCTGCTCCATCTTAAAAATGAAGGATGGCACCAATTTATCATATTTCAAATTTCCAACCAGTGTTCCTTTGGCTTCAGGATTTTGGAATGATCTTACATGCAGATTGATATTCTTATTTTGAAGCGGTTTTATGGTTTTCGGATGAATAACACTTGTACCAAAATACGCCAGCTCAATAGCATCGAGATATGATAGTTTCTCAATCAATACCGTATCATCAAAATACTTTGGATCGGCATTCAGTACTCCGGGAACATCTTTCCATATAGTAACACTCTCTGCTTTTAGAATATGTGCCAGTATAGCTGCGGTATAATCTGAACCCTCACGACCCAATGAAACATTAATATTATTGATCGTTGACGCCAAAAACCCCTGAGTAACCAATATCTGATCTTTGTCAAATACAAAACGCTCTTTCATCAATTGAGAAGATAATTCCCAGTCTACATGACCTTCTCTGAAATTATTATCGGTTTTTAGTGCCTTTCTCACATCCATCCATCTCGCTTTGAGTCCGGCATGGGAGAGATATTGGCTTATAATCCTGGTACTTAGAATCTCACCAAAACCAATAATCTGATCATAATCAAAATCAAAATTCAGTGTCGGTTCAGTGGCAAGACGATCGGCCAACTCCTCGAAAACCTCTCCTATCTCAACATATATCTTGTGACCTTTATCCTCAAAAAGACTATCCAGGATCTCAAAATGATAATCCTTGAGTTTTTTATAGCCCTCCTTAATTCCCTTCTCGTTCTTCTTAAAGAAATCTTCAATGATCCCTTCAAGGGCATTGGTCGATTTCCCCATTGCTGACACCACTACCACAATCTTTTCGGAATAGGGTTGTAGAATGCTCACAATGTTTTTTACTGCATCGGCACTTTTTACGGAGGCTCCTCCAAATTTAAACACAATCATGTGTAACTGATTTTAAATTATTACTGAATTTGCAAAATTAGTAATAGTTTACAATATAGAAAGCGGTATTGCTTTTAAAATAGTAGTGATTGATCGCTTATGCTCCGATAAGATTTGAAACTTACTGATTTGATTGCTCCGGATAACCAATTTTTTCAAATGTAAAACCAACCATGGCCTCATAGGCTTCGGCTGTATCTAACATTTCATCATCGTCATCTTCATACATCCATATGACCTTAAAAGCATGGTCAGTTTCACCAAGGGTTTTAATCTTCTTCAATATATCCAGGACATATTTGGAAGAACTTGTATTAAAATGCTCCAGGTTAATCGTAACTGTTGTCAGGGTGGCAGGGCTCTCCAGGTAATTTGCCAACCATTCCAGGAAGGGAGAAAAAAATTCCCTGGAGTTTTCAGGATTGGAGCGTCCTGAGATCTCAATATTACCAGTTGCATTATCAACTACCAGTCTGGGCGTTTTTGGTGATCCTTCGTTTAAGATATTTTCCATAATCTAATGTTTAACAAAGTGTATTATACAATACAAAATATTGCATAGAACTTCTACATTGTGCAATGTGTTGACTTCCGAAGTCTAAGATACTTAATTTTTTTATAAAAAATATATCTGTATTAATATTTTAGTAGATATCAGGGCAATTTTCCAGCACTATAATGGATGCCTCGTTTCTTATATCGACACCCGCTTCAATTCTATACAGCTTAAAATCAGATAGTATTATTAGTAAAAATGTTTCCATCAATATCAATATCCGTCTGCCCCTCAAAATCCATCATCGCATTGATCAGTCTATAGGATGTATACAATGAAAGATCATCCGGACGGATGTTGTCCTGAACAATGACTCCTTCTGCCAGTAGTCTGTTTCGACATGTTCCTTCCAACAATGGATCAGAAGGTGTTACCCAGAAATTACCATTGAAAAAAACAATATTTGTGAATGATGTGTCAGTAATAAGTCCATCTCTAACGATCAGGATGTCGTCGGCCACTCCTCTCCTATCCAGCAGATCTGTCAACATTTTCCTGTTGGTATATTTATGGGAGTAATCGATTGCATTTCCCTCAACAAGTTGTAAAGAAGTTATTTCCCTGCACACATAGTTTGAAAATTCGGTTTTATATGTTTTGTCGTTGTACAGAAATCTACATTTCACAACGCCACTTGTAAATACTTCCTCCACAAGTAAACATTCTTTTAGCTGCATAGGATTATTGCTTCCAAACAGCACATGAAATGCATAATCCATTCTTCGCTGATGCCACTCCAGATGCATTGGAGTACCATCCAGAATTTTTATGGTTTCAACTAATGGGTACATAAACTTTATCTAACATTTCTTTATACTCACTCTCCATTTCGCTTTGTCCGGTAATACCACCACCACTGCGAAAGTGTAATTTATCACCTAAATTCTCAATATACCGGATCATCACTCCGCTATCCAGTTCCTTCCCATCAAATATTCCGAATATCCCGGTAAAATATCCTCTTTCTTTTTGCTCAGCCTCCTCAATTATTTCCAGGGTTTTTTGCTTTGGGGCTCCACTGACAGATCCTGCAGGAATAAGCTTCGAAAGAATCTCTCCGAGATTTGATCTCCAGGATTCCGGCAATTTCCCTCTTATCTCTGAACTGACTTGTAAGAGTTCTCCTTTGTGCGTCCTGATCCGATCTATATATCGAAATTTTGTCACCTCCACATCCTTTGAAACCATAGACAGGTCATTTCTGATCAGATCAACAATTGTATTGTGCTCCCATAATTCTTTATCAGTATTCAATAATTTCTCTTCGGCATTGGGAATGGAAGCATCGATGGTTCCCTTCATCGGATAAGAGAATATCTGATCGCCCTTGATTCTAACAAAACACTCCGGCGAGAATACCACAAAATCATCCTCCTTCAGTAACTTATATTTTGCACTGCTTCTATAAAAAATCTCCTTCAAACTAAGATTTGTATCCAGCCTGGTTGGAAATGTGAGATTAAGCAAATAAGAATTTCCATGTAAAATATTCTTTTTCACCTGCTGAAAAGCTTCCATATAAATCTCTTTGGCAACCGGATGAGTATCAAACTTAAGGCTATCATCACTATCATCTGGCCCATGACTATTCTTATACCCGTTCAAATCAAAAAACAAGCCCTCCTTCTCAGCTTCCCCGATAGAAATAATCAATGGTTTTTTGCACTCAAAATCTATAATAAACAGGAAAGGCCGGCCTTCAGCAGCCATTGTGTTGCATGTTTGAGTGAATTGATCCATTTGCATATGGTAAAGATAGTAATTCCTCATTTTTATTTAAGTTTGCAAACTGTTACGATTTTAATGATTAGTAATCCGTATAGTGCGCATCCATTTTCTACTGAAATTGTGCAAAAACTGCATGAGAAGGGGAGTGCTATATACCAGCTGAAAGGATTATCAGGCTCATCGAAGGCAGGACTGATCCATTCGGTTCTATCCCGCATGAAAGGAAATCACCTGCTTCTTTTCCACGACAAAGAAGATGCTGCTTATTTCTATACCGACCTTGTAAACCTGGAGGGAACTCACGATCGTACACTTTTTTTTCCCTCTTCATATAAAAGATCTGTCCAGTACAAGCAAACCGATGAGGCCAATATCATCACCAGAACTCAAACACTCAGGCGCCTGAATGAACAGCGTGTCGCCAGCTTCATCATATCTTATGCCGAAGCGATGTTGGAAAGAGTGCTGACACGAGCAGAATTGGGGAGACATACTCTGGAAGTAAAAACCGGTGAAAAGATTGACAGGGAGTTCCTGGAGGAGGTGTTGGAAACATACAATTTTCAAGCTGTAGATTTTGTTTACGAACCTGGTCAATATGCAATTCGAGGGGGTATCGTCGATATTTTTTCCTTCGCAAGCAGTCACCCATACAGGATAGATTTCTTTGGCAATGAGGTGGATACAATTCGGCTGTTTGATGTGGAAACGCAACGCTCACAAGAACAGGTAAAAAAGGTTTCTGTAATCCCGAATGTACAGTGGGAACAAGAATTGGGAGAGAAACGGGTGTCTTTTCTCGAATACATTCCGGCCAACACAACTATATGGTTGGATGATGCTGAGCTGATACTTGATCACATTCGAAAGATATTTGATCAAACTGTACTCGATACACAAAGCGACAAAACAATTGAAAAAGCAGAATTCCTCGCCAATGAAATCCATATTGAAGAACAGCTTCAGCGATTCTCAAGATTAGAATTTGTAAGGGCAACATACCCCAAACCCGAAAAAGTATGGCAATTCAATACATCTCCTCAACCTCAATTCAACAAAAATTTCGAATTACTGGCTGAAAATTTAAAAAACAACAGTAAGGCCGGCTATACAAATTATATCCTCTCTGAAAATGCAGGTCAGATCGATCGCTTGCGTGCCATTTTCAACGAAATTAATCCTGAAGTTATTTTCGAGGATATAAAAAGCACTATCCATGAAGGATTCACTGATGATGATCTGAAATTTTCTATATATACTGACCATCAAATATTTGAAAGATATCATAAATTCAAGCTGAATGAGCGCTTCACCAAAAAAGAGGCGCTTTCGATTAAAGAACTTACAGGTTTGCATCCGGGAGATTATGTGGTACATGTTGACCATGGAATCGGAATCTTTGGCGGTTTGGAGAGAATTGAAATGAACGGAAAAATGCAGGAGTCTGTTCGACTGGTATTCAAGGACAATGATGTATTGTATGTTAATATTCATTCTCTGCACCGTATCTCAAAGTACAAGGGGAAAGAAGGTAAAGCTCCCCGGGTCTATAAACTTGGGACAGGGGCATGGCAAAAGCTGAAACAAAAAACCAAGAATAAGGTAAAAGATATTGCAGGAGAACTCATCGCATTGTATGCAAAACGCAGAGAACAAAAAGGATTCACTTTTACCCCTGACACTTATCTGCAAAGGGAACTGGAATCATCTTTCATATATGAGGATACTCCTGACCAATCGAAGGCAACTTCAGATGTCAAAGAGGGAATGGAAGCATCCTTCCCAATGGACAGGCTTGTATGTGGCGATGTAGGGTTTGGAAAAACTGAAATAGCAATTCGTGCAGCTTTCAAAGCAGTGAGCGACAGCAAGCAGGTTGCAGTATTGGTTCCTACCACAATACTGGCACTTCAGCATTACAATACATTTAAGAACAGGCTAAAGGATTTTCCATGTTCGGTCGATTATATCAGCAGAATGCGAAGCAATGCCGACCAGAAAGCAATATTAAAAAAATTAAGCGAAGGAAAACTTGATATCATCATTGGAACACATAAACTGGCCAATGAAACAGTAAAATTCAAAGATCTCGGACTACTGATCATCGATGAAGAGCAAAAATTTGGAGTCTCTGTAAAAGAAAAACTCAAACAACTCAAACTTAATGTCGACACGCTCACACTCACAGCAACACCCATACCAAGAACCCTGCAGTTTTCTCTGATGGGAGCACGTGACCTCTCAATTATCAATACCCCTCCACCAAACAGGCATCCAATAATTACTGAATTGCATCCCTTTAATGAAGCTATTATTAAGGAAGCTATTGAATATGAGTTAAATCGCGGGGGACAGGTCTTTTTCATTCACAACCGGGTACAAAATATCCAGGAAGTGAAAATAATGATTGATAAACTGGTGCCTGGGGCACGATCTGTAATTGCCCATGGTCAGATGGACGGCAAAACACTTGAAAATGTCATACTGAGTTTTATGGATGGAGTTCATGATGTGCTTATTGCCACAACTATTATTGAATCCGGAATCGATATTCCAAATACAAATACAATAATTATCAACAATGCACACCACTTCGGATTGAGTGATCTGCATCAACTTCGGGGACGTGTAGGAAGGTCAAATAAGAAGGCTTTCTGCTATCTTTTCTCACCTCCGCTTACCATGGTGACACCTGAAGCCAGACGACGTTTAAAAGCAATAGAAGAATTCTCCAGTCTGGGTAGCGGATTTAACATTGCCATGCAGGATCTCGACATCCGGGGAGCAGGAAATCTGCTGGGAGGAGAGCAAAGTGGTTTCATAACTGATATTGGATTTGAGACCTATCATAAAATCCTGAATGAGGCTATACAAGAGCTGAAAGACGGTGTTTTCAAGGATCTTTTTGATACTGGAAATGATTCTGGAGAAGGTGGGAAAACCGAAGAAATAAGGAATTATTCCAACGACTGTCATATCGATACTGACCTGGAATTATTGCTGCCTGATAACTATGTTTCAAATGTATCGGAGCGAATTCATCTTTACAGAGAACTGGACAATATTAGCCATGAAGATGGCCTCATTGAATACAGAAAAATGCTGGAAGATCGATTCGGTGTATTGCCATCAGAAACGGAAGAACTCCTTCAAGTAGTACAACTTCGATGGCTCGCATTAAGAACAGGTGTTGAAAAAATCATTTTGAAAAATAACACTCTGATTACGTTCTTTGTAAGTAACCCGGATTCATTGTTCTATCGTTCACCGGTTTTTGGAAGAGTGATTCAGAATATTCAAGCTAAGCAGAAACTGTTCAGAATGAGACAGGATAAAGAGAGATTGAGCCTTAGAATAAATAATGTAAGATCAATTTCAGAAACATTCAGAATATTGGAGCAATTACAGGCCGGGGAATAGTGAATATAAATGCATATAATCTATTGCCGATGAATCTTGTACTTGACCTGGGAAACAGCTTTGGGAAAATAGCTGTATGTGCTAATACTGAAGTGATTGAAAGCGCTGTATACCCGACGCTTACAATGAAAGAAATATCTTATTTCATCACAAGATATCCGGAAATTAAAGGAGCCATTTTCTCAAGTGTTGCCAACCACTCCCGCGAACTGATCGACTACCTGAGTACAACATTTGAAACATTCCTGGAATTAAACGCATCAACACCTTTGCCAGTTAAAAATCACTACAGCACTCCGGATACCCTGGGCTACGACAGGATAGCAGCAGTTACCGGCGCACACACTATTTATCCCAATAACAACGTTCTGGTTATAGATGCCGGGACAGCATTAACTTATGACCTGGTCACAGCTGAAGGAGAATACCTTGGTGGAAATATCTCACCGGGGATGAACATGCGATTCAAAGCTTTGAATAAGTTTACAAATCGACTGCCTTTGCTGAGCATAAATGATGACGAAATCGATTTACTGGGAACATCCACAGAAAAAGCCATCATTTCGGGTGTAGTGAATGGTGTTTTACTGGAGATTGAAGGCTTTATATCATCTGTGTCACAGGAATTTACAAATATTAAGGTGGTAATGACCGGAGGTGATGCCTTTTCTTTTGATAAAAGGTTAAAAAGTAGCATCTTTGTCGTCTCGCATCTGAACCTGATTGGATTAAACAGAATTTTAGATTACAATGACTGGAAGAAGAATGAAGAATAGTGTTTTAATGGTTCTGCTGATGCTCATTGCATCCCCCGCAATTTCACAATACGATACATATTCTCCTTACACAAGATTTGCACTTGGTGATTTCACAAAAGGCGGATTTGGACAGAACCTTGCCATGGGCGGTACCGGCCTGGCAATCAAAAAGAGTAATCATCTGAATTATCTAAATCCTGCTGCATATAGCGCCAGGGATAGCATGTCAGTTTTATTTGATTTTGGATTCAATGGATATATGAATTATTACAAATCAACTGCCGTAAACAATTCCTGGAGGAATGGTAACTTTCACCATATCGCCCTGTCTGTTCCGATAGGCAAGAACTTTGCAATGGGAACAGGTTTGGTTCCTTTTAGCAGTGTTGGATACAATATCAAACAAGAATTTAATGATCTCGGAACAGGTGATCCACTGGACTTCTACCATCACGGAGAAGGAGGAATCATGAAATATTTCCTTGGTGTATCAACTGAACTTTTTGATCACGTATCCGTTGGAGTAAATATGAACTATTTACTTGGAGATATTAACAGAGAAAGGTATCTCAGCTTTCCTTCCCAGCCAGATTTTGCATCTACGAGTGCCATTGAGGAGATTCATATTAGTAACACATATTTTGGTTTTGGATTTCAATATCATGAGGTGATATCTGATAAATTCTTTTTCACCTTAGGAGGAACCTACGATTTACAAACCACGTTTAACTCAACACTGGACAATACCATTACAAATAAGTTCCCAAGCTCAAGCACAAATTCAGGTGCTTATCTAAATGACTCAACATTCATCTCATCCAATATTATTATCAGTGGCAGCGATACTCTAACAGGTTCCATTACGATACCAGCAAAAATTGGTTTTGGAATAGCACTGGGGATACCTGATAAATTAACTGTAACTGCCGACTACTACATTCAGGACTGGTCTTCCACGAACAGTCTGAATAATTTTCTGGAGAATGATGGATTTAATCTCGCAGATACGCGTTCAATGCATTTTGGTGCCGAATATACTCCTGATCATGAGGCTCTTAGAGGATATCATAAATTAATGAGCTATAGAATAGGAGGATACTATTCCGACCACTATATCCAGGTACAAGATTACCAGATGAAGGAATATGGCATAACTTTTGGAGTAGGTCTACCAATGAATAAATCGCAATCGTCATTTAACATTGCATTTACATTGATAACCAGAGGTACTGCAGAGGAAAATTTTGTAAAGGAAAATTATGGAATTCTTACATTTAGTGTAACTTTGCACGATCTTTGGTTTTACAAAAGAAAATTTGATTAAAAACAATTCTGACAGATTACTTTAGATGAACCGAATCCCAATATCGGAATGAGGCGCATCTGACCTTAATAAATGAAAACCTACCAGATGAAAACTGTAGCGATAAAAACAATAATTTCAGCGTTTGCATTACTAATAATGCTCCCTGCTATGTCCCAGAAGGGCATTGAAGATGGATCGAAATATGGCCAGGGTAAAGACAGTATAAATTGTCTGATGAACCTCTCCTTATATAAGGAATTCTTTAAGCATAACAACTATGGAGATGCTATCGGTCCATGGAGAAAAGTATTTTCAGAATGCCCTGCTTCAAGCCAAAACATGTATGTTGATGGAGTAAAAATGTATAAATCTTTTATAAGCAAAGAGAAAAATCCTGATGTTGTAAACGAAATGGTGGATACGCTCATGCTTATTTATGACAGGAGATTTAAATATTTCAATGATGAGGCAAATGTGATCAGCAGAAAAGCAATTGACTTGCTTCGGTACAGAAAAGACGATATAAATTCTGTACAGGAAGCATACGAATATTTGGGCAGAAGTATAGAGCTAGGTCCGGACAAAGCCAGAGATGCTGTTGTCATCCTGTTCGTTAACTCAAGCGTAACACTTAGCAAAGCAGGTAAAATAGAACATAATGATGCCATTGAAGACTATTTTATGGCAACAGAAATTATTGACAGGCACTTAGCTAAGAACTCCAAAGACAGGCGCTGGGGAAAAGCAAAGGAAAATATTGATGCCTTTGTTTTGAAGGAGGGAGTTCTAACTTGTGAAGCACTGAATAACTATTATGGACCTCTATTTGAAGCCAACCAGAATGATGAAGAATTTCTGAATAAAGTAACAAATTTCTATATCAGTACAGGTTGTGACAGGGCAGATATTTATGTGCTTGCTTTAGAGAAACTATACAGTATCAATCCTTCTGCTCAATCAGCCTATAAAGTGGCTAATCTATATCTGTCAAAACAGAAGTATGATGAAGCCCTTGTGTATTTTAGAGAAGCCGTTGCAGGTGATGCAGACAATGAAACCAAGGCAACATATTACTTCAAACTTGCCCAGGTTACAAGAATTCTAAAAAATTACTGTGAGTCTATAAAATATGCAAAGGAAGCTATTAAACTGAATCCAAATTATGGCGATGTTTATATGCTAATGGGAAATAACTATATTGACAGCAGGTCTAATCTTGATGATCAATTAAATGGTAGTACTGCATATTGGGCTGCAGTTGACAAGTTTAAAAAAGCAAAAGAAGTTAATAACTCTCTGGCAGCTGATGCCAATAAGAAGATTAATGATTACTCTGGATTGTATCCTAACTCTGAAGATTGCTTCTTCCTGAATCTTGAAGAAGGAAAATCATACAATGTAAAGGGATGTATCAATGAGTATACAGTCATAAAATACAGGAAATAAAAAATTATTTCAAAAAGAGGCTGCCTGCAGAGTATTCCTGGTTTTTTTTGTAATAAATTACCAGTGTAATTAACTTTGCAGGCAGTTTTTATTTTTACGATAAATGAACCGCATACCAATCATAGTAATTCAAATTTTAGCTTTTAGCTGGCTGCTTACTGCCTGTGAAAATGATATAGAAAAAATAAACCTTTTTACTGGAGAATCAAGCGATTATCCGGATATCATTGCTGAGAATATTGAAGTAATGTACAGTGATTCGTCAAAAGTAAAGGTCCAGATGCATTCAAAAGAGCTGCGGCAATACAATAATGCAGAAGAACCATATAGTGAATTTCCCAAAGGCCTGATAATACATTTTTATGATGATTCTATGAAAATAGAATCAGAGATAAGTGCTGATTATGCAATTTACCACAATGAACAGAAGTTATGGCATGCAACAGGAAATGTGATTGCAAAGAATCATAAAAGTGGTGAAAGACTCGACTCAGAAGAGCTCTTCTGGGATGAAGAAAAAGAAGAAATCTATTCCAATACATTTACGCGAATTGTAAATGAAAATGGAACATTTTATGGTCAGAGTGGTTTTAAATCAAACCAGACGCTGACGAAATATAAACTTATAGGAGTAACCAATAGTATAATAAACATAAGTGAAGATGAATAAAACAGGCGTTCTATTTGAAATTATCTGGTTCGTTATGGGTGGTTTGTTGCTAATCATGGGAATCCAACAAAGCATCGATACCGGAATTGAAGAAAACTGGCACCTCCTGCTGTTTGCTTTACTGGCTCTATTGATGTATTACCGACGTAGAAAAATCAGAATGGACAACAAGTAAAATGCAGGAATTGCTTATCATATTTCTGTCGTTACTGTTCTCAGCATTCTTTTCGGGAATGGAAATTGCTTTCATTTCATCGAATAAGCTCCGTATTGAGATTGACAAGAAGCATAAATCCTTCTCATCAAAAATAATTGCAATATTTACTAAAAATCCTTCCAGATATATTGCTACAATGCTGGTGGGGAACAATGTTGCTTTGGTAATATACGGTATTGCCATTGCCGGTATTCTTCAGGAACCTTTAATTCAACTCTTCAAGAATGATGCAGAAGTATTGGTATTGTTGATCCAGACTATAATCTCAACCCTTATCATTCTTTTTACTGCTGAATTCCTCCCCAAAACACTGTTCCGTATAAACCCGAACGGGGCATTGAAAGTATTCTCCTTACCCATTCTGTTTTTCTATGTTCTACTCTATCCGATTACAATCTTTTCAATTGCTTTGTCGAACTTCACCATGAAATATATACTAAAGGTGAGAATTGCCAATGAGTCCGGGAAACAAATATTTGGAAAGGTAGATCTCAACCACCTGGTTGAAGAGGGTCATCTTGAATTGGATGAGAGTGAATCAGATATTCAGGATTTGAAGATTTTTAAAAATGCAATGGAACTTTCCAGTCTGAAGGTAAGGGATTGTATGATCCCAAGGACAGAAATTGTTGCCCTGGAAATTGAAAGCCCAATACAGCAATTATTAGACACATTTACACAATCCGGATTAAGCAGGATCCTTATCTACCGGAATAATATAGATAATGTGATCGGATATGTAAATACCAAAGATATGTTTCAAAATCCTGAACATATTGGTGATCATCTGAAGTCATTGCCTATTGTTCCCGAAACACTACGCGTAAATAAAATCCTGAAGACATTCATAAAAGACCAAAAAAACATAGCACTGGTACTGGATGAATTTGGAGGAACATCGGGCATGATTACTACTGAAGATATAATTGAAGAGATATTTGGAGAGATCCAGGACGAACATGATATAACAGATCTCATTGAAGAGATAATCGATGACAAGCATTTCAAATTTTCCGGCAGATTAGAAATCGACCACCTGAATGAATCTTATCAGATGGACATACCAAAATCCGATGAGTATGAGACATTGGCCGGATTCATCATTTTTCATCATGAGAATATACCATCATTAAATGAATCAATTCAAATTGGTAGATTTTCGATGAAAATAATTCAAGTAAGTGCCAATAAAATTGAGTTGGTGGAATTGACTTTGGATCAATAAAATTTATTCTTTGACCTGATTGTATTACTTGCCTCAACTTTACCACAATACGATTATACTTTATTACTCACATCTTTTTTGTTTCAACCTATAATTACTATATTCGCATGCTAAAATTTTTGATGTAATATATTAATTGAAATATTGATTAAATGGCAACGCTAGAATTGATTAGAAGAAGGGCAGGAATACTAATGATGGCAGTAATTGGACTGGCCATGCTCGGTTTTATTCTTGGGGATTTTAACTTAAGACCCAGCACAAGGGTAGCAGAAATTAATGGGGAATCTTTTGAAGCTGAAGAATACCGACAAGGGGAGCAGGTTTTAAGAAACTTTTATAAACTTAACTATGGTCAAAATCTTGATGCTCAACAAGAGCAACAAGTTCAGGATGAAACCTGGAGCCGATTAGTCAGGCAGACCATTATGAACAAGTCCTACAATTACTTAGGCATTGATGTCAGCATCGATGAATTGAAGTCGATGGTTGCCGGTGATCAGAGTACCGGATTTGGAGGAAATGCTTCAGCTTTCAGTGAACCTCATCCAATAGTAAGACAAATGTTTACGAACCCGGAAACTGGTGAATTTAACCAATTCATCATGATGAATTACTTCAACTCTCTTGGTACAGAGGCGTACGCACAAGAGAATCAGAGATGGGTGTTTATAGAAAATGAGATTATAGATGAAAGACTCAATCAAAAATATTTAACCCTAATTAGTAAAGGTCTCAGGCCAACATCTCTTGAAGTGAAGGATCACTTTCTGGTGAATGGAAAAAAAGTTGATTTTAATTTTGTTTTGAAAAATTTCTCCAGTGTAAGTGATGAGGAAATTTCATTTACAGAGGCTGATTTAAAAGCTTACTATAAAAACAATATTGAGTCCTACAAACAAAATGAGTCCAGGTCGATTGAGTATGTCGTTTTTGAAGTTGTATCAAGCGACAATGATGATACAAACTCAAAACTATGGGCAGAACAGACAAAAGCTGAATTTGGACGTCTGAGTGATAACAGGGTAATTTCCTATGTCAATAATGTTTCAGATGAGCCTTATGATAAACGTTTCTATACTGATGATGAATTAAGTTCAATTTTAAAAGACTCTCTTCTCAGCCAAAGCAACGACTATATCTACGGCCCATATTACGAAACTCAATCTTATAAAATATCCAAAAAGAAAGAAACTCAAATGCGTGCTGACTCGGTCAGGGCAAGACATATTTTAATTGGCTATGCTGTTGTAGGTGATGTAAGGCGTGCACAAGAAATTGCTGACAGTCTTAAAACTGTAATTGAAGAAGGAGCAGATTTCAATTTAATAGCCCTTCAATATTCATCTGACGAAAGAAACCGTGCTATTGGCGGAGACCTGGGATGGTTCAGGGAAGGAGCAATGGATCAGGAATTAAACGATGCTTGCTTTGAAAACAAAGCCGGTGACTTACTGGTTTCTTCCTCAAACCGCGGAGCACATATTATTCTTATTGAATCTCAAAGTAAGCCGGTAAGCAAGGTACAAATTGCAACGATTGTTCATAATGTTATACCGAGCAGCGAAACAGATCAGGATTTCTATAACAGGGCTGTTAAATTCAGAGCAAAATCTACCAGTAAGGAAAAGTTTGATGAACAAGCTATTGAATATGGACTCGACCCAAGGATTGTGCCTGGTATCACTAAAGATCAACGCACGATTCCGGGACTTGAAAGTCCTGTAAGAATTATTGGATGGGCATATTCAGCGGAACAAAGTGATGTAAGCAATATTTTCGATGTAGAAGATAAATATATTGTAGCAACGCTGACTGAGGTTAAAGAAGAGGGCTATGCTGATTTTGAAGATGTTCGCAATGAAATAGAACTAGAGATAAAGAAACTGAAAAAAGGTGAAGTTCTGATGGCTGACATGCAGAATAAACTCACTGAATCAACTGATCTTTCCTCCTTTGCCGTATCTGAAAACTTAAGTGTTTCAGATGCCCAGGTTCATTTTGCAAACGCTTACGTTGAAAATGCCGGAATTGAACCATATATTGTTGGAGCATCAATGTATCTTCCTGTAGACCAAGTGTCTGGTCCATTTGTAGGAGAAAATGGCGTAATGCTTGTTGATGTTACAAATCGTGAAGAAGCTGCAACAGATGCAGATATGTCTTCATCATTAACAAGATTGGTATATTCACTGCAATCGAGAAGTAATTTCGAACCTTTTGAAGCACTGGTAGAAGAAGCCAATGTGGTTGACGACAGATTGAAGATTTTTTATACCAGATAAGAGGCCTGAATAAAATATATAAGCTGCCTTTATGTAAAATGAAGGCAGCTTTTTTTTATCCAAGCAATTCCCGTACAATCACGGAAATAACCTTACCATCAGCCTTCCCGGCAAGTGCTTTTGATGCAGCTCCCATAACAGCACCCATATCCTTCATAGACTCCGCAGCCATCTCTTTCACGAGACTTTGAAGATAAGTCCTGATCTCAGCTTCATCCATTTGAGCCGGCATATATACCTTGATCACATCCAATTCCTGGATCTCTTTCTGGTAAAGATCCTCCCGCCCCTGCTCTTTATAAATATCTGCAGAGTCTTTGCGTTGCTTCACCAACTTCTGAATTATTTTTATCTCTTCTTCCGGAGAGAGCTCAGAGCCAGCTGGTTTCTCTGTTCTTGCCAGTGTGAATGCAGTTTTCACAGACCGCAATGCTTCCAGTTTAATCTTCTCTCTGGCCAGCATTGCTTTCTTTATCTCCTCATTAATTGTTTCGGTAAGTGACATAATATATAATTTAATCTACGTTATCATGAAGATAGGAATTGTCCTGTCTTAGCTTAGGTGAATTCTCTTCCTCCTCTGTTAATCTATACCTCGATACCTCCTCGCTCTCAGAATGCTGCTTGTTATCCAGCTGCACTTTTTTTCTTACATATGCAGGTACATTCTCCAACTTGTCGATTTCATCTTTTCCCGATTCGGAGGTATACCCCTCCTCTTTCAGCTTCTCATTTGTTCTCTTCAAATTTCTAACCCGTTCCGCCAATCGACCATCATCAGACTCATTATCTGATTCTGATTTAGCCAATAGAATATATGCTTCTTCCTCATCCTCAGGCATGCCAAATTCGAGGGTTTTCTGAGTTGGAGCTTGTATATTAAAACTAACTGTTGCATTAGACCTCGATTTATCATTTTCCCTGAGAGGAATTTTTTCAAGATGCTTTTTTCCTTCATATACCTCAGGGATACTATTCATCTTAAATCCTGTAGCAATAATTGTAACACATATTTCATCCTCCAGGCTTTCATCATGTCCCACGCCCCAGATAAGAGAAGTATCTTTCGCAGCAGAATTAATCACATAATCTGTGATTTCTGAGACCTCATCCATTGTAATTTCTACATTTCCGGATGTAATATTTAAAAGTACACTTCGTGCTCCGGCTATGTCATTGTTATCCAGAAGTGGCGAAACAAGTGCTGCTTCAATTGCTTTCAGAGCACGATCCTCTCCAACCGCCTTCGCAGATCCCATCAGCGCAACACCGCTGTCAGTCATTACTGTTTCAACATCTGCGAAATCCACATTTATATATCCAGGGACTGTAATAATTTCAGCTATCCCCTTTGCTGCTGTTGCCAGCACATCGTCTGCCTTGCTAAATGCTTCACTGATTTTCAGGTTACCATAAACCTCTCTGAGTTTCTCATTGTTGATCACGAGCAGGGAATCAACATGGTATTTTAGCTCATTAATTCCCCTTATGGCGTGATTTATCCTTTCGGGACCTTCAAAGCCAAACGGAATTGTAACAATTCCTACAGTAAGAATTCCCATCTCTTTTGCTGCTTCAGCAATAACAGGGGCCGCACCAGTTCCGGTTCCTCCTCCCATTCCCGCTGTAATAAAAACCATGTTGGTATTGGTCCCCAGTAACTCTTTAATGGTGTCAATACTTTCCAATGCAGCTTGCTTTCCTACATCCGGTTTGCTACCTGCTCCCCGCCCTTCTGTCAGTGAATCTCCCAGCTGTATCTTTACAGCAACCGGACTATTGTTTAATGCCTGTGCATCAGTGTTACACACCACAAAATTTACATCCTGTATCCCTTTTCGAAACATGTGATTAACAGCATTGCTTCCACCGCCTCCAACTCCAATAACTTTGATGATGGAAGATTTTTCAGGTGCCAGGTCAAAATTCATTATCTCATCCATAATAGATTCTTTTTAGATTCTCATCCAGATATTTTACATTTTATCATCATTCTCATCAAAAAAACCGCCCAATGAAGCTTTCAGATTTTCAATGATTTTAATACCAATTAAACGATCTTTTTTTGGCATCTTTTCAGCCTCTTCCTCTTCCATTCCTTCACTCTCAATGTTTTTCACCGTCAATTCCTCTTTGTTCTCTGCATATATTTCAAGGCCCTTAAGCAACAGTCCAATTGACGTACTATACATAGGTTGATTAATTTCCGCCGTAGTATCTGCAGCAAGACACTCATTTGGATAACCAATCCTGACATCCATTCCGGTTTTAAATTTAACCAGCTGATTAAGATTCTTCAGCATTGCACCACCACCTGTAAGGACAATCCCTGCGCTTAACCTGTCCATGAAGCCAGAATTTTCAATCTCATAAATTACTGCATCAATAATTTCCTCCATCCTGGATTGAATGATATATGCAAGGCTCTTAAAGCTTATCTCTTTGGGATCTCTTCCTGAGATTCCCGGGATGGTTACAACTTTATCCTCCTGGGCCAGGTCACCCAATGCTGAACCAAACTGCATTTTCAAGGATTCGGCCTGTCGTTGAAGAATTGCGCAACCCTCCTTTATATCCCGGGTTACAACATTTCCGCCAAAGGGAATAACTGCTGTATGTCGAATTACATCATCGTAGTAAACAGCCACATCTGTTGTTCCGCCTCCAATATCAACAAGTGCCACACCAGCTTCTTTCTCATCTTCAGTCAGCACTGCTGCACTGGAAGCCAGTGGTTCAAGTACCAGCTGCCGAACTTTAAGATCCACCCGATTAATACACTTTTCAATATTCCTGGCAGAAGAGATCTGACCAATAACAATGTGAAAATTTGCCTCCAGGCGCTTACCCGACATTCCAACAGGATTTTTAACTCCGGTCTCATTGTCCACAATATAATTCTGTGGCAATACATGAATAATCTCCTCTCCAACCTCCACCGGGATTTTATACATATCCTGAATAAGTGCATGTAGATCCTCCCTGGTAATTTCATCTTCATAAGAATCCCGGTTTATATACCCACGGTTTCTTACGGACTTAATGTGCTGACCAGCAATACCAACAAACACTTCATTAAAACGCAGACCAGATTGCTCCTGTGCTTCACTTACAGTAGTCTGTATGGCATTAACAGTCTCCTCTATATTCAACACTACTCCACGTTTTACCCCTTTGGATGCTGACTTACTGATCCCTAATACTTCGAGCCTGTTCTGCTCATTTAACTGGCCAACTAAACTTACAATTTTGGTTGTGCCTATGTCAATTGCTGCAACAATACGGTTTTTTTGAGCCATAATTCTTAACGTTTAGTACAAATCACCTGATTTGAATATTTTAAATTTATTTTATTATAGTTATTCCATCCATACTTTTGAAAACCCTGTTCATACAAGAGTTTCAGGTTACGGAGTTTCTCTTCGAAATTATCCATCGATCCCAATAGAATCTGATGCGCCCCAATCCGCGGAATTATTTCATACTCTCCCGAGCGATCTCTGTAGAGTTGCACAATCTGCTCTTTCCAGAATGTATGCGTTTCAACATATCTGGCAAAATCCAGGATGTCATAAATAAACTGATATTCTTTCTCTACAGAATCCCGATCCTGCAGTCCTCCCTCCAGAATATTTACAGGCAGCATAAGATAACCTGTAACCAATGGTACCATTGGGGAATAGGAAGCCGAAAGCGGAAGCAGTTCTCCTTCATTATCAATGTAATAACCCTCTCGGCCACCAGGCATTACCCTGATTATTGGTCTCCGCTGGTCAACACTAAGTAACAAGTCACCCATAACAGTTGTATATGCCTCGGCATTTTTCACATATGGATTCTCCTCCAGTATATTCTCGAGGATCCTCGTGTTAATCTGCGAGATAGGATATCCCTGCATATCTATACCGGATTCTCCAAGCATTTTCCTCACATTCCCGACAGTAATAAATTTTACATCCGAAGAATCTGAAACCTCAATCAAAATATGCTTACACAACAGATCATCATTATGATCACTTACAAATCCCATGATAATAATGAACCATGAAAGAATCATAAGCCAGACAATAATATGTATTATCCTTTTTATCATAATTGCTCCATCCAGCTTTTTAAAGGTTCAACAAGTTTATCAATATCACCAGCCCCCATAGTCAGCAGAACTTCCGGATCACGTTCATTCAGAACATTTAGCAATTGCTCCGGACCGATCAATACTTTTTCATCGAGCTGTACATCATCAAAAATAATTTCTGAAGTTATGCCCGGAATCGGCTCCTCTCTTGCCGGATAGATGGCAAGCAGTATCAAGTCATCAAGTAATCCCAGGCTCTCTGCAAATGCTTTGGAAAAATCACGTGTTCTGGTAAATAGATGAGGTTGAAAAATTCCGCATATCCGCTTTTCAGGAAAAATTTCCCGAACGGAAGAGATAAATGCTTTTAACTCTTCAGGATGATGTGCATAATCATCAATGTAAACCCTCTTCTCATTCATAACCTGAATATCAAACCTGCGCTTCACACCGGTAAACTCTGTACATGCCTTAATAATTACATCTATGGGAACTCCTTTCTGGTCTGCAGCAGCAATAGCGCCAAGCGCATTTTCAACATTTATAAGTCCGGGCATCCCCAGTCTGACATCCTGAATAATATCTCTTGGGGTTCTCACTGTAAAGCGATAATAAACCCCTTCCTGCTCAATTGAAGTGATATGATAATCAGCTTCTTTGTTATCTACAGAATAAGAGTAAACCTCAAGACTTGTGGGGATTGCCAGATCCAGTCCATATTTAATAATCAGTTTTCCCTTCTCATCAACCTGGTTCAAAAAAGACTCAAATCCCCTTCGTAAATTTTCCTCAGACAAATAGATATCCAGATGATCGGCGTCTATGGTAGTAAGCACAGCCATTTTTGGATAAAGCGTAAGAAATGAACGGTCATACTCATCTGCCTCAGCAACAATATTCCTGGAATTTGAATTAATGATAAGGTTAGTTTCAAAGTTCTTGCTAATTCCACCCAGGAAAGCATTACATCCCATTTTCGATTGAGAGAGAATAAAGGAGAGCAATGTAGAGACTGATGTCTTGCCATGTGTCCCGGCAACACCTATTCCATCTCCTGCATTAAATACTTCACCCAATGCTGCTGAGCGTTTTATCACCCTAAAACCATTCTTTCTGAAATATTTCAACTCCTGGTTATGATCAGAAACAGCCGGTGTATATATTACCAGTGTCCTGTCAGGGTCCTTAAATTCAGAAGGTATCAATGCAGATTGATCTACAAAATGAATATCAATATTTTCACGGATCAGCTGATCAGTAAGCGATGTCGATCTCTTGTCATACCCCGCAACATTCTTACCTCTGCTATGGAAAAACCGTGCCAGGGCACTCATACCAATGCCACCAACACCAACAAAATAGACACTATCCAGGTTAATCCACATCATAGCTTATACACAAGTTTTTTTACTTCATTTATAATTCTTTCTGCCGAATCATTTATAGCCAGTCTGGCAATATGGCTCGCCAGATTTTTCTTTCTCAGCTCATTCTTTACCAATGACAATGCCGTTTCTACCAATTTCTCTTCTACCTCTTTATCTGCCATGAAAACAGCAGCCTGCAAGTCAGTCAGCGACTTGGCATTGCTGGTCTGATGATCCTCTGCCACATTTGGCGATGGAACCAGAATTACCGGCTTCCCAATCACACACAGTTCAGAAATCGTTCCGGCTCCAGCACGGGAAATAATCAAATCTGCAATTTGAAAAGCCATGTTCATTTCCTTAATGAAAGGAACAAGCTTTATATTTTTTGCTCCGCTCTCCTTTAATGCCTTCTCAGCTTCAGTGAAATAGTAACTGCCACTCTGCCATAATAACTGCACCCCGCTCTCTTTAATCTTTTCAATTCCGGAAAGGATACTTTCATTTAGTGTTCGCGCCCCAAGGCTTCCTCCAATAAGCAAAATCACCATTTTTTCAGGATCCAGCTGAAAATGCCCGTAACTCTTCATTTTCATTTCCGATGAAAGTAAAAGGTTCTGCCTTATCGGATTTCCGGTCATGATAATCTTCTCTGCCGGAAAATATTTTTCCATTCCTTCATAGGCTACACATATCTTTGCTGCTTTCCCTGCCAATAGTTTATTCGTTACTCCGGCATAAGAATTTTGCTCCTGTATTACTGTTGGAATACCCTTGCGTCCGGCAGCTTTTAAAATAGGACCACTTGCATATCCTCCCACTCCAACAACAATATCAGGTTTAAAACTCTTTATAATTTTTCTGGCGATGGCCATGCTTTTCATGAGCTTAAAAAAGAATGTGACATTCTTCCATGTGATCCGCCTCTGAAAACCTGCAATTGGCAATCCTTTAATTTCATAGCCTGCCTCAGGAACTTTCTCCATCTCCAGTTTTCCCAGTGCGCCAACAAACAGAATCTGAACATCATCATCCGACTCTCTCAATGCATTCGCAATTGAAATAGCAGGAAACACATGTCCTCCTGTCCCTCCACCCCCGATTATCACTCTATATTTCTTCACCTGATTCATCGCCTCATGACTGATTTTGTATAATTTCAACAGCTCCCACATTTTCAATCTCCGCTGCAGCTGCGGCTGCGGCCTCTGCTTCTGCCGCTACTTCCAGCTCTTTTTTAATTCCCCAGCTAACACTCAGAATCATTCCAAGTGCCATGCTATTAAATAAGATTGATGATCCTCCCATGCTTACCAAAGGAAGTGTCTGACCAGTCACCGGCAACAATCCCACCGATACCGCCATATTCACAAATGCCTGCAGAACCAGTCCCAGCGATAAGCCAAATGCCAGAAAAGCGCCATAGGTACTTTTACTTTTTCGAACAATGAGACCTGTCCTGAAGAGAAGCCAGAGATAGAGCAGCAATATTAGCACACCTCCGATCAATGAGCCATACTCTTCAATTATTATTGCATAAATGAAATCGGAATAGGGATGTGGCAAAAGATTTCTTTGTGTACTTGTTCCCGGTCCGTTCGGAAACAATCCTCCACGTACAATAGCCACTTTTGCCTGATCAGCCTGGTAATTATCTCCTTCTCCTTCAACATAAGCCTCAATCCTGCTCTTCCAGGTGGAAATCCTTCCATCTTTACTCATTTCAGATGCCAAAAGAAGGAATAGGGCCAATCCAACAACACCAATTCCCAGAAACATAAAAAGGTGCTTAAACGGAACCCTTCCAACAAACATCAGTGTAAAAGCTGTAACAAATACTATTGCAGCAGTAGAGAAGTTTGCAGGGAGAATCAGTATACAAATTACGGACACTGCCATCATCAACTTGAAAAATACAGCTCTGAATTCACCAATGCTGTTTTGATTAACAGAAAGCACTTTCGAAATAAACATGATCAGTGCCACCTTTGCAAAATCCGAAGGTTGAATGGTAAGTCCTGTTCCCGGAATCATTAACCACCTTGCCGCTTCATTGCGCGATTCACCCTTCAAAAGTGTGAAAAGTAGTATTGGTGCAGCAATGTACAGGATAGTTATAGAAACACGACTATATACTTTGTAAGGAATATGATGAAAAAAGAAGATAACCATAAGACCCATAAGGATATACCTCAACTGTCTGAATAGGTAATACAGGGTGTCGCCTGACTTGTATTTATAGGCCAGGGAGCCTGTAGAACTATAGACAGACAGCAATGATATGATGAACAGGATTATAATCACTGCCCAAATTATCCTATCACCCTTTATGTATCTTACCGAATTCATTATTGCTATTCTATAACTCTCTTACTGCTTCTTTAAATTTCCTGCCACGTTCTTCATAATTTTCAAACAGATCAAAGCTTGCACATGCCGGGGAGAGCAATACTGTATCATCTTTTGAACCCAGATAGTATGCAGATTTTACAGCCTCCATCATGGTCTCTGTCTCCACAATTGTTTCCACTTTTCCTTCGAACGCATCTTTTATCCTCTGGTTATCCTTACCCAAACACACTATAGCTTTCACCTTTTTGCTAACCAGATCAGTTAATTCTGAATAATTATTTCCTTTATCAACACCCCCTGCAATCCAGATAATTTCACCCTTCACACTTTCCAGTGCATACCAGCATGAGTTAATATTTGTGGCTTTGGAGTCATTGATAAATTGCATTCCATGCACCTTCATAACAGCCTCGAGCCTGTGCTCAATGCCCTGAAAATCCATCAATGCTTCGCGAATTATCTCATTTCTTATTTTTAGCACATTCCCTGCAATCCCCGCTGCCATGCTATTATAGGCATTATGTCTTCCCCTTAGAGACAATTCATGTACCGACAAGGAGAAGTCTATATCATCAAATTCTATATGCATTCTCTCACGGTTATCGATCCATGCAACATCATCCTGCTTCTTATCAAAGGCATATGGCAGCTGTGTAGCACGGGAAACAATTCGTTCCAGTTCTTTTATGGTGATTTCATCATCTGAGCAAAAGATAAAATAATCCTCCTCTGTGAGATTTTGGGTAATTCTGAATTTTGAATCAGCATAGCTTTGCATATCATAATTATACCTGTCGAGATGGTCAGGAGTAATGTTTAACAGAATTGCGATATCTGCTTTAAACTCGTACATACCATCCAATTGAAAACTGCTTAGCTCCAAAACATAATAGTCGTACTCCTCCTGTGCCACCTGAAGGGCAAAACTTTTCCCTACATTACCGGCCATACCCACATCGAGTCCGGCTTTGCGCAACATGTGATGGATCAAGGAGGTAGTCGTAGTTTTTCCATTGCTTCCTGTAACACAGATCATTTTAGCCTTGGTATACCTCCCGGCAAACTCGATCTCCGAAATCACATGAATTTCTCTCTTCCTGATCGCTTTAATAATTGGAACACTCTCAGGTATTCCCGGACTCTTAATTATTTCATCTGCATTTAGAATTAAGCGCTCGGTATGGCTATTTGCCTCATATAAAATTTGATGCTCATTGAGCATATCACGGTACTTCGGGCTAATTCTGCCCGAATCTGATACAAAAACATCAAATCCTTCATTCTTGGCAAGGATAGCTGAGCCAGTTCCACTTTCACCGGCTCCAAGGATGACTAAACGTTTTCTTTTCTCCATATTATTTGATCTGTTTATCTGATCTTTAGTGTTACAATTGTTATTACAGCCAATAAAATTCCTGTTATCCAAAACCGTGTGACAATCTTCGCCTCCGGATAACCTTTCTTTTGATAATGATGATGAAGCGGTGCCATAAGAAAAATTCTTCTTCCTGCGCCAGCTTTTCTCTTTGTATATTTAAACCATCCTACCTGAAGCGCAACGGAGACAGTTTCAACTAAATATATTCCACAGAGAATTGGAATCAATAACTCTTTTCGGATGACAATAGCGAAGACGGCTATCACTCCACCCAGCGCCAAACTTCCTGTATCCCCCATAAAAATCTGTGCCGGATAAGAGTTATACCACAGGAATCCTATAGTGGCACCTATAAACGCTGCAGCAAAAATTACAAGTTCACCTGCTTCAGGTATGTGCATAATATTCAGGTAGTCGGCAAAAATGGCATTACCGGAAACATAGGCAAGAATACCCAGCGTGGTCCCTATTATTGCTGCAGTCCCGGTGGCCAGTCCATCGAGACCATCGGTAAGATTTGCACCATTCGATACTGCCGTTACAATAAATATGACTACCAGGACAAATATGATCCAAACAGCTTTATCGGCATATTTTCCGGCAAACCAAACCAACCATGTATAGTTAAATTCATTGTTCTTAATAAATGGAATTGTGGTGAGCGGAGCCTTATGGTCATAAAGAATAATTGACTCTCCTTCGCTATTCACGCTGACCGGAGAATCTGAATAAAGCTCAAGATTTTCCTCGGTGGCAGGTATACGTTCCCGGATTACGGCGTCATCGCTCAGGTAAAGCGTCAGACCAACAATTAATCCAAGGCCAACCTGACCGATAATCTTGAACTTTCCTCTCAGGCCATCCTTATTCTTTTTGAATACTTTGATATAATCATCGAGAAATCCAATAGCACCGAGCCATATTGTGGAGATCACCATGAGTATCAGGTATACATTGTTTAGTTTTCCAAACAGCAACACAGGCACAACAATAGAAGCCAGAATAATTATTCCTCCCATGGTTGGTGTTCCCTGCTTAGCCTCTTGTCCCTCCAGTCCAAGATTTCTGACTGTTTCACCAATCTGCTTTCGCTGAAGAAAATTGATAATCCTTTTTCCGATAATCATGGAGATGATCAGGGAGGTGATTACTGTCATGGCAGCCCGGAATGAGATATACTGGAACATCCCTGCCCCGGGAATATCAAATTGGTTTAAATGTTCAAACAGGTAATACAACATCTTATTTTACTTTAAATATTTCCTGACTATCTCCTTGTCATCAAATGGATGTTTCACTCCTTTAATCTCCTGGTATTTCTCGTGGCCCTTCCCTGCCACAAGTATAATAGAGTCTGTGCCTGCCAACATACAGGCCGTCTTAATAGCCTCTTCCCTGTTGGTAATCTTCAGGACTTGCATCGCTTTATCCTCTGATATTCCTACAGCCATCTCCTCAATAATTGTAAGGGGATCTTCAGACCTGGGATTATCAGATGTTAGAATTACTTTTTGACTTAATTGAGAAGCAACGGCAGCCATTTTTGGCCTCTTTGCTCTGTCACGGTCTCCACCTGCACCAATCACAGAAATAATTTCCTTGTTATTCCGATTCAGTTCAACAATAGTTTCCAATACATTTCTCAATGCATCATCGGTATGTGCAAAATCAATTACAGCCATACTGCCATTCTCACTCTTGATTGTTTCGAATCTACCTTCTACAGCTTCCAATCCGCTTATGATCTGAAGTACTTTTTCCTTGCTATGATCATACAGCACTGAGACTCCATAGACAGCCAGCAGATTATATGCATTGAATTTTCCTGTTAATCGCACCCATAGATCTGCATCATTTATCTGCATCTGTGTTCCCTCGAAATGTGGCTCAATAATTTTAGCCCTGAAATCTGTCATCTTCCGAAGGCTGTACTTATAGACTTTTGCTTTTGAATTCTGAACCATCACACTCCCATTCTTATCATCTGCATTAACCAGAGCAAATGCTTTTTTATCCAGCTGGTCAAAGAATGACTTCTTAGCTTCCAGATATTCCCTGAAATCTGCATGATAATCGAGATGATCGTGGCTGAGGTTCGAAAATACAGCTGCATTGAAATCCAGTCCATGAATTCTATGCTGACTTGCAGCATGGGATGAGACCTCCATAAAACAGTATTCACATCCTTCATCAACCATCTGTCTCAAGTATGCATTTATCTGCAATGGATCAGGAGTAGTATGTGTTGCAGGATAGGATTTACTATTTATAATTACTTCAATTGTCGACAATAAACCAACCTTGTACCCGAGACCGGTGTGGACCTTATAAAGTAAGGTTGCGATAGTCGTTTTTCCATTTGTTCCTGTAATTCCGGTCAGGCTCAACTCTTCAGAAGGATCACCATACCATGTAGAAGAGATGATAGAAATTGCTTTCCTTGAATCATCCACTAATATCCAGGTAATACCCTCTTCCTTCTGTTCAGGAATATTTTCACAAACAATTGCTTTGGCCCCGGACGCAACAGCCTGAGGAATATATTTATGTCCATCAGAGGCTGTTCCCAAAATAGCAACAAACAAGCAGTCATCAATAACCTTTCTTGAATCAAAAGTCACAGAGCCGATTTCCCTCTCTGTATCCCCTTCAATCCGAATGACTGACAATTTTGATATGATTGCTGCTAATTTCATCCTTCTGTAATGCTCATTTCAAGTTTTACCAATTCTCCATTTCTTATCAATGCTCCTGGCAAAGGATTCTGTTCTCTTACGGTTCCCCTTCCATTTACCTCAACCTTCAATCCCATATTTTCAAGCAAAAACAGGGCATCTCTGGCACCCATGTCAGATACATCTGGAATATATAAAGCAGGGATTTCGCTTCTGCTCAAAGAGACAGTCTCACCAAAACTTCGGGTCTTTACCCATTCCGATTCATGTTCGTTTGATTCAAATGGAATATTGAGATATAAAAGAGATGACTCAAGCTCTCTTTTGTATCCGCTTTTTGAATAGGGCGCCTGCACTTCTGCAATCTCTGTCTCTTCATCATGCTGCAGACCGAAATCCTGAACGTATATTTTATCAGTAATCTCTCTGAAGATCGGTCCGGCCACAAGATTTCCATAATAGACTGATCGTGAAGGTGAATTGACAACTACAATACAGGAGTATTGAGGATTGTGAGCCGGGAAGTAGCCTACAAAAGAGGCCTGATAACTTCCCTTAACATAACCCGATTTGTCTTCAGCTATCTGACATGTACCTGTCTTTCCCGCAATTTTATAATAAGAATTCTTTAAGTTACTGGCAGTTCCCTTCTCTACAACACCTTCAAGCATACTTCTTACCTGGCTTAAGGTCTCCGCAGAACAGAGTTTATGATTCAGGATCACTTTATCGAAGCTCTTCACTGTCTGACCATGGTAGCGAATCTCCTCAACAAAAAGAGGACGAAGCACTTCTCCTTCATTGGCAATGGCGTTGTAAAATGATAGTATCTGAAGAGGCGTTAACCTCACTTCATAACCAATAGACATCATTGGCAGTGAAAGTCCCGACCATAAAGGATTATCCGTGTACTTGATATCAGGTTCTCCCTCACCTTTTACTTCAATATTCAGTTTTTGATTCAATCCCAGATCGTAGAGTCTGTTGACAAACTGCTCCGGATTATTTTTGTACTTCTCATTTACTAATTTTGAAATCCCCACATTTGAAGAGTACTCAAACGCCTCCTGCATTGTGATAACTCCCAATCCTTTATTGCCACTATCTTCAAGCCTGTGATCGTTATAGTAGATTACACCATCACCAACATCTACTTTATCTTCAGGCTTTACATATCCATCTTCCAAAAGTGAAATAACAGATGCCAGTTTAAAAGTAGACCCAGGTTCAGTACTTTCTCCAATCGCATAATTATAGCCTTCCTGATATTTACCATCTTTTGTCCTTCCCAGATTGGCAATCGCTTTCACCTTTCCTGTGGAAACCTCCATCACCACAACTGTACCATGGTCGGCCTCATGCTCTCTAAGTTGAGTAAGCAGTGCATTTTCGGCAACATCCTGTAGCGCAATGTCTATGGTTGTTACTATGTCATATCCATCTCTTGGCTCAATTTCATTCTTGTCGGTCACAGGCATCCAGACATCACCACTTATTCGACGCATTAATCGGTATCCATCGATTCCCGAAAGCTCAGTATCATAAGCCCCTTCAATCCCAACAACACTACCCCTGTCACCTTTCATTGTATATCCAACAGTACGTGCAGCAAGAATTCCATGAGGTTTTATTCTTTTATTCTGCTGTACGTAAATTGCACCACCACGGTATCTTCCTTCCCTGAATATTGGAAATTGTTTCAACTCCTGCAGCTGAAGATGGGTCACATTTCGTTTCACTAAATAATAGCGATTTCCTTTCTCCCTTGCTTTCACCAAACCCTGCTTATATGAAGTCCAGTGACGATCTTTAAACAAATCGGAAAGTTTGTATGAGAGTGAATCAACAGCTTCATCAAAGATCTCCCTGGTAAAAGATTCACTTCGCATATCGATTCTCACCTCATAGTAAGGCACTGACACAGCCAGGAGACTGCCGTCTGAAGTGTAGATATTCCCCCGGTTTGGTTCAATCACCTTTTGGCGAACACTGCTAATCTCTGCTTCTTCCCATTTATCTTTTTCAACGGATTGAAGATAGAGGGTCCGGCCGATTATTACCATTGCAAAAACTACCATTGCCAGGTAAACAATACTTACTCTAATCAATATGTCTTTTTTCAGTGACATTATTTTTCCTCTTCGATAATCAGTTTCTTAGGTGGCTCAAGATTCTCTTCCAGCTCAAGTCCTTTTTCACGCACAATCCTTTCAACCGTAGTTTGTCTGCTAAACTTCATCAACTCTGAAGATGTTGAAATAGCTTGTGACCGTAGCTCTTTCACTTCATTCTGCAATCTATTCTCCTTAATGACAAGCTTTTCGGCGTGGTTTCTATTGGCGATGCTGATAAAGGCAATCAGCACCAGGAGCACTATAAATGGAGCCTGCCTGATCACAGCTTTCTGGGTCAATACATTTCCATCAATCAGACTTCGAAACGAGAACTGCCTCGAGCTATCCTCTTTTGGCTCTTCAAATTCAATATTTCGACTGTCTCTGCTCATCTATATTTTTTCAGCTATTTTGAGTTTTGGTTTTCTTTGCTCATCTATATTTTTTCAGCTATTCTGAGTTTTGCACTCCTTGCCCTGTTATTTTCCGCCAACTCCTCATCAGAAGGAACGATCACGCTTCTGTTTATCAGCTTCCATGGAACCAATGGTTTTCCATAGAAATCTTTTTCGATATCACCTTTGAGATTCCCCGATTTCATATAATTCTTTACCAACCTGTCTTCCAAAGAATGGTAAGTAATTACAACCAATCTCCCCTCTGTTGATAGCGCCTGAAGTGTTTGTACAAGCATCTCTTCCAGGGCCTCTACTTCCTGATTGACTTCAATCCTCAATGCCTGATAGAGTTTTGCAAGAAATTTGGAGGAGTTGTATTTTGGAATCAAACTACCAAGGGCAATTTCCAAATCTTTTGTAGTAGAGATTGTCTGGTTTTTTCGAGCAGCAACAATTGTGCGTGCAACTCTTCCTGCATTTTTGATCTCCCCATAGCTTCTAAAAATCCTGATAAGTTCATTTTCTGAACTTTCATTCAACATTTTTGCTGCCGTGATACCAGATGATCTGTTCATCCTCATATCGAGTTTGCTATTGGTCCTAAAAGAAAAGCCCCTTTCGGGCTTGTCAATTTGGTGGGATGAGATCCCAAGATCTGCGAGGATTCCATCTACCTCAGAAATGTTGTGATACCTTAAGAAATTCCTGAGATATCTGAAATTGGCTTTTATGAATGTGACTCGCTTGTCATCCGGTAGATTTCCCTCTGCATCCTGATCCTGATCAAAGACCAACAATCTCCCTTTACTTCCCAACTTTTTAAGAACTTCCCGGGAGTGTCCCCCTCCTCCAAAAGTAAGATCGACGTAGATCCCTTTTGGCTTAATATTTAATCCTTCTATACTCTCATTTAATAAAACCGGCTTGTGGTATGCCATATTTATTCTGGGTCACTTAACGGTCCACCAAGTATTTTCTCAGCCATGGCGGCAAAATCATCATCTGCCGTACTCACTCCGGTATAGGTATCACCAGACCATAGCTCTATTCTACCAGATTGCCCTGCCATCACAATTTCATCAGCAATCTCAGCATAATCAAGCAGCCTCTTTGGAATCAACATTCTGCTGTTCGAATCCAGACTAAGCTCCGCAGTGCCGGCGTAGAACATTCTAAGGAATTTCGCATGCTCTTTGTTGTAGGGATTTGTCTTCGCCCTGATCATAGCATTCTGTCGCTCCCATTCCTCCATTGGATAGAGTATCAAACATTTCTCGAAGACATCACGTTTCAACACAAAGCCACCACCAAGTCCGTCCTTCATCTGCTTTTTAAAAGCAGCGGGGAAGGACAAGCGTCCTTTTGCATCCAACTTAACTGTATAATCTCCAATAAACGTTATCATCACTCAATTCTCTTTAATTCGTAAATTTAGCATTAATTCCCCACTTTGATCCATTTCATCCCACTTTTCCCCACTTTGTTAATAACTTTTCGCCTCCAATACTTAATTTTGACTTATGAGACTGTTTTCTAAAAGGATTTTCCGTTAATGTATTTTTTGGTAATTTTGCGACATAAAGATTCACTTTAGTAAGCTCATAAATGCTGGTAGTTGATGGAGAAAGAAATAGAAAATAAAGAGTATAAACCCATAGAAGTCAAGGCTTTATTTGCAGATAAAAATCCACGTTTAGCACGCATGATACCTGGTTTTGCTTACAGATATTTAAAGCGTGTTCTTGCACTGGATTTTACAAATGAATTGTTAAAGAGTCATGGGCACAAAAAAAACCTGGAATTCGCAAAAGCTGTTCTTGTAGACTTTAATGTAACTGTGGATGTTCATGGCAGGGAAAATCTGCCGGATGGAGGAAGAAATATATTTGTTTCCAATCATCCATTGGGAGGTTTTGATGGGGGGATCATTACCCGTGAATTAGGAGCAAAATATGAGAATCTAAATTTCCTGGTCAACGATATACTGATGAATGTTACAAATATGGATGGCATATTTGTACCAATAAATAAACATGGCGCCCAGGCTATGAAAAACGTAAGGTTTATTGATACAGTGTATCAATCTGATAATCAGGTTATTTCATTCCCGGCTGGTCTCGTATCCAGAAGAAAAAAAGGAGTGATAGAGGATCTTCCCTGGCAAAAAAGTTTTATTACAAAATCAGTTCAATACAAAAGAGATGTTGTTGTAATTCATGTCTCAGGAAGATGTAGTAACTTCTTCTACAATTTATCAAGCATAAGAAAATTTCTGGGGATAAAAGCCAATCTGGAAATGTTTTATCTCCCCAGTGAAACTTATAAACACAGGAACAATCATTATCAAATTACCATTGGAAAATCGATTCCATGGGAAACATTTGATAAAAGCCACAGACCTATTGAATGGGCTGAAATGCTGAAAAAATACTGCTACCAGCTTTCTTCTGATCCAAACAGTAAATTTTCGGTAAAATAGTCGTAAATTACCTTCATCATGAACATGAAACGCATCATTCCGTCAATCGATAAGAATATTCTTCTTGCGGAACTTACAGAAGAGAGATTTGTCCGTAAAACTAATAAAGGTGGAAACCTGCTATACATTGTCAATAGTGAGAATTCACCAAATTTAATGAGGGAAATTGGCCGGCTGCGGGAGGTGGCATTTCGAGCTGCAGGAGGCGGAACTGGAAAGGATTGTGACGTCGACAACTTCGATTTCGGTCCTATTATGTACGACCAGCTGATTGTCTGGAATCCTGATCAGGAAGAGATACTGGGAGGATACAGATTTATTATTTGCAACGATAAGTTGTGCTGTCAAAAAGGAGAAGTAAAACTTGCAACAGCCAAGCTTTTTAATTTTTCAACTGATTTTAAAGAGAATTATCTTCCCCATATGATAGAACTGGGCAGGTCATTTGTACAACCAAAATACCAGTCAACCAACCTTAGAAGAAAAGGATTATATGCACTGGACAACCTTTGGGATGGTTTGGGTACTCTGATATTGGACAATCCCGAGAAAAAATATTTTTTCGGAAAGGTAACCATGTATTTACACTATCATCAGGCCGCACGTGATATGATTCTGCACTTCCTCAACAAACATTTTCCTGATCAGGATAAGCTCGTAACTGCCAAGGATCCATTAAAAATGCATACGGAGCCCGAACAACTTAATAAGATTTTTAATGCTGATGATTATTTGGGAGATTATAAAAGTCTGTCACGCGAAGTCAGAAATCGCGGTGAAAATATTCCACCACTCATCAATGCTTACATGAATCTATCTCCATCCATGCGAACATTTGGTACAGTCCTTAATCGTAGTTTTGGCGAGGTGGAAGAAACCGGTATAATGATTACAATCAATGATTTATACAAAGCTAAGATTGAGCGACATGTTGAGAATTATATTCCCAAACATTTGCAAATAATTAAGAACCTCAACATCAGGAACACGAAATTAAATGATCTGTTTAACAGGTTTAAATTTAATAAGCGCGAGAATTAATCCCTTCTATGTAATTGATAAATGAAGTATTCACTACTTTGTTTCCTCCTGGTGTTGGATAATTTCCTGTAAAGTACCAATCGCCCAGATCGTTTGGTATTGCTTCATGTAGATTTTCAATACTTTGGTAAACAATTTTAACCTTGGCCTTTATTTCGGGCTCAGTTAACAGTTCAGCAATTTTATCAGAAATTTCTTCTGCAGTAAAAGGCTTATAAATATCTTTTACATAGTTCACAATTTCCTCTTTGGGATGGCCTTTCTGGGCAACTGATTTTTTATACACCTCATTGATTATATGAGTCATATCCTTGTCCTTTAACAGAGCTATCGCTGCCTGAAAGGCAATAAAATCACTCAACTTTGCCATATCAATCCCATAACAATCGGGATATCGTATTTGAGGAGATGAAGAGACTACGATAATCTTTTTTGGGCCAAGCCTGTCGAGAATCTTTATAATACTTTCTCGAAGCGTAGTCCCTCGTACAATAGAATCGTCGATTATAACCAGGTTATCTTCCCCTCTGCGTATCGAACCATAAGTGATATCATAGACATGATTCACCATATCCTTCCTCCCTTTATCCTGTGAAATAAAAGTTCGAAGTTTAAGATCTTTGATGGCCACTTTTTCAATCCTTGGGCGCATGGAGATAATTTCAATCATCTTCTCATCGTCGCAAGATTTACCACTCTTCTTAATCAGCTCTATCTTCTTTTTAAGCATCTGATCTTCAACTCCTTTTATCATTCCATAAAAAGCAGATTCTGCTGTATTCGGAATAAAAGAAAAGACCGTATTTTCATAATCATCCTTAATTACCCTTGAAATAACCGGGACAAGTAGTTCACCAAGCATTTTTCGCTCCCGATAAATATCACGGTCACTTCCCCTGGAAAAATATATCCGCTCGAATGAACATGATTTCTTCTCCTGTGGCTCCATGACCTGTTCGATAGATACGATCCCATTCTTCTTAATTATGATAGCATTCCCAGCCGGAAGCTCTTGAACCTGATCGACCTTTAAATTCATAACGGTCTGAATTACCGGTCTTTCAGATGCCACAATAGCAATTTCATCATCCTGGTAATAATAAGCAGGGCGAATACCCCAGGGATCACGAATTACAAATGCATCTCCATGCCCCATTATACCTGCAACCGCAAATCCACCGTCCCATCTTTTGCTGGCCTCAGATAATATTTTCGGCACATCAAGATGCTCCTCAATCAAATCAGTAATATCCCTGTTTGCATATCCTTTCTTCTTATACTCTTCGAAAAGACGTTGATTTTCCATATCAAGAAAATGACCTACTTTCTCAAGGATGGTTACAGTATCTGAATAATCTTTAGGATACTGCCCGAGTTCCACCAGGTTATCAAAAAGTTCATCAACATTGGTCAGGTTGAAATTACCAGCCACTACCAGGTTCCTGGTCTTCCAATTGTTCTGTCGCATCACAGGATGCAAATTCTCAACTGAATTACTGCCATAGGTTCCATAGCGAAGATGACCGAGATACAATTCTGAAGCAAAGGGCAGGTTCATCTTGGCCCAATTTGCATCATCTATTGACTTTCCACTTTTTCTTTCAGCCTTTCTGTAATTTCCGTATATCTTTTTGAAAATATCATTGATAGCATCACTATCGCTTGAGCGATGCCGGTTGAAATATTTCATTCCCGGGGGCATATCCAGCTTCAGGCTAACTACACCTGCTCCATCCTGTCCCCGGTTTCTTTGCTTCTCCATGAGGAGATACAATTTCTGGAGTCCATATTTCCATGTACCGTATTTTAGTTGATAATACTCAAGCGGTTGAAGTAGCCTTATCAAGGCTATACCGCACTTGTGTTTTATTACGTCACTCATGAATTACGATTATCAAGTCTAAAGACTAATCCTCAATTAATATATTATATTCCACAACAAAAGCATCCGGAAATTTTCTTTTTATCCTGTTAAGCAATAAAATCGCTTCGCTTTTAGTCCTGTAATCCCCAACATATATCTTATGATATGAACCCTCATACTTGGTATAGGCATCCACATCCGGGTATAGCGTAAGAAACCTCGCACGTGCTTCTTTCTGTCTATCCTTTGCTCCACGACCATTGTCCGAAAATATACGTATCCGATACCCTGAGACACCTCTGGTCTTGCTATTTTGAATCAGGTGCTTGGAGTAATTCTCCTGAAGCAGCGTATCAAGATAAATGGTAAGTTTTCCATTCAGTTCTTTCTCCTTCAAGTTTTCTAACACATCATCCTGACGGACAACTCTTCCGTCACGTTGCGAAAAAGCAACATGGTATTGTATAAGAAAAAATAATATTGTCAATAATCTTAAGCTCATATTTCTTAAAGGAGTTCCAAAATTAAGTAAAATTGTTCTCTTATTCGAGAACAACAGAAATAATTAATTACTTTCGCCTGATGCACAATAATAAACGAGGAAAAATAAGAAAAATTGAGGTTCTTACAGGGATAATTTTAATCCTTGCAACACTCTCTTTACTTATTTCTTACCTACTGAATTTCGAATATATCAGTCCGGAGCATTCCATTGAAGAAGATATGAATTTTTTGCTGGAAAGTACAATCCCTCAAAGGATCAGTTCCATTGCGTGGATGACTACAGCCCTCATCACTCTTTCTCTCCTCCCATTTTATTTGATTACATTTTATCGATTTCACCGTGTAGCACATATTATCAATGGTTTACTTATCACTATAATGGCAACCGTTTTTTTTCGCGCTGCTCTGGCAGGATTATCGATAGTCAATATAGTTGAATCGTTTCCTGAAAATGAGGGTATCCAATCTGTAAATCAAGTTCTGTCACTCATAAAAGATACCATTTTACTGATTCAAATTGGCGTCACTGTATTTGGAGGATATGTGTTTATTCTAAGCATAAGCCGATTTAGAAAAGCAAGGATTCCACTGTTTGGAACTATATTACTCATCCTTTCAGGACCTGTACTAATAGTTTTTATATGGATGAATCCAGAGCATCTTATACTGACATCTGCAATGGCTGTGGCCTCGATTGGACTTTTTATAACAGGCACTAAACTTGTAAACAAAGGTTTGGGAAACAGCGTTAAGCAACCGATCTTATAGTATATTTGTTTTTACTATTGATTCAATACAATAGAATATATTTAAAGAATGAAAAAATCTCCATCACCCTCGTCTGAACTTAAGCGACTATTCCCTGAAAAGCCAAGTCAGAATTTCATATTTGACCTTATGAATGCACTTCCAAATATTGTGGCTGTACTCAATGAGGATCGCAAGCTGGTCTTTTCTAATCAGGCAATGTTAGAATCTATCTCAATCACCAATTTTCAAGATGCCTTTCATTTAAGACCCGGAGAAATATTTAAATGTGTAAATGCCGATATAGAGCCGGGAGGATGCGGTGAATCAGAGGCATGTCAGCTTTGCGGCGCCTTGCGTGCCATGGAAGATTCAAGATCTACAAAGGAAAGAATTACAAATGATTGTAGAATTCTGAGCAAGCAGGATGGAAAAACCTTTGCCTATAACTTCAGATTCACCTCAACTCCATTTTTTAATGAAGATTCGATGTTCTTTGTGATTACCATTGAAGACAAAAGCAATGAAAATAGGAAAGTAGAACTCGAGCGCATATTCTTCCATGATGTGATCAATTCTCTCAGTGGTCTGCATGGTCTCATCTTTCTTTTAAAGGAGAAGGGGACAGTTAATGATACGCATATGAATATACTGGAAGACACATATAAAAATCTTTATCGGACAATTACTGAACAAAAGGATCTATCACTGGCAGAGTCTGGTGAACTTTCCATCAAATCAGATCAGATTAACAGTATAACAATCATTGAAGAGGCAATCCTTCCATTCATAATAAATAATATTTATCAAGGCTCTATTGAGTCTTTAAGTAATAGTTCAGATACTAATTTTATCAGCGATTCAACTTTACTATCCCGTATTCTTACCAATATGATAAAAAATGCATTCGAGGCATCAGGAGAGACCGACACGGTTAAGGTTGGAGCAAGAAAAAGTGATGGATTTATAATATTCTCTGTACACAACCAAAGTTATATCAGCAGGGATACACAACTTCAGATTTTTGAACGGTCGTTTTCCACCAAAGGAGAAGGCCGTGGATTGGGAACATACAGCATGAAATTACTTGGGGAGAACTATTTAAATGGTGAGGTTTGGTTTACAACTAATGAAAAAGAGGGAACTACTTTTTATATTAAGCTGCCGATAACTCCTTCTGTAAATTAGCAAGGAATACAACATATTTTCACATTGCCCCATTGTTGCATTGTTGCATTATTGCATTGTTGCATTAATACATTGCTACATTACCCCATAGCATTCAGGGCCTCATCAGTTATTTCCAGATTGTGATATACATTCTGTACATCGTCATCATCTTCAAACGCTTCAATGATCTTTAATATCTGGAGAGACTCCTCCAGGGTGAGTTCTTTTGTTTCGTGCGGAATTCTTTGAAGTTCAGCGCTTTCGATCTCCAAACCCATCTCCTGAAGTTTTTTCTGTGCATTATGAAACTCTTCAAGAGGAGTAGTGACCATGAATGTTCCTTCATTCAGTTCAATATCTTCAACCCCCACATCAATAAGTTCCAACTCAAATTCATCCGGATCCGTATCTCCCTGCGGAACGATGATTACTCCCTTGCGCTCAAAAAGAAAAGCCAGGGACCCATTTGTTCCCAGGCTTCCGCTACGCTTCGTAAATATCGCGCGTACGTTACTTACGGTTCTGTTATTATTATCGGTCAGACACTCCACAAAAATAGCGATACCATGAGGCAGGTAGCCTTCAAATGTGGTTTCCTGCCAGCTTGCTTCATCGCGATTGGCTTTGTTGATGGCCCTGTCGATTGTATCCTTGGGCATATTCATCCCTTTGGCATTCTGAATCGCCGACCGAAGTCTTGGATTCGAGTCAGCATCCAATCCTCCCATCTGTGCTGACACAGTAATCTCTTTGATTAATTTGGTAAAGATTTTTGCACGCTTTGCATCTGCAGCACCTTTCTTGTGCTTAATGGTCGACCATTTACTGTGTCCTGACATAGTTCTGAGATTAGTTTATGCAAAAATAGAAAAATGCAGCAACTTTCAGAAATTCTTACTTCCGTATTACCTGACTCCCTCCAAATACACAATCCAGTTTAATGCGCAGGCTTGCCGAATCAGCATTGTACGAGTCTGATGTATAAGTAGATGAACCAAAAACCACAGTACTTCCATCAGGTAGTTCTACACCGGAAAATACACCATCTGCATCAATTTTAACAGGCATATCTCTACGGATTTTGATAATACTACCCCCAAAAACCGTCTTGACTTCAACCCTGAAATCCCCTTCGCTCAAATTTACATTAGTAAAATCGTAGATGCCACTTCCAAACATAACCCTGTACTCTTTCCCCTTTTCAGGATGTTCATACACGCGTTCATTAAACATTGTATCGTGGGGTCCGATTTTCCCTTCGGGAATCATTACCCTGCCAAACAGAAATTTAAGACCAATTAAGATAAAGAATACTCCGATCAGAATTTTAATGACCGGGAAATCGACATTAAAGACCACTTTAATGATGAGTGAGACCCCGAGTAACAGTATAAACACACCCCAAAATAGACCAGCTCCCATTTTCATGATTTTAAATTAACAATGAACACTAATTACTATGATACAAACATAGGTTAAGGGGAAATGATTTGGAAGGGTAAATCGGTGAGTTGCGGGGAAAAGTCGGTAGATGGTGGAGTGAGGCAATGAGTTAATGGGCTAATGGGCTAATGCGATTATACGATTATGCCGGACTAAGGCAGGTAAGTTTGTCTCATTGAGCAAAGTGTCACCGGGGAACAAATAATGTGCAATAGCAAAAAACAGCCGGCCGTTTCACAAAATACCCTTGCTCCTTGAACTTCTTCTTCCTACTTTTGTCATCTTCTGTACACAAACATATTTAATGTCTAAAAAAAAACTATACATAGAAACCTACGGTTGCCAGATGAACGTAGTAGACAGCGAAGTAGTAGTGGCCATCTTGCAGAAGCAGGATTATGAGGTGACGGAAACCATGGAGGAGGCTAATCTGATACTGGTAAATACTTGCTCAATAAGAGATAACGCAGAGCAGAAAGTGAATAACCGAATCAAGGAGTTTGGTGCGCAGAAGAGAAAGAATAAGAATCTGGTAGTGGGTGTAATTGGGTGTATGGCAGAACGATTGAAGGAGAAACTATTAGAGGAGGAGCGGTCGGTGGACCTGGTCGTGGGACCTGATGCATACCGGGAACTTCCTGCACTGTTAACAGAGGTGGAAAGCGGCCAAAAAGGAATCAATACACTTCTTTCCCTTGAAGAAACCTACGCCGACCTGAGTCCTGTGCGCCTGGATAAAAACCATGTATCGTCGTTTGTCTCCATCATGCGCGGTTGTAATAACTTCTGTGCTTACTGTGTGGTGCCTTATACCAGGGGAAGGGAACGTAGCCGCGATCCGGAGACCATCGAGCGCGAAGTTAAGGAGTTGTTTGATGCTGGTTATAAAGAGGTGACGCTGCTGGGACAGAATGTGAATTCGTATAGGTGGTCCTTCAATGATGAAGCTAAGGCGGATACGTCCTCCTCCGCTGAAGCTTCGGAGGATGCTATAAAATTTGAAGCGCTCTTAGAGAGGATCGCCAAAATATCCCCCCAGCTTAGAGTTAGATTCGCTACTTCACACCCCAAGGACATGTCTGATGAGCTGCTGATGACCATGGCCAAATACCCAAATCTTTGTCGCAGTATACACTTGCCTGTGCAATCGGGAAGTACCGCCGTACTCAAACGAATGAAGCGTGGTTATACCCGCGAATGGTACATGAACCGCATCGAAGCCATTCGTAAATATCTCCCGGAAGCAACGATATCAACCGACATCATCGCAGGATATTGCGGCGAGACAGAGGAGGAGCACAAGGAAACGCTAAGCCTGATGAAATGGGTCGGCTATGATCTGGCATTTATGTTTAAGTACAGCGAACGTCCGGATACCTTTGCCGCTAAAAAATATGAAGATGATGTGCCCGAAGATGTAAAAACCAAACGACTCAGTGAAATCATAGCACTGCAGGGGACTCTCTCTCTCGAAGGAAAGAAAAAAGATATAGGAAAAGTATACGAAGTCCTGATCGAAGGAACATCCAAAAAATCAAAAGAACAACTCTTTGGACGAACCAGTCAGAATAAAGTGGCAGTATTCACTGCAAACGGACAGAAACCAGGGGATTATGTGATGGTAAAGGTAAATGATTGTACTTCGGCAACCTTGTTGACAACACTTCTTGAAGATGAATATTAATACGTATTAATATATGTATATTTTCTAAATTGATTTTACCGCAGCATTTTTTTACAGCCTAAATTCACGAATACATTATTGGAATAAATCATTTATGCACTGACTCAACATTGCGCTCTCACATTGTCACATTACCACACTCCCCTCTCAATCATCCAACTCCATCACGATCTTCTCCTTCACATCCACGCACTCGCAAATAGGAAGTTTATCTTGTAATTCTGTAAGTTCTATGAGCTCCAAGACCTCATCGCTTACATTGCAAATCATAAAATCAGATGATCTTGCTTTTGCAATTTCCAATGCATGCAATAGTATGCCAAATCCTGCACTGTCTATAAACCGCACGCCTTCAAGATTGAAAACCACAGTTCTACCGGGCGTTCCAACCAGGTCGTTTAACTGCAGACTAATCAGTTCTGAAAATAGGGTATTTAACTTGCTTACCTGAAATAGAGAAACCAGGTATCGTTCATCTTCCTTCGCAACTTTTAGCATATTCACTTGCTGTTTAGTGTAACATTGCTTGCGAAAATAGCTTTAGTTTTGCTAGAATTATTCCACTCATGTAATAATTATTCACAAATCATCGTAGTTTTTCACAATTCTAAATAAGATTGAGGATCTCGTTAAGGCGCAAAGACACAAAAAAGACGCCCGTATTAATTGGCGTCTTTGCTTGCATATACCTTCGAGCCTTATGAGCTAAACTCGAAATTATTTGTCAATATCCTTCACATCCAAGAACAACTCATCCAGCTGCTCCTGTACAATCTTACTTGGTGAATCAATCATCACATCACGTCCGGAATTGTTCTTTGGGAAAGCAATTACGTCACGGATAGAATCCAAACCGGCAAAGATCGCTACCCAGCGGTCAAAGCCAAAGGCAATCCCACCATGAGGCGGTGCTCCGTAACGGAAAGCATTCATTAAAAAGCCAAACTGGTTCTCGGCCTCCTCCTCAGTAAAACCAAGGTTATCAAACATTTTCTTCTGAAGATCTTTGTTGTGAATCCTGATCGAGCCTCCGCCAATTTCAACACCATTGATCACCAAATCATAGGCGATGGCTCTTACCTTTCCGGGATCGGTAGTGAACAGTTCAATATCTTCTTCATACGGACTGGTAAACGGATGATGCATGGCATGGAAGCGTTGCGTATCTTCATTCCACTCCAACAATGGAAAATCAACGATCCAGAGTGGTTTGAACTCATCTGTATCCATATATCCAAGTGCTCTACCCATCTCAAGACGAAGTTCACTGAGAGCCTTTTGCGTTGGACCAGTATCCCCGGCCAGGATCAGTAAAAGATCACCCGGTTTGGCATCCATCTTATCAGCCCATAGCTTAAGGTCTTCCTGAGAATAAAACTTATCTACTGATGATTTAAAAGTTCCGTCTGCATTGCATTTCACATATACCAAGCCTTTGGCTCCAATCTGGGGCTTCTTTACAAAATCGGTAAGGCGATCCAACTGCTTTCTGGAGTATTCAGCACAACCCTCAGCACAGATTGCCCCTACATACTCCACTGAGTCAAATACTACAAATCCTTTCCCCGAAACCTCTTCTTTCAACTCACTGATCTCCATTCCAAAACGGATATCCGGCTTGTCATTCCCATATCTCCTGAGTGCCTCATCATAGGGCATCTTTGGGTATCTTCCCTCAATCTCAATTCCCTTAATAGCTTTAAAAAGATGATTCGACAAACCTTCAAATGCATCAAGTACATCATCACGCTCCACGAAAGACATTTCGCAGTCGATCTGTGTAAATTCTGGTTGTCTGTCGGCCCTTAAATCCTCATCCCTGAAACATTTTACAATTTGAAAATATTTATCAAATCCGGCAACCATCATCAACTGCTTAAACGTTTGCGGAGATTGTGGAAGTGCATAAAACTGTCCCGGATTCATCCTCGATGGCACCACAAAGTCTCTCGCTCCTTCTGGTGTGGATTTAATCAACACCGGCGTTTCAACCTCCATGAATCCTTCTCCACTCATGTAATTTCTTATCTCAATAGACATGCGGTGACGCAATTCCAGATTTTTTCTTACCTCTTCCCTGCGAAGATCCAGGTACCTGTATTTCATCCTCAATTCATCACCTCCATCACTGTCTTTTTCGATAGTAAATGGCGGTGTTTCAGATGCATTCAGGACTTTCAGTGTCTTTGCCAGAATCTCTATCTCCCCTGTGGCAATCTTTTTATTCTTATTGCTTCTCTCGGCGACAACTCCCTCCACCTGAATTACATATTCTCTTCCCAGCTTCCTGGCCTGTCCACACAATTCTGCCTCAGATTCCATATTAAATACCAACTGAGTAATGCCATATCTGTCGCGCAAATCAACAAAGGTCATCCCTCCCAGGTCGCGTGATTTCTGAACCCAGCCACTCAATTTTACTTCAATTCCTACATTCCCGATATTTAACTCTCCACAGTTATGCGTTCTGTACATTGTTGATATAGTTTATATTTGCACTATGATTTAATCATTATTCTACAAAAATATAAAGAATTATCGAGCAAAATGGCATATCCACTCTTCTCTGACGAATATTTTATGAATGAAGCGCTAAAACAAGCGCAATCTGCTGAGCAACAGGGAGAAGTGCCTGTTGGAGCAGTGATCGTCAGCAACAACACTATCATTGCCCGGGGACACAATATGACCCAGCAACTTGAAGATGTAACGGCCCATGCTGAGATGATAGCTCTCACCAGTGCCTCAAATTTCCTCGGATCAAAATACCTGGAGGAGTGCACACTATATGTCACCCTCGAACCTTGTCTGATGTGTGCAGCAGCTCTCAAATGGGCGCATCTTGGCAGACTGATCTTCGGCGCTCCTGATCCAAAAGAAGGATATCAACTGGTAGAAAAGAATGTGCTTCACCCAAAAACAAAGTTGAAAAATGGGGTGTTGGAAAATGAATGTGGAGTTATGTTGAAAAAGTTTTTTAAAGAAAGACGCAGATAATAATTTTATATATGATATTTCCCGGACCTCCCGGAGCGTAGCGTCCTGTTAACTCCGCGAAACTCTATGAGACTCCGCGAAACTCTGCGAATAAACAAAGTGACTCCCACTTAACTCTGCGGTAAATTCCTTATTCCTTTTACTTCAACACAAAAAACCTCGCCTCTTTCAAATCCTCCCAAAATCCCGGATACGACTTACTTACAACCATGGGGTCTTCAATAGTTATTTCACCCATAAATAATGCAACCGGTGCAAATGCCATGGCCATTCGGTGGTCATGATAAGTACTGATGACAGGGTTTTCCTCTGGTTCGCATTTCTCTCCATCCCATGCCAGGAATGATCCATCCGAATCAGAATTCAATATAAAACCTAATTTCTTAAGCTCTGTTTGTAAGGCTGAGATCCGATCTGTCTCTTTAATTCTCAGTGTTTTCGTTCCTGAAAATCTAAATGGAATGGAAGCCATGCAGAGTATCACAGCCATAGTCTGAACCAAATCAGGTGCATTCGTAAAATCATACTCAAAGAGTCCGGAATCGACATCAGCTGATTTGAGTGAAGTGCTTGTCTTAAGCAAAACACCTGTCTTGAGCAATGTAGCAGTCTGACCGTTAAATTCAGTGCGAATCTCCAACTTTCTAAAAATATCCACCAATGCACTATCTCCCTGTAAACTCAACTGATCCAGGTGATTAAGCCGAATGCTTTCGCACTTTTCCGACAACATCATCGCGTACCAATATGAAGCTGCACTCCAATCGGATTCAATAGTAAAACTCTCATTCCCGACACCTGACTCTTCGCCGGGATTGTATTGTCCGGAAGAGATCCTGATGGTATTTCCGCTCCACTCCACCTCTGCTCCACTCTGTTTCATAAGGTCAAGTGTCATGTTGATATAGGAGGAAGAGACAACATCTCCCATGAGATGAAGAGTCAAACCATTTTCAAATGTGGGAGCAATCATGAGCAGGGCACTGATAAACTGACTGCTGATATTTCCTTTAATACTAATCTCCCCTCCCCTAAGCAATTTGCCATGAATCTCAAGAGGTGGCTTTCCTTCCTTCCCTCCATATTCAATATCTGCTCCTAAAAGACGAAGTGCGTCAACCAGAGGTCCGATTGGACGCTCCTTCATCCTGTCTGAACCTGTCATGATAACATTTCCCGGCCGACAAGAATAAAAAGCTGTTAAGAATCTCATAGATGTTCCGGCATGACCAATATCTTTTACTGAATCACCGGAAGCGAGCGAGTGCAGCATAAGAGCTGTATCGTCACTATCTGAAAGGTTTTTCAAATCGAATCTGCTTTCCGAAAGTGAATGAATAATCAATAACCTGTTAGAAATGCTTTTTGAGGCAGGCAGGACAACTCTGGTATTTAAAGATTTTTCAGGTCGCAGAAGCTTATATATCATCTTTCAAAATTAATAAAATCGCTTAAAAAATGTTTTAAAACTTATGTAAATATTGAAGAACATATTAAATTGCGCCCCGAATTATTATACCCCATTTGCTATGCTCAATTTTAACAACACAAAAACTGCTTTTTCAATCAAATCAGACAGAGACCTCAAGCGGGCTTTCTGGATGTATAAACTGATCTCCTATCCGATACTTGTTAAGTTTATTAACCCGATGATTAAGATTGCATCAGCGATTAGATTTCCAATCAACTGGATAGTTAAACCTACAGTTTATGCGCAATTTGTTGGTGGAGAAACTTTGCAGGAGTGTATTCCGGTAGTTGAAAAATTAAAATCCGGAAGTGTCTATTCCATCCTCGATTATTCGGTTGAAGGAAAAGAGGATGATGCAGATATTGAGGCTGCACTGGAAGAGACTTTAAAGGCGGTTGATTTTGGTGCGAAGAATGATAATATCCCATTTGCAGTTTTTAAACCCACAGCATTTGCAAAAAGCAAGGCGCTTGAAGTGATGAGCACATCAGCTGATCCTGATGAAGAAAGCATCAGGGAAGGAGAAAAATTTCGCAAGAGGGTGGAGAAATTATGTGAGCGTGCATTTCAGAATGGTATTCCAATTATGATAGATGCTGAAGACTCATTTTACCAGGAGTTTATTGACAAAATAGTAATGGAGATGATGGGTAAATTTAATAAGGAAACCGTTATTGTTTATAATACTTACCAAATGTACCGGCATGACCGTCTGGAACGCCTGAAGCAAGACCACCAAACCTCTCTCAAAGAGGGTTTCTACCTGGGAGCAAAATTTGTACGTGGTGCGTATATGGAGAGAGAACGTGAGCGTGCTAAGAAAATGGAATATGAAGATCCTATCCAGCCCGATAAAGAGAGCACTGACCGGGACTATAACCTTGCGCTCAAATATACGGTTGAAAATATAGACCGCATCCATGTTTTTAATGGAACACATAACGAAGAAAGCAGCATGTACCTTACAGAGCTGATCAAAGAGAATAATCTGCAGAAAGATGATAAACGCATCTGGTCATCTCAACTATATGGTATGAGTGAACACATCAGCTTCAATTTGGCAGCAGAGGGTTATAATGCAGTGAAATATGTGCCCTATGGCCCTGTGAAATTTGTCCTTCCCTACCTGATGAGACGTGTGGAGGAGAACACCTCAGTGAAAGGCCAAACCAGTCGAGAGCTAGGACTGTTGAAGGAAGAACGGAAACGTCGAAAACTATAGATCAGCCGGATTTTAGTACATTTGTATTGTTTGACTAAACAAGTATAGAGATGCAAATAGATAATCAACGAAATGTTTACAGGGTATGGTTGCGCAAATTAATTATTACTATAATATTTGTATTGTTCATTATTGCCCTTGTATTTATCAATCTCTTTGATAATCCTGATTCTTCTATTACAAAATACCATGTTGCCATCGCCATCTCAATAGTTTATATCGTGATCAGCTTAATTGGTACGTTTCGCAATCCCTACTACTTTCATTTTCACGACACTACAGATATGCTGATTATCCGATATTACCCGGTTGGACTGTTTAACCACAAAAAGAATTCTATTGAAATTCCTATTCAGCAATTTGTGAAATTCGAAATAGAAAAATTTTTCCTTGGAACTGAAGAGAAACTTATTGTCTATCAAAATTACCGGAAAAAAATAGCCAAGTATCCACCTATCAGCCTCTCTGCAGTTGATCGGGCCGACCGGGACCGTCTGAAAGTTGTACTCACCAGGTACAGCAAGAGGAAATAAATCAGTTTACATACGATTTTTTGACTCCCCAACACATTAAGGGTAGAGGGGCAATGCGATAATGCGACAATGCAACAATGCGATAATTATTCATTGTAGGGAAAGCTCCACAAGCTTATTGCTTAACTCATAAATATATGGACAACGAAGAGCTGCTATACCAGCTGGCTTTGACTATGCTTCCGGATATCGGGGCTATCACTGCCAAGAAACTAATTGCCTATGTCGGTAGCCCGGAAGGTGTGTTCAGGGAAAAAACCCACATTTTGCAAAAAATTCCGGGAATTGGTCAGCATATTGCACAGAAAATAAATCTGAAAAATACACTTCACAAGGCTGAATATGAGATAAAGACTATGAGAAGAGATGGGATATCAGCTATCTACTACAGGGACGCTGATTATCCATGGAAGCTTAAGAATTGCGACGACGGGCCGGTACTTCTTTTTTACAGGGGGAAAAGAGAATTCAACCGGCCAAAATATCTCAGCATTGTAGGGACAAGAAATGCTACCCAATACGGCAAGGATATGTGCAAATCAATCATTGGATCGCTATCATCAAAGTATCCGGATCTGGTTATCGTGAGCGGTCTTGCCTATGGAATTGATATCACAGCACATCGGGCGGCACTTGACTATGGATTGGACACCATTGCCGTATTGGCCCACGGACTAAATACAATATATCCATACATTCACAGAGAATCCGCTATTAAAATTACAAAGCAGGGATCCATTGTTTCCGATTTTCACTCAACAATTAAACCCGAAAGAAACAATTTCCTCCGGAGAAACCGAATCATCGCCGGATTATCAGATGCTACGCTGGTTATCGAATCCGGTCATAAAGGAGGGTCCCTGATTACTGCTGATATTGCATCTTCATACGACAGGGAGGTTCTTGCACTTCCCGGAAGATCGGAAGATAAGTACTCTGTGGGTTGCAATCAGCTTATCAAAAAAAATATTGCCGCACTTATTGAATCAGGCGATGACATAGAATTTATACTAAACTGGGAAGTCACACAAGCTCCCCGGGAAGCTCAGGTTCAGCTCAATATTGCACTTACAGAAGATGAACGTAGTATTCTGAATATAATTAAAGCTTGTCCATTGGCCGGTCCCGAAATAATCAGTATCCGATCTGATATCAAACTCCAAAGTGTAATCGTTCAGCTATTGCAGATGGAGCTAAGAAACTGGATTAGTGTTTTGCCTGGAAATACTTACAAGTTAAGTGTGAAGTTGCCGGAAATTCACGAAACTATTTAACCCCATTCGAGGTTGGGAGATAATGTACATCCAGGCCATGGATTTTATCCATGGCTAATTAAGTTTACACCCTTCGTGTGCCTCCATTTCCCGGAGGGGGAGCATACCTTATAAGTGTCACAACTTAGTATCTTGTTCCCCGGAGGGGGACAATATCTATATATCACACAACCATAATCCTCGTTCCCCGGAGGGGGACAATATCTATATGTTACACGACACTGTTGAAAGACATACTCAAAATATGATATTAGGCATGTATTAAGCCTCAGATAGTTTTAAGTTTGTTAGCTAATAATTTCAAATTATAAAAACAATGCATATGGATCCGAAAGTAGAGCAATTCATGGCCATGATCAAGGCAAAAAATCCCGCACAACCAGAGTTTCATCAGGCTGTGCATGAAGTAGCCGAATCACTAATTCCTTTTATTGAGGAGAATCCCAAGTATAAGCATGCTAAAATACTTGAAAGAATGACTGAACCCGAGCGTATCATTATATTCAGGGTTCCCTGGATAAATGACAAAGGTGGAGTGGAAATAAACCGGGGCTTCAGAGTTGAAATGAATTCAGCTATTGGTCCCTACAAAGGTGGTTTACGCTTTCACCCAACGGTGAATCTTGGTATTCTCAAGTTTCTTGCCTTTGAGCAGGTTCTAAAAAACAGCCTGACAACGCTGCCTATGGGTGGTGGAAAAGGTGGTTCTGATTTCGATCCAAAAGGAAAATCAGACAATGAAGTGATGCGTTTTTGTCAAAGTTTTATGACAGAATTACAAAGACACATTGGTCCTGACACTGATGTACCTGCAGGTGATATCGGAGTAGGTGGAAGAGAGATTGGATACATGTTTGGTCAGTATAAAAGAATCCGAAACGAATTTACAGGCGTACTTACCGGAAAAGCACTCGAATGGGGCGGAAGTCTGATCAGACCTGAAGCAACAGGTTATGGAGCCGTCTATTTTGCACAGGAGATGCTAAATACAAAAGGTGATTCACTAGAAGGAAAAACCGTTGCAGTATCCGGATCCGGAAATGTAGCACAGTTCACTACTCAAAAAGTAAATGAGTTAGGTGGAAAAGTTGTGACACTTTCAGATTCTGGTGGATTCATTCATGATCCAAATGGAATTGATGATGAGAAACTGGCCTGGGTAATGGATCTGAAAAATATCCGCAGGGGAAGAATCAGTGAATATGCCCAAAAATACAGCTGTGAGTATTATGAAGGAAAACGTCCATGGGGTATACCTTGTGATGTGGCATTTCCATCAGCAACAGAGAATGAAGTAAATAAGGAAGATGCTGAAGTATTGGTTAAGAATGGTTGTAAGGTGATCAGTGAAGGTGCCAATATGCCATCAACACCTGATGCTATTGAGATCTATCAGAACAATAAATTATTATACGGACCAGGGAAAGCTGCAAATGCTGGTGGAGTTGCCGTTTCAGGGCTTGAAATGACACAAAACAGCATGCGTCTGCCATGGAGCAGGGAAGAAGTAGACCAGCGCCTACAGACCATCATGAAAAATATTCATGCCTCATGTGTTGAATTTGGAACTGAATCAGGAGGATATATTAATTATGTGAATGGTGCAAATATCGGAGGATTTGTGAAAATAGCAAACGCCATGCTTGCGCAGGGTGTTGTTTAGTAATAGTTGTCCTTTAAAATTGGGGCTGCTCTGATTTCATTATCAAAGCAGCCCTCTTGTTTTCTAACATACGATTAATCGTTTACTAAGCCCAAAAGATATTTCACCGAATCCGAAGATTGACTACGTTTGCAGCGAAATGAAAAAACCAGTTTATACCGACTCACATACCCATCTTTATCTCGATGCATTTGACATCGACCGGGAAGAGGTAATCCACCGGGCTATTGAACAGGGCGTCACACGTTTCTATCTGCCCAATCTTGATAGTTCCTCAGTGGAGCCAATGATGAAATTGTGTGAAGTATTTCCGGATAACTGCTTTCCAATGATGGGGCTCCACCCCACGTCTGTGAAAGAAAATTACCTTGAAGAACTGGCATTTGCAGAAAAGAATTTGTCTGAAAGACAGTATGCCGCTCTGGGAGAAATAGGGATCGACCTTTATTGGGACAAGAGTTTCCGAAAACAACAAACAGAGGCATTTCGAAAACAACTCTTGTGGGCAAAGGAACTGGATCTTCCGGTAGTAATACATGCAAGAGAATCGTTTGATGAAATATTCGCAGTCATGGATGAAGTATGGGATGAAAGCCTGAAAGGTGTCTTCCATAGTTTCACGGGAAACAATACACAGGCAAGGAAAGCGCTATCCTACGGTTTTCTGATTGGAATTAACGGAATCGTTACATTCAAAAATTCAGGCCTTGATAAGGTAGTCGCCACGATCGATCCTAAAAATCTTCTTATCGAAACAGATGCTCCCTTCCTTGCTCCCTCACCGTTCAGAGGGAAACGCAATGAGAGTTTATATGTAATAAAAGTTGCAGAAAAAATAGCTGAAATTCATGCCATGGAACTGACAGAAATTGCCGAAATTACGACACAAAATACCTTATATTTGTTTAAACAATCATAGTTGCTCATGAGCGATAAAAAATCCATACTACTCATACATACCGGAGGAACCATTGGCATGATGAAAGATCCGCTTACAGGTTCTTTGGTCCCTTTTGATTTTAGTTCTGTTGTTGAAAGCATACCGGAATTGAGCAAATTTGGTCACAATATTGATTCTGTACAATTTGATCCCCCAATAGACTCATCAGACATCCATCCCGGATTTTGGACGCGGATTGCCGAAATCATTGAAAAAAATTATTCAAATTACCACGGCTTTGTAATTCTTCATGGCACAGATACCATGGCATACTCTGCCTCAGCATTAAGTTTTATGCTGGAAAATCTCTCGAAGCCTGTGATCTTTACCGGATCTCAACTCCCTATCGGAACATTGCGCACAGATGCCAGAGAAAATCTTATTACCTCGATAGAAATTGCCGCTTCCTATGAAAATGGCATGCCCATAGTTCCGGAAGTATGTATCTATTTTGAAAGCAAATTATACAGAGGAAATAGAACAACCAAGGTAAATGCAGAACATTTTAATGCCTTTCAATCAGCCAATTACCCATACCTTGCAAAAGCAGGTGTTGATCTCGTCTATAATCGCGAATTCATCCGCTATCCAAAAAATATTGAACCATTGCTGGTTCACCATAAATTTTCCGATCAACTCACCATTCTAAAACTATTCCCGGGTATAAACAGAAGGTATATGGACACTATTCTGGGTATCGAAAACCTGAGAGCTGTTATACTGGAAACATATGGATCAGGTAATGCTCCCTCAGAAGACTGGTTCATTAAAAGGATAAAAAAAGCCGTCGACAAGGGTATTATTTTACTTGATGTAACCCAATGCAGCCGGGGGAGTGTTGAGCTTGGCAGATATGAAACCAGCAGAACACTATTAGAGGCAGGAGTAATAAGCGGATATGACATTACTACTGAGGCTGCTACAACAAAATTAATGATACTTCTTGCCCAAAAATTAGAAACACAAGAGATTAAAATGCTTTTAAATAAATCTCTGAAAGGAGAAATAAGTCCACACTGATAGAAATTTTAGTTTTTTTTTGTAATTTGCGCCGCGATTCTCTCTTACTTTTTTAGTAAACTTGAGAATCGAACGTTCTAAGCATATTAAAGATAATTCCGCAGAGTAAGAGGAATCTATTGAACTACTCGGAGAGATGCAGGAGTGGTTTATCTGGCACGCCTGGAAAGCGTGTGTACCTCTAAAGGGTACCGAGGGTTCGAATCCCTCTCTCTCCGCGATTTTTTAAGGAGAAGAGGATTCGAGGGTTTGAACCAACACCTCTCTCTCCGCGATAATTTTATACTAAGGGATCTAATAAAAACGTTTATATATTAAAGTTTAACAAACAAGAACAACAATGAAAAAACTATTTGCATTAATAGCAGTTTTCGGGATGCTTATGATGGGAGCATC
>JAUUZQ010000038.1 GCA_030589895.1 Bacteroidales bacterium
ACCCCTGCCTACCGTCAGGCAGGCATGACCCCGGTCATGGGGCTATCTTTCTCTCATCAACATTGGCATTCAATACCCAACATCTACCCAGAGCCAATGATGGGAGTTGAACCCATGACCTCATCCTTACCAAGGAAACGCTCTACCCCTGAGCTACATCGGCTTACTTGCTTTGGAATGTCCTGATTACGCCGTGATCAAAAAACGGGCAAAATCACGAACCAACCCTATTATTGTTAGATGAAGAAACTTCATCACTCATTATTTCAAAAAACGTTAACAGCGTCAGCTGCTAATTTTGAGCGGGAAACGAGACTCGAACTCGCGACCCCAACCTTGGAAGGGTTGTGCTCTACCAACTGAGCTATTCCCGCGAAAAAACTTATGTGGGGAGAGGAGGATTCGAACCTCCGAAGTCGTACGACAGCAGATTTACAGTCTGCCCCAGTTGGCCACTTTGGTATCTCCCCAAGCACAGCAAAAAAACAGAGCCGATGGAGGGATTCGAACCCACGGCCTGCTGATTACAAATCAGCTGCTCTGACCAACTGAGCTACATCGGCATACATTCAGCACTTCAAAAAACTACCCTCCAAAATCGGTTTGCAAATGTATAAATAAAATATAGATAAGCCAAAACATTCTGTTTGTTTTTTTTTGACTGTTTTTCAATTTTATTTTTCGCGATTACACGGGGTCTCTTACTACCTCATAATCAACATAAACCGTCCTGCAACAATCTTTCTATTTTTATACTAAATCAATGTTTGTTTCAAAAAAAAGGAGCTGTTATTACAGCCCCTTTTTATCCGGCAAACCAGCTCTTAGTTTTTCCTTACCTTATCTTTATATTTCAGGAGTTGTTTTTTAATAGCTTCAACAGAAAGATCTGTTGCCTCTTCAAAAGTTTTGCACTGTTTTTTTGAAAAAAGTGTATTTCCTGCAATCTCAAGCTTGATTTCCACCAGTTTGTTCTCCCGGTCGGTTGTATCCTTGTCAAGTCGAAGAAATACTTCAGCACCAATTATGTCATCGTAAAATACTTCCAGCTTAATTGTTTTTTCTTCGATAAATGCGAGAAGTCTGTCATCAGCATCAAAACGAACTGAATGAATCTTGATATTCATAATAACCTCCTTGTTTTACGCTCTTGGATGAGCCTGTTTATAAATAGATTTCAATTTTTCAAATGTATTGTGGGTATAAACCTGGGTTGCCGACAGATTTGCATGACCCAATAACTCCTTGATTGAATTAAGGTCTGCTCCTTTATTTAACATGTGGGTTGCAAAAGTATGTCTCAATAAATGAGGACTTTTCTTTTCCAGGGTAGTAACAAAACCCAGATAACGATTTACAGTCCTGTAGATAAATTGAGGATATACCGGTTTCCCCTGATTAGTTAACAAAAAAGCAGTCTCATTTGTTTCAGGAAATGCTGTTCTTCTGCTTTCAATATACAATTCAATTTCCCGCAACAGTTCCATCCCCATAGGTATAATCCTCTCCTTATCTCTCTTTCCTCTCACTTTTAAATTCGCATTGGTGAGATCCAAAGAATCCATTGAGATTTCTGTCAGCTCACTCCTCCTCATACCTGTCTGATATAGCAGATTAATAATCAATCTGTTTCTCCTTCCGGAAAAATCATCACCAAAATTATAATCATCTAACAATAAATTGATACTTTTTTCATCAATGAAAGAGGGAACTCTCTTATTGATCTTTGGCTTCAGTACATATGCAACCGGATTGGTTTCCAACTCTCCCAGCCTGACGAGATATTTACAATACGAACGCAATGAAGATATCTTTCTATGTACTGTCCTTGGAGAATAGTCTTTCTCCATCAGATCAACCACCCAGCTTCGAATGGTTCTAAAATACAAATCCATGCCCTCTGATCCGTTTTCACGGCAGAAAGCATGGAATTGATCTAAATCGTTCTTATAGGATAACAAAGTATGCTTCGAATATCTTTTCTCCGATTGCAGATACTTTATAAACTCTTTTACTCCGGTCATAGGCAGCTATTCAAATATACACTGCCTAAATTCATGGTAATTATTCTTCCTCCAGGTGCAGCTTCTGAATATAAATAGCGTGAAGTTTCTGCTGCCTCTTTGTAATAGAGGGTTTTGCGAAAGCTTGTCTGTTTCTTAATTCTTTTACAACACCTGTCTTTTCGAACTTCCTTTTGAACTTCTTAAGCGACCTTTCAATGTTCTCACCTTCTTTAATAGGTATAACTATCATACACTTCTCTTTTTTAAAATGAGCCGCAAAGTTAAAAATTCAATTTCTATTAATCAATACTTTTTAGGATTATTTGAAAAAAAAATAATAAAACAAGCCAAATTATTACTTATCAAGAATTTAGACGTAAGTCATTTCAACTCCTATAAAAATACGAAAAAATTGCCATTAATTCAACACTTTTAGCAATTCAATAAGAATTAGTTTTGCAGGAAGGCGTTGACTGCTTTCGGAGTGCGGGGTGTGAGATTCCACACTTCAAATAAGGCCTGATCTTCCTATACCTTACACTATCAAGAACCAGGGAACTTCTTAGCTCTGCAAGATCAATAATTTTCCCGGCATAATCCCTGTAATGTATAAGCGACATTACTTCCTTTCTTTCCAGATATGGATGAGAAATCATCTTCTTAAATGAAGCTGTGTTAATATCAATTTTCTGAATATGTGTGGTGTCAACTGTCAGCACATCCTTTAGTGACTGGTACTTTAATGAGTCCATGCCATAAACCTCCCAAAGCTGATCAATACTGTAGAAAGCTCCCAGAAGATTTCTGTATTTGATAATTCTACTCGAAAAAACCGGTCCAATTCCCTTGATCATCAAGAGCTCAATTGAGTCTGCTCCATTCAGTTCAAATATTAACACAGGACTCTCATCTTCCCTGGTATATTCAACAGTCCCGGCAGTTGGTTTTTGCTCCCTCCGCTCTATATGAATATAACTTTCAATTGCCTTAAATGTGACACTATCCATCCCATAGATTTTTCTCATATCTTCTGCATCGAAAAATTCACCTCCTGCCCTTCTGTAGCTTATAAGATTAGACGATACCCTGGATGGGAAATTCATCTCCTTCAGTGCTGTTTGAGTTACAGTATTAGGATCAAAGGAAAATGGATTCAAGTCCTTCACGGTGGTGCTATATGATCTCGAAATACTTTTCCGAGCTCTGTTCATTGAATCTATCTTCCTCTTCAGTAAATCCATATTATCCGTAAATACCTCATCTATAACTCTTTCCTTGTATTCCTGACGAGGGATATAGATTCTGGTTGCCAGGGAAAGTAATAATATAAAACCTACAAAAAATAATGCACGCTGCTCACCCTTCTTAAGAAAGAAGAGTTCCCTCATAAGTTTTCTCATATTATAACTGTTTTAGCAGTTAATGTGATGGGAAGAGGAAATATCGGTGGGTAAGGGGGCTAATATTATCCAGTTAAGCCCTAACAGCATTAATTATACCATAGATAAATACCATGGCAATGGCAATTGGAGCAATGTATTTAACCAGGAAAAGAAATACCGGAATATATTTGCTGCTTAATTTACCATCATTGCTTAACTCATCGATGGTAAATTTCCGGGAGAGATACCATCCAACAAAAAGGACAATTAGCAGTCCGCCAAGAGGTAGCAATATATTCACAGAGCTAAAGTTTAAGAATCTGAATACCCCAACAAACAATACACTGAGAACACCCAGAACGGAAACTGCGATAGCTGAAGATATTGTTGCCTTTCTCCTGCTTATATTAAATTCTTCCGTTAAAAACGCAACGATTACTTCAAGCATAGAGATAGTGGATGTCAACGCTGCTACGGCTAATAGAATGAAAAACATTGCAGAGAGAATCTGTCCGCCGGGAACATTATTCAATATACTCGGCAATGTGATAAACATGAGCGCTTCACCAGTCTCCTGTGCCATATCCAATAACTGCACATCGGTTAATGCAAAAACTGCGGGGAAAATTGCAATTCCTGCCAATATTGCTATAAATGTATCTGCACCAACCACAGATAAGGTTGTTCCGGCCAGATTATCCCTCTTCTTAATATATGAACCATAGGTTATAAGGGTCCCCATTCCAATGCTCAGTGAGAAAAATGCTTGTCCCAGGGCTTTAAAAATAACATCAGGTGTGATCTTGCTAAAATCGGGATTAAACAGATATTTCACTCCTGCAAATGATCCGGGTAATGTAAGTGCGTATATGGCGATGAAAATTAGCATGACCAGCAGCAAGGGCATCAATACTTTTGAAACCTTCTCAATTCCACTCCTGACACCCGCAATTATGATCCACGCAGTAAGTCCCATGAAAATAAAAAACCATAGCAGTGGTCTGAATGAATCATCTCTGAAACTATTAAACATAGTTTGAAGCTCACCTGAACTCTTGTCGACCAGATTGCCTGTAAATGACTGATAGAGGTACTCAAGGGTCCAACCTGATACCACTGCATAAAAAGCAAGTATCATAAAAGCAGCAACCACTCCCATTAAACCAGTGATATACCATGCTGTTCGCGGAGCAAGTTTTTTAAATGCGCCATAGGGATTACGTTGTGCCGAACGGCCTATCATAAATTCTGAGAGCATCACAGGAATACCCAAAATTAAGATACAGAGCAAATAGATAAACAAAAATGCCGCGCCACCGTTCTCAGCTGTTACAGAAGGAAATCTCCATATATTTCCTAAGCCAATAGCCGAGCCAGCCGCAGCTGCTATCACTCCAAATTTTGATGAAAAACTATCTCTCGATGTCTTGCTTCCCTGCGTCATAATAAATTGAAATATAGCATGTTTTAAAGAAAGGCAATTATAGTAAAAAAATCCATAAAAAAACTAACCGTACCAGGGAGAACCTTGATACGGTTAATTTAAAGTATTAATTTAGTCCAATGAATCTGTAACGTTTATTTAGGACTAGACAAAGACCTCTTATAAGCGATCAATACAGTTCAGGTCACTAAATGCAAGCTTCAATCTTTCAACCAATGTCTGCTCACCTGCTCTAAGCCAAGCACGTGGATCGTATTTCTTCTTATTTGGAGCATCTTCTCCTTCAGGGTTACCAATTTGTCCTTGCAGGTAATCATGATTCTTTGCTTCGTAAGCTCTGACACCATCCCAGTAAGCCCACTGTGTATCAGTATCAATATTCATCTTGATTACACCATAGCCAATTGCTTCGCGAATCTCTTCCTGACTTGAACCTGATCCTCCATGGAATACGAAATCTACAGGCTTCTCTTCAGTTGAATATTTTTCCTGAATATACTTTTGTGAATTATCAAGGATTTTTGGAGTAAGCTTCACATTCCCTGGCTTATATACACCATGTACATTGCCAAATGAAGCAGCAATTGTAAATCTTGAACTGATCTTGCTTAACTCTTCATAAGCATAAGCAACTTCCTCAGGCTGTGAGTATAACAGTGAATTGTCGATGTCAGTATTGTCAACGCCATCCTCTTCTCCTCCGGTTACACCAAGTTCGATCTCCAGTGTCATACCAATTTTATCCATCCTGGCCAGATACTTTTTGCATATTTCAATGTTCTCTTCAATGGGCTCTTCTGAAAGATCGAGCATATGTGAACTAAACAGAGGTTTACCATGTAATGTAAAATACTTTTCGCTGGCATCCAGCAAACCGTCAATCCATGGAAGTAATTTTTTTGCAGCATGATCTGTATGTAATATCACCGGTACATTATATAATTCTGCCATGGCATGCACATGCACTGCACCTGAAACAGAACCTGCTATTGCAGCCTGCTGATTCTCATTTGAGAGACTTTTTCCTGCGTAAAAGACTCCACCACCATTTGAAAACTGGATCATTACCGGTGAATTCACTTCATGTGCAGCTTCGAGTACTGCATTTACAGTGTTTGTACCAACAACATTTACTGCCGGTAAAGCATAATTGTTCTTTTTGGCTATTGCCAATAATTTCTGGTAATCATCTCCTGTGACTACTCCGGGCTTAATAGTATCTAAAACTTTGTCTGCCATGATAGAATAAATAAAATATATGAATATTGAATGAACCGCAAAATTAAACAAAAAAATGATTGTTGATATTAAATAATTGTAAAGAAGTGAGGGGGAGGTTAAAACGGATAACCAATTGCAATATTGAATGTCAGGTCATCCCAATAAACTCCCGTATTGCCAGGCAACCAACGTTCACCTTCCGGATAAACCGGGTCTACCAAAGGAACTCCGACATCGAATCTGAAAATAAAGAAGTTAAAATCAAAGCGGGTACCAAATCCTGTTCCTACAGCAAACTCCTTGTAGAAGCTTTTAATGTTAAATTGTGCTCCCTCCCTGTCGTCATCTGAAGAAAGTGACCAGATATTTCCTACATCCAGAAAAAATGCGGCTTCGAGTTTCCAGAATAGCTTAAACCTGTATTCCACATTTGCTTCCAGTTTCAAATCGGCAGTCTGATTGGGATACTCGCTGACATCTTCACTGTAAAAAGATCCCGGCCCCAGGTTTTTTACCCGCCATGCCCGAATGCTGTTTGCGCCTCCTGCAAAATATTGCTTTTCGAATGGGATTGCTGTTGAATTATGATATGGAATTGCAGCACCAATAAATGTTCTATATACCAAACTAATACCCTCATCCAGATAATCATAATGTCTGAATTCAATATCCGATTTAAAATACTGGGCATATTCTACACCAAATAATTGTATTGCAGCATCATTATCTGTTGAACCCAACATTGAGTATAATCCATACATCAGAATACCTGCTGATTCTACACTAAACCTCAGGTATTGAAAATCGCTTGATTTATTTACTTTCTGATTATTGAATACCAGACTGTAGCGCTGGTTTGTAATAAAATGAGGCTGATAACTATAATACAAATAAGTTCCTTCCAGCCAATCTGCAAAGTCATCGGAAACATATGGTGTATAGATCAAACTGGTCTCAAATGGGTAAACAGTATGGGTCAGAAAACCATTCCCCTTCCACTTATATCCAAATCCACTCCTGAATGTTGACCTGGTATAATCGGGTCGCTTTTGGTAATTGAAAGCCAGATCCACATTTGTCTGAGGATTGAATCTTCGGATAAATTGCTCCGTTTTAAATGGCAATAGAAATTTCGGAACATTCACACGCATCTCCACCCCCACCTCCTGCATTGTTCCAAAATCAGGCACTTCACTCTCTCTAAGTGTTTCAATTGCACCCTTAAATGTAATATCGAATTTTTCAGATCCGCCAAAAAGATTACGGTGCTGGTAATTGATATTTCCGGCAAACCCAATATTCCCGGCAGAGTTTGTACCTTCAATACCTCCCGTAAAAGCCTGTTTGGTGGCCGGCAACATTTTAATTTCACAATCAAGTTGATTTGTTTCAGAATCAACTTCACTAAATTTAATATCCACCAAACGATAGGCACTTAATGCGGTAAGGTTTCGATATGTCCTCTGTACGCGTTTTGCATTATAGATGCCACCGGGAGCTATATAATTCTTCTGGGTTACAACACCGGGTCTGATATTTGAGTCGACATTTGATATCACATAAACACCATCATATAACAACGTATCCTTAAGAGATTCAGCCTTCTCTTTATCCATAGATTTTCCAAGGATGTCATAATCTGTTTTTATGTATACGTTCCTGACAGTATAAACAGAATGACGCGTCTGCATAACCTGTCCGGAAGCATCCTTTATAGGGAAATTCCTGATGCCCAGCAATACATCAACCTGACTGTTTTTCAATGAGCTATCAATTTCATAGTAAATAAAATCATCAGTGAAATTGAAATATCCATTGTTTCTTAATATGGTTTCAATTCGTACCCGCTCCTGCTGTAACACGTCAACATCAAATTGATCCCCTACCTTCAGTAATGCAGGAACTGAATCGTTCATGACAAATCTCCCGAGTTTGCCATCTTCAAAAAAATAATCAATATTATGAATCGTATAGGGAGCCATACACTTAATGGTGTACTGCACCTTAGCCTTTTTATTATTGATAATAGTAATATCACTCACCTCTGCATTAAAATATCCTTTATTATACAGAAGGAGCTCAAGCTGTTGAGTAGTATGATCGGTCAGATCAGGATCATATATAACAGGAGCTTCACCAATGCGTTTCAACCATCGATTAAATCCATTGTCTTTGGTTTTACCGGAGAGATTGTAAACTGAAAGATAAAACTTCCATCCAAAGATGCGTTTGTTTGGCTTCTGCTTCACGTAGTTCTTATACTCCTCTTTACTAATGACTTTAGAATCAACATCGATGGTGTAATTATTTAAAAGATATTCATCTTCTTCAAGGTACTTTGTAATGTTGCAGGATTGCAAAAAAGCAAAGAGTATTATAAACCAGAATATGTTGTGTTTTCTATTAATCAAAGTAATCTTCAATTTCATCTGTTTAAAATTGATTTCATTGGTCAGATGGAAGTCACATGAAATTTAATCATTCCCTCAGGTGAGCTCGCAAGCTCGGTTCCCTTGTGTGTAAATTAGAATGATAAATTTACATGTTCGTTTCATTTGTAGTAAGCAATACAATGGTAAGCACTGATATAACGAACCAAAGCACTGATTATGTGCAAAAATAATACTTTTTTACTGTAGTTATGAAATGATGAAAAAGAAACTATGAACTTTTTTCACCTATCTTTAAAACATGATTTCAATCAATCAGAAAAAGCTATTAAACTCTCTCAGCCATAAAAAATATCGGGTAAAACATAGCTTGTTCCTTCTGGAAGGAGATAAGCTTATACGAGATGCCCTGGAACAAAATACTAAAAATCTGGTCAAAATCAAACAGATTTGGGCTACGGAGGAATGGAAAAACTCCTTGCCTGATTCACTGGAATTTCAAAATGAAATAATCGAAATAGTGAATGCTGAAGATTTGAAATCATTCTCCTCAATGACAAGTCCACCAGGGCTTATAGCCATCGCTCAATTGCCTGAATTTGAATTCAGTACAAGTATTCTTAAAGAGGAAGTTACCATTGTACTGGACTCCATCAGAGACCCGGGGAACCTGGGGACCATTATTCGGACAGCTGATTGGTTTGGCTTTAAAAATATAATCTGCAGCAAGGATTGCGTAGATGCATATAACACCAAGGTTGTTCAGGCTTCAATGGGAGCTGTACTGAGGGTAAGTGTATATTATCAGTCTCTTCCCGAGCTGATCATGAATGCAAGAAAATTAAAAGTCAGGTCATTCGGAGCCACAATGGATGGAGTAAGCATCTATGATTCATATATTAAACGACCTGCAATGGTCATTTTCGGAAACGAATCCACCGGTATCTCATCCGAAATAAAAGACCTGCTTGATGAGAAAATCCATATTCCCGGAAACTCTCCGCATGGCGATGGTTCTGAATCCCTGAATGTGGGCTCTTCAGCAGCTATTGTCTGTGCTGAGATTCGAAGAAGGGGATTGTAAAGTATTCGGAATATCCGGAAAGAAAGTATAATAACACTTATTCAAAATGAAAATTAAGCATCAGCATGTATGACCTCATACTTGAAAGAGATTCAAAATACTCTACATATTGAGGTGGTGCCTCATCTGACAGCCTGTTAAACAATCCAATTGCAAATTTTAGCTCTGTGGAATGTTTGAAAAACTGCAGATAACTATCAATTCCAAATCCCATTTCAAGATAAAGATCAGCCTTCTTAAGAAGCAATCGATCGTCTTCGTCTAAATTATAAGTTGACCTTGCCGACATATCATATCTAAGACTCAAGCCTCCAATTACATATGGACGATAATTGTTCACTCTTTCAGATCTGTATTTAAAGATTACAGGGAAATCAAGAAAACTCGATCCAATGGTCATATCATAAACTTCAGACATGCCCTCAATCTCACCATTAATATCATATTTAATCTCATAATAAACCATGTGACGTGATCCAAGATTGATACCAGGCAAGATCCTGAGATTCCAATAATCTGAGAGTCTGAGATCTGAAACAATATTTACCTGAAATCCGGCCGGTTGAAAACCAATGACATCTGCATATACAAAATTAGGGGCCGCGGTATTCCTTTTCAGTGCAAAATCCATAGAATTCAATCCAACAGTAAAGCCCCAATGTAGTTTCTTGGAATCAAATGAAGGTAAATTCCGGGGCCGCTCAACCTGCGCCAGGACATTCACAGAGCTTGCAATCAACAGAAGTATAACAATAGTTTTTCTCATCACATTTAATCAACGGCGCAAATATAGGAAATAGTATTTAGAAGTGAAGAAGTTCGAAGATTAGAGTTCAGAGTTCGAAAATTAGAGTTTAGAGTTCGAAGTCAGATCTGGGTTCAAAGCTCAGATCAGGATTCTATGAGATTTCCCAGCGATTCCTCAAAATCTCTTGCGTAATCAGCTATAAAACCAAACGATGCATCATCTACTCTTAGCTCCTCCTTGGTAATATGACCAAGAGCGGAAAACGGAACCCCCTGCTCCATCATGAAATCGAGAAAATCAGTCTCTTTTTCAGGAGAAACACTTACCACAATCCGGCTCTGAGACTCACCATAAAGAAAGGCGTCGGCACGAACTTCAGCCGGAGAGGTTACATCAAAACCCAGGCTATTTGCCAGACAACATTCCACAAGTGCAATGAATAGTCCGCCTAAAGAAATATCATGAGCTGAAGAAACAAAAGAACGCTGAATGATCTCTCTCACCACATTTTGTATTTTCAATTCATAATCCAGATCAAGTTCAGGAGCAGCCGTCTCTTCTATCAAATGCATTGTCGCCAGATATTCAGAACCGGACAAATCATTATCAGACTTGCCAATCAGATAGATCATATCACCCTTCGTCTGAAAGCTAACTGTAATCACATCTTCCTGACTATCAATAAGACCTACCATCCCAATAACAGGTGTAGGTGGTACCGAAACAGCTTCTTCCTCAATCTGTGTGGAATTGTTAAAGCTTACATTACCCGCTATCACAGGCAAGTTCATACGCTCACATATCTGGCGAATTCCTTTAATGCTCTCCGTGAAATCAAAATAAACATGCAGATCTGCCGGATCACCGAAATTCAGCCCATTTGCCAGTGCAACAGGTTTCCCTCCAGAGCAAATAATATTTCTGGAAGCCTCTGCAACAGCAATCATAGCACCTTTGCGTGGCTCCTTTTTCACATATCTTGCATTGCCATCGACACTTAATGCCAATAGTTTTTCATGTCCCGGAATATGCACAATACCAGCATCGGAAGAGTATTCAGAACTTATATTTGACAATCCCGACATGGTATCAAACTGTTCATATATCCATTTCCTTGAAGCAATATTCGGAAGCTTTATCATTGTCCTGGCGATCTCTTTCAAACTTCCCGGGAACGGAACATCCTCAGCTACTATTTTTACAATTTTTCTATCAGCAGTCTGCATGTTTCTGATATAAACCGGAGCCCCTCCTCCCCTAACCAAAGTAGAAACGGGCAGGTCACCAAGAATCTCCTGATTAAAGAATACTTTTATTCTCCGGTCATCTTTCACCTCCCCAACCTTTGCATATGTTATATCCCATTTTTCTGCAATGCTATGAAGATGCTTCACATCGTCAGGCCTGATCGTAATCAGCATCTGCTCCTGCGATTGCGATAAAATAATCTCAGTTGGATCCAGATCATCGCGTGAAACAGGAATATCCTCAACATATAACTCGACACCCATCTCTCCTCTGTGTGCCATTTCTGAAGCAGCACATAGCACACCACCTGCTCCAATATCCTGCATACTTCTAATCAGTCCAAGTTCATTCATCTCCATAATACTGTCAAACAGTATCTTACCGGCACATGGATCAGCCAGTTGAGATTCAGGAATAAGATGCTCAAGTTTATTCGAAAAAGCAGAGGAGGCAAAGCCAGCACCATGCACTCCTGACCCGGATGTTAAGCGCCCAATCAGAAAAAGAGAATTACCCTTTTCCTGGAAAGACGATTTAACAATCTTATCCTTTGCCACCAATCCGACAGCCATCAGATTCAGCAGAGGATTGTGTTTATAACAGTCGTCAAAAAGCACCTCTCCCCCTACAACCGGAACTCCGAAATTATTTGAATAACTCCCCAATGCCCTGATCACCTGAGTAAAAGAACTGCGTATCTTTTCCTCTTTCAAACAGCCATATCTCAATACATTCATATGTGCCACAGGTCTTGCACCCATAGCAATCAGATCCCTGAACACATTTCCAACACCAACTGCAGCCTCAGCAGGATTCAATGCTGTGGGGTGATTATGAGATTCCATCTTTATTACACATGCCAGACCATCACCCAGATCTATTACACCTGCATTCTCTTCCCTCGCCGCAATGTGCACATGGGCTCCCGAAACCGGCATCTCTTCGATCCACTTAATGGAGCTCTTATAGGAGATATGCTCAGACCACATGGCAGCAAACATATTTAATTCAAAAGAATTTGCAATCCGTCCCAATAATTTCTCAATAGAATGAAGTTCGTCAGGCGTAAGAAAAGCCTGAATCGAATCTTTGTGCTGGTGATCTTTATTCTTCATCTGCCTAAATATTTGAAACAAATATAATTGTTATTGGGGAGAAAGCCCCCATGGCAATTAAGTCACTTTTTACTACTTTTGTTTCAAACCTCACTTATATGAATGGAATTGCATTAATAACAGGAGCTACTTCAGGGATAGGGAGAGCAACAGCCCTGCTTCTGGCAAGAAATGAATACAATGTAATTATCACAGGACGAAGAGATGAATTGCTGGATAAACTTGAAATGGAGATCTTGTCAAAGAGCTCTGCTGAAGTATTGTCTCTCTGCTTTGATGTTCGTGACAGATCAGCAGTTGCCGAGGTAGTAAAATCCCTTCCAAAAAAATGGCAAGCAATTGATATACTAATAAATAATGCCGGTTTAGCTGCAGGATTCGCTCCCATTCAAGAGGGGAATATCGATGACTGGGAGCAGATGATTGACACAAATATTAAAGGTTTACTTTACATTACCAGGGCCATCTCGCCAGGTATGGTCGAAAGAAAAACAGGGCACATTATAAATATCGGGTCCATTGCGGGAAAAGAGGTATATGATAAGGGGAATGTTTACTGCGGAACAAAATTCGCTGTGGATGCACTTACAAAGGGAATGCGGATAGATCTGGTGGAGCATGAAATTAAGGTAAGTGCCATACATCCTGGAATGGTTGATACCGAATTTTCTATTGTGAGATTTAAAGGTGACAAAGAGAAGGCAGACAAAGTTTATGATGGATTGACCCCTCTGTATGATACTGATATTGCAGAAGCCATTCTTTTTATCCTTACCCGGCCTCCACATGTAAATATTAACGACATGGTAATTATGCCTACTGCACAGGCTAGTGCAGCTAAATCAATACGGCATACAGACTCAAAATAAATTAGCGAAGGGAAACATAAGTGCTCATTGATTCACATCTACATATAGGCTTGAATAACTGGACAGAAGAACATCTTCTGAAATACCTCGATGACAATCAGATTGAGAAGGGATGGATACTCACATGGGAGGAACAAGACCCTGCTGTACCTGATTATTATTTGCCCCTGGATATATCAATGGTAAAGACCGCTTTTAAGAATCATCCCGATAGAATAGTGCCCTTCTATGCTCCCGATCCCGGACGAAAAAACTGGAAAGAAGATTTACAGAGTTGTCTGGATGCGGGATTTGCCGGATGTGCAGAGCTAAAGGTGTCTTACAGATGGGATGACCCGAAAATGGAATCCCTCTTAGAGTTTCTGGATAGCGGGAAGCTTCCCCTGATATTCCACATGGAGAGGGCCAGAAATATGTTTATTCCAAAAGAGGAAAAAGGATTGGACTGGGTGATGAAGCGGCTGATAAATGAACGGTATAACGGAAGAACAGCACGACTGATTGAAAAGGTAGCCAGCAATACCGGACTGCTAAAAGAATATCTCTCCAGGCGACTTGTAGAATTCCCGGGATATCTCCTGGATATGGACGACCTAAAGCGTGCTATTGTAAAGTTTCCGGGAATCACATTTATCGGACATGGTCCTCACATATGGAATCATTTGTCTGTTCCAAAAAAGGACTACCTCTTTCATCAGAATGTTAAATTTAATGGCAAAGGAAGAACCTGGCAATTGCTGGAAGAGCATCCTAATTTTTACTGCGATATTTCGGGATTTAGTGGATTCAATGCACTGAGCAGGGACCCAGAAATATCAAAGAAATTCCTTTCTGAATGCTCTGACAAAATTCTGTACGGAACCGATAATATGGATTTTGGACTATATGAACTTGTTGAATCCTTAGGTATTGAAAAGAAAAAATTAGCACAGATTTATTACAAAAACGCCAGGGCTATAGTTGGCTGACAATAACGCTGCTTTTCCTTTCCGATAAGCTAAATTTTCCTACTTTTGTTATTCTTAATATCAAAATATCCAATAACATGTACACACCCGAATATCTTGAAGATTTTAGCAGAAAAGTATTTGAAAAGATGGGCTGCAGTCCTGCAGATGCCAAAGCTGCTACCAAAGTTTTTATTGCAGCTGAACTGACAGGACTTCCATCACACGGAATGACAAGAATAAAAGATTATTTTCAGCTCTGGCAGGCAGGCAGGATCAATGTAACTCCTAATATCAGGATAGTCCACGAATCTCCGAGTACGGCTGTTGTAGATGGAGACAATGCAATTGGAATGATCGCTGCTACAAAATCGATGGAAATTGCTATTGAAAAAGCAAAAACTGCAGGAACCGGATGGGTATCTACAAAAGGATCCAATCACTATGGACTAGCAAGTTACTATACTTTAATGGCTATTGAGCACGATATGATTGGGATATCGATGACCATTGCCAATCCTCTGGTAGCACCAACATGGTCTGTTACGCCGATGCTGGGAACCAATCCGATTGCGGTTGCCGTTCCTGCGAAAAGTTATCCCCCATTCTCTGCAGACCTTGCAACCACCGCAATTGCAAGAGGGAAACTGGCAATGATGGCCAAGAAGGGTGAAAAAGTTTCATTGGGAAATGTTCAGGATAAAGACGGAGTTCCTTCAGACAATCCCGATATACTAAAAGAAGGTGGATCAATTCTACCCCTGGGAGGACATAAAGGATATGCCCTGAGTTCCATTGTGGACATCTTCTCTTCGGTATTGTCAGGTGCCAACTTTGGTCCATTCTGTCCCCCTTCACTTGCCTATCTGCCAGTTAAGGATGAGAAAGTTGGAGACGGAACCGGACATTTCTTCGGAGCAATGCGTGTTGATGCATTCCAGGAAAAAGATGTATTTCTAAAGCAAATGGACCTATGGATCGAAACCTTCAAAGGTGCCAAGCCTGCCAAAGGTCACGACAGGGTATTGATACCTGGAGAAATAGAAAGAGAAACCCGTGAGCGGATATTAAAAGAGGGAATCACTATTATTGAGCCCATACAAAAAGAGATGAAGAATATTGCTGAGATATTTGGGATTGAGTTTGAGATGGGAAAATAAAAGAAAGCTTTCGGCTCCGGACACCGACAATGTTCCAGTAGCATAAAGAGGAAGAAGAAGATCAATAGCAATTCCATCAACCTCTATGACATGTACAGTTCCTTCTATAATATAGTCAATGCTCCCGTCTAAAGTTGCTGAATACAGTGCAGCACCCTCTACTGCATCGAGATCCATAGTAAGAGGTAAAATGAGAGATACCGTAGCTCCACCGGCGATTGATAAATCATTTCAAGGTCAAATGTATAACTATATTTCAAGTTGAATTAAGTATTACTAATAGTTATTTACAACTCCAGCATCCTCCCCGGTGTCCACGCTGCACCAAGCTCATCGAGCTCATTTTCAATCGCCTTGATTTCAACATCCAATGCTTTTAACTGGTCGATCAGCGGTGGAAACTCCTCCTTCAATATCTCAAACTGATCAACTGCGGTTTGAGTCAGCCCGGCGGTATTGCTCCAATGTGCCCATGCTGCTATATTAAGTCTGCGTCCCAAGGGCATATCCATTGGAGGGAGCTCCTCCCAGCTGGCTTTGGCCTGTGGACCATCAATCAGATATTGCATATCTTTCAGCTGCATCTCAATAGCCTCAATCCTGTTAAGCATTGAGAGAACCACACCCGGTGTTTGCAGTGAGACCTGTTTTAAAGAGGCTATTTTCTTCAGCTCCTCTGAAATCATCATTTCAACACCCATAAACACACGTGATAGCTCTGTCATGTTTTTCTGAAACTCCACAACAACTGCTCTGTCATCAGCAGGCAGCGTGGCAAGATTCAATAATTTTGCCTCAAATTTTACAGGCTCCACCAATCTCACTGTTTCAGATTTTGAGATCATGTCAAGTGAAACGCTGTACTCTCCAGGCATTGCCAATGTCCCACCTCTTCCTGATGAAGTAGGCTTGAATTTTCCATCGCTGTTTCTTACCGGAGAAGGATTGTGATATCTGAGATCCCAATTCAGCCTGTTGATCCCTTTTCCTGCTGACTTGGTAATTCTGCGAACTGCCACACCGGAGTCATCGTATATTGTAAAAACAAGATAGGGCGAAATTTCATTCTCTTCAGCCCTCAGTTGATCCCTTGTTGGTTGCGGAATTGGCTTTTTATCCTTAAACAGATCCTTCTCTTTCTCTTTCCTCTCTGCTTTCATCGTTTGTGGGACATCCTTCAGATAATAAGTAATGACTGCACCAAAATCAGGATTTTTTACTGAATAGAATGTTGAACCCTGTCCGGATTTCCCCCTTGTTGAAGCATACATCCTGGCTACCGGAATATCAAAGATATGTGCATCACTCTCCTCCACAGCCTTGTTCCTGGCCATCTCCCTCAGAGGTGAATAGTCATCAAGAATATAAAATCCCCTTCCAAATGTAGCGAGTACCAGGTCATTTTCGCGCTCCTGGATAACCATATCCCTCACGGCAATGGTCGGAATACCGGATTTCAGCTGAACCCAATCTTTCCCTCCATCAAGGGTGAAGTAACAAGCAAATTCAGTACCTGCAAACATGAGTGAAGAAACTTTTCCATCCTGTTCTATTGTATGTACGGTCTCTGTTTCAGGGAGATTCGAAGCAATAGATGTCCAACTCTTTCCTTTGTCAGTACTCTTCAGTACATAAGGTTTAAAATCGTCACGCTTGCGGTTATCAAATGTTACATACACTACATTTTCATCGAATTTATCAGCCATAATATCGCTGATATAAGTGTATTCAGGTATTCCTTCAAATTTCTTAACCTGTCTCCATGACTCTCCTCCATTTTCTGTGATCGACAATACACCATCATCAGTACCGGCATAAAGAAGATCCTCATTCAGAGGCGATTCACTAAAAGAAACTCCTGTTCCAAAGAGACTTGTAGAGACATCTTTTACCACTGCGTCGTAGCTCCAGAACTGGCCCATTGCTGACCATGTATTTCTGTCCATCCCTGAGGTAAGATCGTCGCTGATCACTTCCCAGCTATCTCCCCTGTCATCTGACCTGAATAACTTATTGGCCATTATATATATACGTGTCGGGGAGTGTTTGCTTACTACAAGGGGTGCATTCCAGTTCCATTTATACGTATCCTCTCCCTTACGTGGTCTGGGCTTAACACCTACATTCTCACCACTTTTGTTATCATAACGTGATACGTTGCCATATTGCGATTCAGCATATATAATATTCGGATCAGTAGGGTCAATAGCGATCCAGAATCCATCACCACCCAGGATGGATTTCCAATCTTCATTTGTAACACCTGCACTGCTAAGATTCCTTGAAGGTCCCATCAGCGTATTGTTGTCCTGCGTTCCTCCAAATACATTATAGAAAGGAAGCTGATTATCCACATTGACACGATAGAACTGTGTCACAGGTAAATTGGATTTATATAGGTATGTTTTCCCTGCATCAAATGATTCATATACGCCACCATCACCACCGATGAGAAAATGCTTGTGATCAGCAGGGTCTATCCACAATGCATGATCGTCTACATGTCTGCCATTGTTGCCCAAATTAGTCCAGGTCTTGCCTCCGTCTTTTGTAACTTTGGAGATAGTTTCCATTGTATATACAATATCCACATCTACAGGATCGCAATATATTTCATTGTAATACTGACCACTTGCTGAATGATCACCCATTTTATTCCATGATGCACCTCTGTCTACTGACCTGTAAAATCCACTCTTTCCCTCCGCAGCTTCAACGATCAGGTAAACAACATTATGATCAACAGGAGAAACATCTATTCCCATTCCACCCAGATCCACTTCTGGAAGACCTTTGCTGCTCTTCACCCAGTTTTCGCCACCATCGATGGAACGATAAACAGCAGACTCAGGACCACCACCAATTTTGGTATACACATGTCTGCGACGCTGTTCGCTCGTTGCATACATCAGATCAGGATCAACAGGATCAATTACAATATTATTTATTCCAGTGTGCTCACTGATTTCCAATACTTTTTTCCAGTTTTCGCCACCATCGCATGTTTTATACAGACCACGGTCACCACCCGGACCCCAGACCGAACCTTCAGCAGCCACAAAAACAACATTGGAATTTCTTGGGTCAACCACGATCCCTCCAATTTGCCTGGAGTCTTTCAATCCCATGTTCTTCCAGTTCTTGCCTCCATCTTCAGATTTATAAACCCCATCACCATACCCGAGTGCCCGCTGATGATTGTTTTCACCTGTACCAACCCAGATTACATTATGGTTGTTAGGATCCATGGTCACTACACCAATTGAATATGAGCCCTCTTTTTCGAAAACCGGTTTGAACGTCGTTCCATTATTTACCGTTTTCCAAACATTTCCTGAAGCAATGCCTACATACCATTCACTATTGTTATCCGGATTCACTGCAAAATCTGCAATTCTCCCAGAAGTGAGTGCCGGACCAATACTCCTCCATTTTAATCCACTGTAGATTGAGGATGATGATTTTTCATCTTTCTTTTCATCACCTTTCTTTTTTTCTTTGGCTAAAACAGTCTCTGATCCAACTGTGAAAAGCATGAACATAACACTCAAGACAAGCGACAAAGCCCGAAAACTGACAAATTTCTTCATTACTAATTATTATTTTAAAAAATTAAAGTCACACCCTGCAACACTTCCCATTCAATATGCACTATACATATTCAGCCTCCTAAATTAACATAATATCACAAAACTCAATGTGCCACAAATCACATTACTCCCAAGCGAAATGATTTAAGCGAACAGAAGTTTCAGGAAATCACTATTTTTGAAAAAAATTTCAATAATGACAACAAATCTGAACCAACACAGAAGCATACGTAAATATAAAGACACCCCCATCTCTGAAGAGATGCTTTCGGAGATTCTATATGCCGGAACCCGGGCCTCCACAACCGGAAATATGCAGGTATACTCGATAATAGCGACCAGAGATAATGAGATCAAAGCAGAACTCTCACCTTGCCACTTTAACCAGCCCATGATAAAGGAGGCTCCGCTTGTACTCACTTTTTGTGCAGATTTCAATCGCTTCAACAAGTGGTGTCAGCAAAATGATGCTAAGCCAGGATACGATAATTTTCTCTCTTTTATAACAGCAGCTATCGACGCACTTCTCGTAGCTCAAAATGTTTGTATTGCAGCTGAAAATGAAGGACTGGGGATTTGCTATCTTGGGACAACAATATATACAGCTGAGAAAATAATTGAGATACTGGACTTGCCTCCTGGAGTTGTTCCAATTACTACCCTTACCCTGGGCTATCCCGATGAAGCCCCTCCCCTAACCGACCGCCTCCCTCTGGATGCAGTAGTACACTATGAAAAATACACTGACTATAGCAAAGAAAAAATTGATGAATTGTATAGTGAAAAAGAAAAGCTGGAATCCAACAAGCAATTTATTGAAGAAAATGGGGTGAAAAACCTGGCCCAGGTCTTTACAGATGTGAGATATAAGAAGGGGGATAATGTGGCTTTTTCAAATGCCTTGCTTGAGGTTTTGAAGAAGCAGGGGTTTATGGAGCAATAGGCAGTATCCGGCTTGTGCACTTTGCGATCTGACTTAGCACTTTTCCCCTGATTTCTGTTTGTTAATTGCAATTAAGTTTTATATTTGTAACAGTATTGATTCAGAACAAATTTTAACGCCATGAAAAGAGCAGCTATTTTAATCGTACTTGTATTCGCTATTGGGTTGGTAATGAGCTCCTGCAGTAAAGAAGTATGTCCGGCATATTCTCAGCAAGAGACTGATCAATTTGAGAACGTAGGATAGATATAACCGCACATAGTGTAGCTTTATAGAGATTTACCTATGGTGAATCTTTTTTTATTTATAAAACTTCCATCCTCTTTATTCGTTATAACTTATAGACAATAGCTTAAGTTCAACAGCTTCTACAAGAGTGAAACAAGTCATAATCATCGGAATAATAACACTTCTGGCAATTCCACGGATATTTGCACAGGGGGTATTGGAAGAACAGAAAAAAACTCTTTTTTCCGATGAACGTACTATTGGTATCAATATTAACAGCAATGGCATTGGAGCCAATTACAGATATGCGCGATATATTGATGCCCGCAACAGGTGGCATTATGACTTCGATCTGGACTACGTTAAGCATCCAAAAGAATATAAATCAATAATTGCATTTGAATATTATACCCGAAGGTTTGTTTTTGGAAAAGAGAATTTTTTCTGGGAAACTAAGGGATATATTGGAAGACATCACGAGCTATACCGTAAGCATGATAAATCTTCCATCTCAGTAAAGTTATTCTATTCGGGAGGACTCTCACTGGGCTTCCAGAAACCTATCTACTATGATATTCTGTATTACAATAGCTTTGGAGAAGTTATCGATTCAGAAATTAAAACATTTGATCCCAGCATACACCTGTACAATTATGGAGGTACAGCCTCATTTACCAAGGGCCTGAATGAAATAAAGGTAATTCCGGGATTGGCTGTAAAAGCAGGTTTTAACTTTGAATACAGCGAGAAAGAACCTCTTGTACATGCACTTGAAGCAGGAATTGAATTCACTGTATATCCCCGGGATATTGAAATCATGGCCACCGAAGAAAGCAATTTCTTTTTTTTCAAAATGTACCTTGGCTACCGGTTCGGGAATGTGGTTGATATTAGTGATGTTGCAAAGGCTAAATCCCGTAAAGAGCGGCGCAATGAGCTGCGTGACGCGAAGCAACAATCACCCTCTCGTCAGTTTAGGATCTTCTAGTTTCTTAACGATTTATTCATATTCAATTCTTTGACGAATGATTATTATTGGTTAAATTTGCGCTCTTCTTTAGACAATTGTTGTTCAATTAATATAAATTTTATCATGGGAAAAATTAAAGTTGCCATTAATGGCTTTGGCCGCATTGGTCGAAATGTTTTTAAACTCGCATTAGAGAATGAAGATTTACTTGTTGTTGGAATAAATGACCTGACTGACAATAAAACTCTTGCTCATTTACTAAAGTATGATTCTACACAAGGTAGATATCCAGGTGTCTCATTCGATGATGAAAATATTATCGTTGATGGTATGAAGTACAAAGTTTCCGCAGAGAGAAATCCTGCCAACATCCCCTGGTCAGAGACTCCTGATGTAGTCGTCGAATCTACCGGTGTATTTCGTGCAAAAGAAAGTGCAAAAGGCGGTTATGGTGATCACCTTAAAAATGGAGCAAAAAAGGTAATCCTGACTGTTCCTTCAAAAGATGCTATCGACAACATGATCGTTTTAGGCGTGAATGACGAAGCCCTTAGACCAGAAGATGAGTGTGTTTCCAATGCATCATGTACAACAAACTGCTTAGCGCCTGTTGTAAAAGTTCTGAATGATTCATTTGGTGTTGTGAATGGATTGATGACCACTATCCACTCTTACACAAACGATCAGGCTATCTTAGACATTCCTCACAGTGACCTTCGCAGAGCCAGATCAGCTGCCGTATCACAGATTCCAACTACTACAGGAGCAGCAAAAGCTGTAGGAAAAGTTATTCCTGAACTGAATGGTAAACTTGATGGTATGGCTATCAGGGTACCAACCCCAACCGGATCATGTGTTGACCTGGTTGTAAATCTGAAAACAGAAGCTTCAATTGAAGAGATCAATGCTGCTATGAAAAAAGCCGCTGATGGTCCAATGAAAGGTATTCTTGAATATACTGAAGATCCAATCGTATCTGTAGACATTATTCACAATGCACATTCATCTATCTTCGATGCTTTGTCCACAATGGTTAATGGAAAAACAGTAAAAGTTCTTTCATGGTATGACAATGAGTGGGGTTATTCAGCAAGGGTTGTGGACTTGATTCCTAAATTATTTGCATAATGCGATTTCAAGAATTCCTTCATCTGCTGCGTTATGCTTGCCTTCAAAATGGTCGCTTACAAGAGTAAGCTCACATTTTTCAGGCTTCACAAGCCTTGCATATGAAGTTTTCTTAAAATCTAATCAATAAAAAAGCTGCTTCAAATTGAAGCGGCTTTTTTAGTTTTTATCCTAAAAAAAAGGTGTCACTTTCGCGACACCTTCTCAATATTATAATTTCCTTCCGTTTAATAATACTCTATCAACTCAAACGGAATCTGTATTGTTTGTTCATAATGTTGTCCCAGTTCTTCTATAGACTCATCACCCTCTTCAAAATACCATTTAATCAGAACATCTTCTCCCTTCCCGTGATTCACCTTCATAATCCTCAACAGTTCCAGCATATACTTTGAAGATCCACTATTGATGTACTCAAGCTTTATATTCATGACCGTCTTCTCAACAGGATTCAGAAAATATTCGTTCAACCAATTAATCAATCTCTCAAAAAATTCGCCCGGATCTTCAGGTATCGATCTGCCTTCTATATTGAGTTCTCCGCTGGCAGACAGAAATTCAACTTCGGGTGAATTAAAAGATTTTTTTAAATGCAGGTCGTTCATAAGGATCTCTATTTTATTCGTATCTCAATGCAATTATTGGATCAAGCTTTGACGCCTTCATGGCCGGAAAATAACCCGACACCAAACCAACTACCAAACAAAGTATTACTCCCATGATAATCCACATCCAGGGAATAATAAAGCTCGATCCAATTGATAAAGATACTGCATTTCCTATTAAAATTCCTAATAAAATACCAAGAAGGCCTCCCAACTGCCCAATCATTACTGCCTCATAGAGAAATTGTCTCCTGATCATAATCGACTTTGCCCCCAGGGCCTTGCGCGTCCCAATTTCCTTAGTCCGTTCAGTAACAGATACTAACATAATATTCATCAAACCAATGACAGCCCCCAACAAGGTTATTATTCCAATGATAGTTGCAGCAATTGTTACATATTTGAGATTTTCCAGAAGCATCTGAGATAGCTGGTCACTATTCGTAATGTTGAAATCACTGTCATCTTCTGCACTCAATCCACGTACCAATCTAAATATTCCCTCTGCCTCTGAGATTGCCATATCCATCAACATGGGATCATATGTCTTCACACTAATCTGGTAACTCATTGATGGTCGTGAAAAATACTGACGCACATTTGTATAGGGGATCAAACATAAACGATCAGATCCAAATCCCATGGACGATCCTTTCGACTTTAAAACTCCAATAACTCTGTACCTTCCGTTTCCAACAATCAAAAACTTGTTAATCGGATCAGTATCTTTGCCAAAGGCCGCACTTGCAATGGAATTTCCAATTATCACCACAGGTTCATTGTTTTCAATATCGAAAACTGTGATGTTTCTTCCTCTCTCAATCTCATATCCCCCGGTATATAAAAAGCTTTCATCACATCCCCTGACTGAAGTGTTTGGATTGGACTTATACGATTTATATTTAACTATTGCAGAACCAGACGCCCAGGTCTGTATAGAGATTTCCGCCGGAAACCTGAATCGCTCGTTAAACTCCCTGGCTTGCCTGTAACTTATGTAAGCATGATTCTTTCTGCGATATGTCTCATTCCCGATCTGTACATGCATACTTCGTGCTTCAATCGTGAATGTATTTGCCCCCATCAGACTAAACTGCTGCGTTAAACTTCCCTGTATTGCATCAATAGCAGTAAGAATGCCAACCAGAGCCATGATTCCGAATGCAATTATCATAACAGTTAAGATAGTACGCAACAGGTTTGTTCTGATGGATTTCAGTGATATTTGAATATTTTCCCAGAACAATGCAGATGATCTCATCTTGGCTCTCAGTTTGAATTCTTATTAAGCATAAATATACAACCTAACTACACTTTATTACGATATATAGGAAGGATTTATTTCATACAGGGGCTCTAATTTTTTGGAAATATGGTTTTTCAGCAAATAAACTAAGCCAAATGAACTTACGATGTGTGCTAATTATAAAAATAATGGTGAAATTGTTGTGAAATATTTAGACACAATCATTTTTTTTACGAAATTCGTGACCACTTTAAAAAACTAGAATTATGGCATTTGACATTGATCTTATTCAAAAACATTACAATAAACTTGAAGCAACTATTCAAGAGCTCAGGGAATTTCTGGGCAGACCGCTTACACTGACAGAAAAAATACTTTATAGTCACCTGTTTGACACATCACAACTTACTGATTTTAAAAGAGGTAGTGACTACGTAAACTTTTCTCCCGACAGGGTTGCCATGCAAGATGCAACAGCTCAAATGGCACTTCTACAGTTTATGCAGGCAGGGAAAAGCCAGGCGGCAGTTCCTTCAACAGTACATTGCGATCACCTGATACAAGCAAAAAGTGGTGCTACGGAGGACTTGAAAAATGCCATAGATAACAACAAGGAGGTATACGATTTTCTGGCAAGTGTTTCAGATAAATATGGAATTGGATTCTGGAAGCCTGGAGCAGGAATCATACACCAGGTAGTATTGGAAAATTATGCATTTCCCGGAGGAATGATGATCGGAACAGATTCACATACTGTGAACGCAGGCGGATTGGGAATGGTCGCTATTGGAGTGGGTGGTGCAGACGCAGTTGATGTCATGACAGGAATGCCATGGGAACTTAAATTCCCTGAATTAATAGGTGTCAAATTAACAGGAAAACTGAGTGGCTGGACTTCTGCGAAAGATGTGATTTTGAAAGTAGCCGGACTACTTACTGTTAAAGGTGGGACCGGTAAAATTGTTGAGTATTTTGGAGAAGGTGCTGCAAATATATCATGTACAGGAAAAGGTACTATCTGCAATATGGGTGCAGAGATTGGAGCTACGACTTCACTGTTTGGCTATGATAAAAAGATGGCTGACTACCTGATTGGTACTGAGCGCTCTGATGTAGCTGCTGCTGCTGATAGCGTGTCTGAACACTTGAATGGAGATGCCGAAGTCTATGCAAATCCGGAAAAATACTTCGATGAAGTAATCGAAATCAATCTTGATGAACTGGAACCGCACATCAATGGACCATTTACTCCGGACAAAGCATGGCCAATATCTGAATTTGCAAAAGCAGTTGAAGAGAATGACTTCCCTGCTAAAATGGAAGTTGGACTCATTGGTTCATGTACGAATTCGTCATACGAAGATATTACCAGAGCAGCCTCTGTGGCACAACAAGCATTGGATAAAAAACTAAAAGTAGCAGCTGAATATACAGTTACACCGGGTTCTGAGATGGTTCGATACACAATTGAACGTGATGGTTTGGTGAAAACTTTCGAAAATATTGGTGGAGTAGTACTGGCAAATGCATGTGGTCCATGCATCGGACAGTGGGCCAGGCACAACGCTGATCAACATAAGAGAAATTCCATCATCACTTCCTTTAACAGAAATTTTGCTAAACGAAATGATGGGAATCCAAATACATTTTCGTTTGTAGCATCACCGGAAATTGTAACTGCAATGACCATTGCCGGCGATCTGAGATTTAATCCTCTTACAGATACCCTCACCAACGCAGACGGTGAACAGGTTAAACTGGAAGAGCCAAAAGGAATTGAGCTACCGGTAAAGGGATTTGCAGTTGAAGACAATGGATATCAGGCACCTTCAAGTGAAGGTGGCTCCGTTCAGATTGAGGTGGATTCATCTTCAAAAAGATTACAGCTGCTTACACCCTTTGAAGCATGGGATGGCAATGATCTTAACGATATGAAACTATTGATCAAGGCGAAAGGAAAATGTACAACAGATCATATTTCCATGGCTGGTCCCTGGTTAAAATTCAGAGGTCATCTCGACAATATTTCAAACAACATGCTGATTGGTGCTGAGAATTTCTTTAATAATCTTACCAATGCTGTGGTGAATCAATTGTCTGGCGAGCTCCAGGAGGTGCCTGCTGCCGCAAGGGATTACAAAGCAAATGGTATAAAAACAATCGTTGTGGGCGATGAAAATTATGGTGAAGGATCCTCAAGAGAGCATGCTGCAATGGAACCTCGTCATCTCGGCGTAAGGGTTGTACTCGTCAAATCCTTTGCGCGTATTCATGAAACAAATTTGAAAAAGCAGGGGATGCTGGGACTTACTTTTGACAACAAAGCAGACTATGATAAGATACGTGAGGATGATTCGATCAGCATTCGCGGTTTAAAGGAGTTCACACCCGGAAAACAAGTAACTGTTGTACTGGAGCATAGTGATGGAAGCACAGATGAATTTTTGGCAAATCACACCTATAACCAATCGCAGATTGAATGGTTCATGGCTGGATCTGCGCTGAATCTCATTAAAAAACAGAATAGTTCTTTGTAAGACTACGGTAAAATACTGCATTGGTAAAATGAATTAAATAATTTGTTTTGGAAAAAGATTGTATGATCAGGGCCTTTGGAATTGCCGGGGAATACCTGCATCAACATAGTATTGGTGAAAAATCTTCCAGTCCGGAACTTTCAGCTTTGAATAACAAATTCTTCGATTTATTTGAAGATACAATACTCCGGGAACACATAAACAATCCATGGTTCACCCCTGATTTTGTAAGAAATGCAATTGGAGCAATCTCTTCCATGTTGGAGCTAACTAATTTAAATACCTGGCTGCAAGAATATGATTGTCTTCCGGTAGATCCATCCCGGCAAAAAACAGTTGGTGTAGTAATGGCAGGAAATATCCCACTGGTTGGATTTCATGATTTCTTATCAGTATTGATCTCCGGACATAAATTTTTCGGAAAACCCTCTTCAAAAGATGATAATCTTATACGAATCTTTGCGGACCTGCTCATTGAAATTGAGCCCGGTTTTGCAGAAAGAATTGAGTTTACCGAAGATTACCTGAAAAACGCAGATGCGCAAATTGCTACCGGAAGCGATAACTCTTCAAGATATTTCAAGTACTATTTTAAGGATATTCCACATATCATTCGCAAAAACAGAAATGGCGTAGCAATTCTCGATGGACATGAGAGCCGGGAAACACTGCTTAAGTTAGGCGAAGACATCTTTACATATTTTGGGATGGGATGCAGAAACGTGACCAAACTCTATATTCCGGAAAATTATGATTTGACAATACTGCTTGAAGCGCTGGAAGATTTTGCAGCACTCTCCAATCACCATAAGTATGCCAACAATATAGATTATCAGCGCACCATTCATTTAATGGGTCGCGAGCCTTTTTTGGATAATGGCGTTGTATTGGTGAAAGAAAGCAAGAACATTTCAAGTCCGGTGGGTTTTGTTTTTTATGAAAAATATTCGGAACTTGATTTTGTCCGTGAAGAGTTAAAACTTCTGGAAGATCAGATCCAGTGTGTAGTTACATCTGTTAGCGGATTTGAAAACAGTGTTTTGCCCGGGGAGACACAACATCCTGAACTTTGGGACTACTCAGATGGAGTAGATACACTGCAATTTTTAACCGATATTGCCAATGTAGAATGATATTTCAATTTAGAATCATATCAGGAGAAAATAAAGATTTTGCCCGTGAACTGTTGATCAATGGTGAGCAGACATTTTTGGATTTTCACCATGCCCTGCAAGAAAACCTGGGATATGATCCTCATCAGTTGGCATCCTTCTTCCTTACAAATACCAGCTGGGAAAAAGAATTGCAAATCACTCTCATTGATATGATGGATGAAGAGAATGAAACATGCACTACAATGGATTGTTGCAAAATCGAAGAGCATATCAACCCTGAAGAACAGAGAATGCTCTATGTATTTGATTTTTTCTCAGAACGATCTTTCTTTATTGAACTTACTGATGTAATAGAAAATATCGAAAGTAAGCAACTGCCAAAAGTCACTTTTGAGCATGGCGATCCTCCGGCACAGATAGATCTGGGACTGGATAATCTCTCTTTTACTGAGGAAGATGATGACAATGAAGATACATTTGGTTTTAATGAAGAGGACCTTGGTGAAGGATTTAACATCTCGGATATAGAAGACTATTAGAATGAGTAAATTCCTGATTGTATTAGGAGGACCGACAGCGTCAGGTAAAACATCCACTGCCATTGAATTGGCAAAGTTCTTTAATACTGAAATTATTTCAGCCGATTCCAGACAAATCTATAAGGAAACAACCATTGGGACAGCAGTGCCGGATCCGCAGCAACTTGCAGAAGTTCCTCACCATTTCATTCAATCTATAAGCCTGAAAACATACTACAATGCAAGTATATACGAGGAAAACGTCCTCTCAACTCTGGATAAGCTGTATAAAAAATATGATGTTGTGGTGATGGCTGGTGGCTCCGGATTATATATCAATGCTGTTTGCGAGGGAATTGATGATCTGCCGACAGTTGATCCCGGCATCCGTCAATCACTTGATACTAAATTCAGGAAAGAGGGTATCGAGAGTATCAGGAATGATCTGAAGCTACTCGACCCCGATACTTATGCCAAAGTGGACCTGAAAAATCACCTTAGAATATTGAAAGCACTGGAGATTACAATTCAGACAGGACGGCCCTACTCAAGTTTTCTCACCCATAAAAAAAAGAAAAGAGATTTTCAAGTTATTCGATTGGCCCTTAATATGGATAGGGAAATACTCTATGAGAGAATCAACAGTAGAGTAGATTTGATGGTGGAGACGGGGCTCTTTAAAGAGGCTGAAGAACTAAAGCACCTGCGAGATACAAATGTCTTAAAAACTGTAGGTTACAAGGAGATATTCGCATATTTTGATGGAAATATAAGCAAGGAAGAGGCGATTGATCTGATCAAGCGCAACAGTCGAAAGTATGCAAGAAAACAGATCACCTGGTTTCGAAAGGATGAGTTGTATCCATGGTTTCATCCTGATGAAATTCAGCAAATGACCGCACACTGTGAAAAAATAGTGAATGGTTTTAGCCCTCTGGGAAAGTAATTTGAAGTTCTCACTTAAGCCCTGAAATGAAAAACTGACTCCTTATCAAAAATCATTCATGCACTCTCATTAGCAATAGCTATATTTGTATTAAAGAATAATATAATTGGAAAAATCCAAAGTCATCATTATCGGAACGTCATGGCCCTTCAGAGGCGGACTTGCCGCGTACAACGAGCGCCTCGCAACTGAATATCAGCAACTTGGATATGATGTAAGCATCTATACATTTTCATTACAATATCCGGGATTCCTTTTCCCCGGGAAAACACAAATGGCTAGTTGGGATGCACCACAGCATCTCAATATCAAAAAAAAGATAAACTCTATTAATCCGTTGAACTGGATTTGGGTAGGAAAGCAAATCAAAAAAGAAAAAGCCAATCTGGTGATTATCAACTATTGGCTTCCATTTATGGGGCCATGTTTTGGAACCATAGCCAGAATAATTAAGAAAAATAAGTTTACAAAAATCATATCCATATTACATAATATCATTCCTCATGAAAAGCATTTTGGGGATAAACCTTTTACCCAATATTTTATTAAACCTATTGATGCATTTGTTGCCATGTCGGATTCTGTTTTGGAAGATATCAAGGTATTTGACACAAAAAAGGAAAGTGGATTTTGTCCACATCCCGTATACGATATTTTCGGAGAATCTGTAGAAAAATCAAAAGCCAAGCGTTTTCTGAATCTTCAGGAAAATATAAATTATGTGCTCTTCTTTGGCTTCATAAGAGATTATAAAGGTTTAGATCTCCTAATTGAAGCATTCACTGACAAAAGACTTCAGGAACTGAACTTAAAACTATTGGTTGCAGGAGAATTCTATTCAAACGAGGAAAAATACATATCGCTTATTAAGAAAAATAATCTATTTAATTTCGTAGAGCTAAGAACTGAGTTTATTCCTGATGAAATCGTTAAATATTATTTCTCAGCAGCTGATATCGTCGTTCAACCATATAAAACAGCGACACAAAGTGGTATTTCTCAAATTGCTTATCATTTTAATAAACCCATGATTGTGACCAATGTTGGTGGTCTGCCCGAAATAGTGCCGGATGGAAAAGTAGGATTTGTGGTGGATGTAGATTCTTCGGAAGTGGCAAATGCAATTTATAGATTTTATAATGAGAAATTAGAAGAGGAATTCTCAAAGAATAGTGCTGAAGAGAAAAAGAAGTATTCATGGAATAGAATGGTAACAACCATAAATCAATTAATTAAGCTACAATGATCATTCGTAGAAAAAACCTATAAGTATAATGAGACGATGCCTTAGTATCAGCGATTTGAGAAAAATATAGATATCTCAAAAAGAACCAGTTTACGAGCTCGACGAAGTCAAACATTTATAATTATGCTGAGTTTGCTTGCAGTCACCAATTAAAGAACAGAATGAATAAAAAACCAAAAGAAGCTATTATTCTGGCTGGTGGAAAAGAAACCAGGTTACAATCAGTTGTATCTGACATTCCAAAATCTATGGCATTGATAAACGATGTTCCTTTTCTTAATTATATGCTGAACTACCTCGAAAAATATGGTATTGAGCATGTTATATTATCAGTAGGGTATAAATGGAAAGCTATATATGAATATTTTGGAGATCAGTACAATTCAATCAGGCTCTCCTATGCCATTGAAGAAGACCCACTTGGTACTGGCGGAAGAATAAAACTAGCATTGAAAAAAGCTGAGGGAGAAGATATATATATACTCAATGGCGATACATTTTTTGATGTCAATTTAAGTGATTTAAGTGAGTTTTACTTTGCCCATCAATCTGACATGGCCATAACTATTAAGCGGAAAGGAAATTTTTTCAGATATGGGACTGTGGAGCTTGATGTTTGTAAAGTAACTGGATTCAGGGAGAAACAACCATTGAAATCAGGACTCATCAATGGAGGAGTTTACATCATGAAAAAGGGTCTGTTCGAATCCTTCAATATGCCGGAAAAATTCTCTTTTGAAGCAGATTTCATGGAGAAGAAGATCAGTGAACTCAGGATTTGTGCAATGAGATGCAACGAATATTTTATTGACATTGAAATACCTGCCGACTATGAGAAAGCAAAAAAGGAATTAGCTGCCAGAATAATACTCTAGTGTCATGTCAACTTGATTATGTCTGTATTATTGTTTAACTTGCCATCAAAAAAGATGGTACGATATAAAGTAACGTTAACTCAAGATGAGTATGAGTTGTGCAAGAGCACATTAGGTAAAGGGAAACATAGTTCGCAACAGTATCGAAATGCCTGCATTCTAATTAATACTGATGAAGGTTCTCTCGGGCAGAAATTGTCCAATGAGCAAGTTGCCCAGGTATTGCAGATTAACACTAAGACCGTTGAGCGTGTAAAACAACGATTTGTAGAGGAAGGCTTTGACGCCTGCATGGATCGCAAGCCATACCCAAAGAAGGGTCCGGTAAAAACAGATGGTGATTTTGAGGCCCACTTGATAGCCTTGAGTTGTAGCGAAGCCCCGGCAGGATATGCGCGTTGGTCCTTACGCATGCTGGCAGATAAGATGGTGGAACTGAAATACACCGATAGTATATCTCATGAAGCTGTTCGTCAGGTGTTAAAAAAAACGAAATCAAACCGTGGAGAGTCAAAGGTTGGGTGATCCCTCCGCTAGGTAATAGCGACTTTGTAGCACATATGGAATCAGTATTGGATGTATATAAAACCCCTTATGACAAGCGTTATCCGGTTGTATGTATGGATGAGTCACCAAAGCAATTGATTAAACAGACCCGTATTCCAATTGTAAGAAAACCTGGACAAGATGCAAAAGAGGACTATGAATACTCCAGGCAGGGTGTAGTAAATATTTTTATGGCTAACGAACCCTTGAAAGGTAAGCGGTATATCAAGATCAAGAAAAGAAAAACGAAGAAAGATTGGGCGTATTTTGTAAAGTATATTGCAGACCAGCTGTATCCCAGGGCTGTGAAAATACTATTGGTGATGGATAACCTTAATACACATAAGCCCTCAGCACTGTATGAAACCTTTCCTCCAGAAGAGGCAAAGCGGATTTGGGATCGGTTCGAGTTTATCTATACTCCCAAACATGGCAGCTGGTTGAATATGGCTGAAATAGAATTGAATGTATTGATGGGTCAATGTTTAAAACGCAGAATCGATGCCATGGCTACCATCAGAAAAGAGGTTAGGGCTTGGGAGAAAGACAGAAATAATATGAAGGCCAAGATAAATTGGCAATTTAAAACCGATGATGCTCGTATAAAGCTTAAAAGACTTTATCCGACAATATCATTTTGACATGACACTAG
>JAUUZQ010000058.1 GCA_030589895.1 Bacteroidales bacterium
ATGATTTACCTAACCCGTCGTGAAAGATTTAGTGCAGCGCACAGACTATTCAATCCTGCCTTATCGGATCAGGAGAACCTGGAGCAATTTGGTCCCTGTGCCAATCCAAACTGGCATGGCCATAACTATGTTCTTTGGGTAACAATAAAGGGTAAGGTTAATCGTGAAACCGGATACGTAGTCGATCTTAAGATGTTGAGCCAAATACTGAAGGAGGAAATAATTAACAAACTTGATCACAAGAATATCAACCTTGAAGTTGATTTCATGAAGGATATTATTGTCTCAACTGAAAATCTGGCGATTGCCATCTGGAAGGAGTTAAATCCACATATTAAAAAACTGGGACTTGATTTGCACTGTGTTAAAATCGAAGAAACAGAGAATAATCTGGTGGAGTATTTTGGGTGACAATGTGATAATGCAATAATGCGACAATGCAACAATGCGACAATGCGATAATGTGATAATGTGATAATGCGACTATGCATTAAATTTACACTATGAAAGTAATAAACAGCGGACTGGGACACAACCCTGAAGGATATAACAGAATCGATGAATTTAATTCGGAGATTACCGAAAAACTTGGTGAACACTACAAAGAAATTCTGGAATTGATCGGTGAAGACAGTCAGAGAGAAGGACTGGAAAAAACGCCTGAGCGTGTGGCAAAAGCAATGCAATTTCTCACACAAGGCTATGGAGTTGATCCCGCAAAAATCCTGGAATCTGCCAAATTCAAGGAGAAATATCAGCAGATGGTAGTAGTGAAAGATATCGAGTTATACTCCATGTGCGAGCATCATATGCTTCCATTTATCGGCAAGGCTCACATCGCCTATATTCCAAACGGATATATCACCGGACTAAGCAAAATTGCGCGTGTGGCAGAGGCCTTTGCCCGTCGCTTACAGGTACAGGAACGTCTTACAGTACAAATCAGGGATTGCATTCAGGACACACTGAATCCTCTTGGAGTAGCTGTAGTTATTGAAGCTCAGCATCTTTGCATGGTAATGAGAGGAGTGCAAAAACAACACTCCGTGACAACCACATCAGCTTTCACAGGAGAATTCCTGAACAAACTGGAGACCAGACAAGAGTTTATCAACCTTATCGGAAAACCGCTTCATTAATTAACTTCGATGAGCGCGTTCGTTCAAAGCTTAGCACTTGAAAAGTTTGTTACCCACTTATTTTAGTTTCAAATCGTAATCTAACTAAGTGATTTAATTGAATATTTTTATAAAATTTGCTCAAAATGTGAGTTTTATTAAGAATACTATGTATTTTTGTCAATCTGATTATTTACCTGCTGTGAGGGCTAAAGCCATTCATAAGTTTTTATGAATTATCGGATTAACTTTTAAATAAGTAATTATGCATGCATATGTTTTTCCCGGACAGGGAGCCCAATTTGTTGGAATGGGAAAAGAGCTGTATGAAAAAGATTTGAAGGCCAGGGAGATGTTTGAGAAAGCAAATGAAATCCTTGGATTCAGGATTACCGATCTGATGTTCGATGGTACTGACGAGGATCTTCGTCAGACCAGGGTGACACAACCGGCTATCTTTTTGCACTCTGTAATTTTGGCCAGCAGACTGGCTGATTTTAAGCCTGATATGGTTGCAGGTCATTCACTGGGCGAATTTTCTGCACTGGTAGCCAATAAAGCACTCTCATTTGAAGATGCTCTTAAGCTTGTCTCAAAAAGAGCCACAGCCATGCAAAAAGCATGTGAAGCAGAACCATCCACAATGGCTGCCATTATAGGACTTGAAGATGAAATTGTTGAAGAAGTTTGTGCAGGGATCGATGATATTGTTGTTCCGGCGAACTATAACAGTCCGGGACAAATTGTTATTTCAGGTTCATTTGCCGGAATAGACATGGCCATGGAACAGCTTACAGAAAAGGGAGCCAAGAGAGCCATCAAGCTGGCGGTTGGCGGAGCTTTTCATTCACCACTGATGGAACCTGCAAAAGCAGAACTTGAAGCAGCCATTGAGGCAACACAGTTTAACACTCCGATCTGTCCGGTATATCAGAATGTAAATGCCAGTCCTTCGATAAATCCTGAGGAAATTAAGCTTAACCTGGTTGCACAACTGATATCTCCGGTGAGATGGACACAAACAGTGAAGAATATGATCGGCGATGGGGCAGATACATTTACTGAATCCGGTCCGGGGAAAGTATTGCAAGGATTGATAAAAAAAGCAGACCGTACGGTTACTACGCAAAGCGCATAAGCATAGTCCCGGTATAATAAAGAAAAGGGGCTAAACAAGCCCTTTTTTTGTTGGTGAAAAAATAAAGAAAATGAAAGTATTAAAGTTTGGTGGAACATCAGTAGGATCTCCGGAAGCAATTCGGAAAGTGAAGGAAATAATCGAATCTCAGACTGAACCATGTGCTGTGATCGTATCTGCATTTGGTGGCATAACGGATATGATCATCTCCACGGCAACACTTTCCATGGAAAGGGATCCCTCTTTCAAGGAACTTCTGATCACATTCAGAAACAAACACTTTGATACTATCAATGCGCTGCTTGAAGAGAAGGAACGTGAATCTGTCCTCAAGGAAATTGATTCACTGATACATGAATTTCAGGACATTCTTCATGGTGTGTATCTGCTACAGGATTTAAGCAACAAAACCATGGATTATATCCTGAGTTTTGGAGAACGGCTGTCGGCCCTGATCATCAGCAAGTATATCCCGGAAGCAGTCTATCTGGATGCAAGAAAGATGATACTAACGGATAGCAATTTCTCAAATGCAAATGTCAACTTTCCGGAATCTGAAAAACAGATTCAAAAAGAGTTGACTTATCTGGAGAAAACTGTTATTATTCCTGGCTTTATTGCTTCAGATGCGGAGGGAAAAACAACAACACTTGGCAGGGGAGGTTCCGACTATACAGCTGCTATAATTGCATCATCAATGAAGGCCGGGGTACTCGAAATCTGGACAGATGTAGATGGATTTATGACAGCAGATCCAAGAATGGTAAAAAAGGCATATCCTATCGATTGCATGAGCTATGAAGAGGCTATGGAATTGTCTCATTTCGGTGCAAAAGTAATCTATACTCCTACCCTCTCGCCTGTTTTTAAAAGCAGTATCCCCATCAAAATTAAGAATACTTTCAACTCTGAGGCAGAGGGGACACTCATCTCTCACCACGGACTCTGCAGTACCAAGCATCTCATAAAAGGGATATCATCTATCGACGAAGCAGACCTTATCACAGTTAAGGGTGCGGGCATGGTTGGGAAAACCGGCACTTCAATGAGAGTGTTTAGTTCCCTGGCAAGAAGCGATGTAAATATAGTCCTCATAACCCAGGCATCCTCAGAGATGACAATCTCATTTGCGGTTTCACCTCCTGACACAAAGAAAGCTGTCAAGGGACTGGAGGAGGAATTTAAGTTTGAGATAAAATCGAAAGAGGAGATTGAAATTGAGGTCCTGAATAAGCTATCCATCATTGCTATTGTGGGTGAAGAGATGAGACAAACACCTGGTATTTCAGCAATTTTGTTTCATTCGCTGGCTCGAAATGGTATCAGTGTAATTGCTACCGCACAGGGTTCAAGTGAGCTGAATATTTCAGTAGTTATCAAGCAAGAGAGCCTGAAAAAGGCACTGAATGTTGTCAATGAAGGCTTTTTCCTTGATGATATCAGGGAAATACATCTCTATATTGCGGGAATCGGGAATGTAGGCGATAAATTATTAAACCAACTCAGGCTTCAGCATAAGAAACTGATTGAATCACATCGCTTAAAGATCAACCTTGTTGGAATCACAAATTCCAGAAAAATGTTAATTGATGAGCAGGGAATTGATATCGATTCTCCTGTAGCAGCACTCAAAAATGGCATCCCCGCAGATATAGATGCCTTCATTGAAGAAATAAAGAAAAACAACCTGCGAAATTCTGTGTTCGTTGATTGTACAGCTTACGATCCGCTGGCTGAAAAATATATTACCCTCTTTAATAATTACATATCCGTTATCACTGCGAATAAGGTTGCTTGCTCCTCTGACTACGAGCTGTATAGAAATTTGAAAAAGACAGCCCTTCATAAAGGTGTGACCTTCAGCTTTGAAACTAATGTTGGCGCGGGATTACCCGTGATCAGTACCATTGAAGATTTAATCAGTAGTGGAGATAAAATCCTTGAACTTGAAGCAGTTGTATCCGGAACACTCAATTATATTTTAAATATACTGAGCGAAGAAGTACCTTTGAGCAAGGCGATCCAAATGGCGAAGGAGAATGGCTATTCAGAACCTGACCCACGGCTCGATCTCAATGGTGTCGATGTAAAACGCAAACTGCTCATCCTCGCCAGGGTGTCTGGTTATATCATGGAAGAAGACAGTATCAAGGTAGAACCATTCCTGCCGGCTGAAATGTTTGAAGGAAGTGAAGATGATTTCTGGAAGAAAGTTACAACACTGGATGCTGAATGGGAAGAGAAGAGAAAGCAACTTGTCTCAAGTGGAAAAAGGCTGAGATATGTGGCCCGGCTGAAAGATGGCAAGGGAAGTACCGGACTGCAGGAATTGGAAAATACACATCCTGCATATCGACTGGAAGCGAGCAACAATATTATTCTGATCACCACAGAAAGGTATCATGAGCTGCCACTTATGATCCAGGGCTATGGTGCAGGAGCGGAGGTGACCGCAGCGGGAGTATTTGCGGATGTAATCAGAGCAGGAACTTTGTAGGAATGCGACAATGCGACAATGCAACAATGCAACAATGCAACAATTAACACACTGATATGATAAAAGCGGTAATCTTCGACATGGATGGTCTGCTCATAGACACCGAGCCCTACTGGCAGGAGGTGGAGCGTATGGTGATGGCTGAGGTGGGTATTGAAATAACAAAGGAAATGCAGTTTGTAACACTTGGACTAAGATGCGATGAGCAGATTGGATACTGGTACGACAGAAAACCATGGAAAAATGCAGATTTTAAATCAATGGGAAACAGATACAATGAGATCATGCTGGATTTTTTCAAAAATGGAGCAGTATTGATGAACGGAGCAATAGAGTCTCTCGAGTTTTTTAGACGGAAGGGCTTACCGCTTGCACTTGCCTCCTCATCAACCATGGATCTGATCAACGCTTTCCTTAAAAAATTTGATCTTCATCACTACTTCAGCGTGATAGTATCTGCTGAATTTGAAAAATATGGCAAGCCGCATCCCGCAGTATACCTGGAGACAGCTCAAAAATTGAATGTAGATGCAATTAACTGTCTTGCCCTGGAAGACTCATTTCATGGCTTAATTGCAGCCAAAGCAGCAAAGATGAAAACAATCGCAGTGCCCGACAAGCATTTCTCAGAAGATCCCCGTTTCGGAGCATCAGATATAATACTATCGTCGCTGACAGACCTTACAGAAGAGGTATTCCTTCAGCTAAACCAAAGTTAAAAACCCGGAAAATGAAACGGATAAATTTTTAATTTAATATAAATTGTGAAAACTGAAGTAACAGTCTTTTGCCCTGCCACAGTATCAAATGTTGGCCCCGGTTTCGACCTTCTGGGTTTCGCCCTGGAGAATCCGGGTGATGAGATTGTAGTGAGAAGAAATGATATCGGGGAGCTAAGGCTCATCAATGAATCGGGTATCGATCTGCCAATGGATCCCTCAAAAAATATTGCTTCTATTTCTGCCGTTTCCTTATTGGAGGAGCTCAATATTACAGATGGATTTGACCTCATTTTTACAAAGAAAATCAAACCGGGAAGTGGAATCGGCTCATCAGCTGCCAGTTGTGTCGCCGCAGTGGTTGGAATAAATGAAATACTGGGAAGTCCGTTTTCAACGCCTCAATTATTGCCTTTTGCCATGGAGGGTGAAGTATTTGCGAGTGGTTCCTACCACGCCGATAATATTGCTCCTGCTTTGCTTGGTGGATTTACACTTATTCGCGGATATGATCCATTGGATATTAAACACCTTCCCTTTCCCGACGATCTCTATTGTGCGATCATACATCCTGATCTGGAATTCAAAACCAAAGAAGGAAGGGAGCTGCTTCCAAAAAATATACCATTGAAAACTGCACTCATACAGGCAGGAAATCTGGCTGGTCTGGTTGCAGGTCTGACAACGAACGACCATGCACTGATCGGTCGGTCAATAACAGATGTTTTTGCCGAACCCATCAGATCAAAAAAACTACCCGAGTTTGAAAAATTAAAGAAACTTACACTGGAAGAGGGAGCGCTGGGAACCGGAATTTCAGGCTCAGGACCATCACTGTTTTCCCTCTGCAGAAGTGAAGATATCGCCACTTCAGTTGCAGAACTAATGAAGAGGCATTTTGCTGATCATAATATTAAGAGCGAGTACTATATTTCCACTGTGAGTCAGGCCGGTTGTCGGATAACCGGATAATTTTATAAGCAAGCGAGAGCGATTAGTCAAGTTAAGACAGATGAAATACTATTCTACCAGAGACAAAACAAATACAGCCTCGTTAAAAGAAGCTGTTATTCAAGGACTTGCCACTGACAAGGGATTGTATATGCCTGAGAGATTTCCTGTGCTAAGCAGAAAAGAGATGGAGAAGATCAAGTTATCCAATCTGGCAGAAACGGGTCTTATTATTTCTCAAAAATTATTTGGGGAAGACATCCCGGAAGCTGAACTTACCAGGATTGTTAAGGATGCGCTCGATTTTGATACACCGCTCAAGCAGGTCGATGACAATATCTATTCCTTAGAACTATTTTATGGCCCAACCCTCGCATTTAAGGATGTGGGAGCGCGATTTATGGCCAGGTTGCTTCAATATTTCACACATGGAGAATCTGAATTGGTGCATGTCCTGGTAGCAACATCGGGAGACACCGGCAGTGCGGTGGCAAATGCATTTCTTGGCATGGAAGGAATAAAAGTACATGTCCTCTATCCATCCGGTCAGGTTAGTCCGCTCCAGGAAAAGCAATTTTCGACCCTTGGTAAAAACATCACTGCACTCGAAGTGGATGGTTCATTTGATGATTGTCAGGCACTGGTGAAGGCTGCATTCTCAGATAATTCTCTCAGGGGAAAGATCAATCTCACCTCTGCCAATTCCATCAATTTAGCCAGGTTTCTGCCACAATCTTTTTATTATTTCAGGGGATGGAGCCAGGTAAACACAGACAAACTTGTGATGGCTGTGCCCAGCGGAAATTATGGAAACCTCACTGCCGGACTGATTGCCAGGGAGATGGGTCTGCCGGTTCATACCTTCCTGGCTGCGTCCAATGCAAACGATGTGGTTCCTGAATATCTTGAAACAGGAGTGTACAAGCCACGGGCATCAGTAAGTACAATTGCCAATGCCATGGATGTTGGTGCGCCAAGTAATTTCGAAAGGGTACTGGATATTTTTAACAATGACCATAGCAGACTCACCAGTCATATTAAAGGCTATAGCTATAGCGACGATCAGATAAGAACATGCATTGGGGAAGTATTCAGGAATACAGGATATATTCTTGACCCACACGGAGCCACAGGATACAAAGCTTCAAAGGAGTTTCTCAATGATAATCCTGATTACACTTCTATCTTCTTCGAAACAGCCCACCCAGCAAAATTTAGTGAAGTCGTCAATGAAGAAATAGGCCAGGAAGTGGCTTTCCCCGAAAGGTTGGAGGCTTTTTCCTCGAGAGAGAAAGTTAGTGTGCTTATGCCAAAGGATTACGCGTGGTTTAAAGAGTATCTTTTTAAACAGTAAATGTCATAATGCGACAATTGTTGCATTATTGCATTGTCGCATTGTCGCATTAGCTATCCTACACCAATCCCTGATCAACCATTGAGTTCGCGACTTTCAGAAAGCCCGCGATATTAGCCCCCTTTACATAGTCAACATAACCTTCTTCATTTGTTCCGTGCTCCACGCAGTTTTCATGGATGCTGGTCATGATATGATGCAGACGGTCATCAACCTCTTTTCTGCTCCAGTTGATCTTCATTGAGTTTTGTGCCATCTCCAGACCTGATGTTGCCACTCCACCTGCGTTGGCCGCTTTTCCGGGTGCAAACAGAATTCCCTTTGACTGGAATGCTTCAACCGCTTCCGGTGTACAAGGCATATTGGCACCCTCACAAATACACCAACAACCATTGTCTATCAGGTGATGAGCATCTTCTTCATTCAGTTCATTCTGTGTCGCACATGGCAGAGCAATATCTACTTTCACTTCCCACGGACGCTTTCCCTGGATAAATTGACCGCTATCAAACTCCAGTGCATATGGAGCTACAATATCATCATTTGTTGCTCTCAACTCGAGCATAAATTCTATCTTTTCTCCTGAAATACCCTCTGGATCATGGATATAACCATCCGGACCTGAAATTGTAACTACCTTACCACCCAGCTCGCTTACTTTCAGAGCAGCACCCCAGGCTACATTTCCAAATCCTGAAATAGCAACCTTCTTCCCTTGAAATGTCTCACCTTTTGTGGCCAGCATCTCCTTGGCAAAATATACACAACCAAAGCCTGTAGCCTCCGGACGAACCAGTGATCCTCCCCAGTTAATTCCTTTTCCCGTTAAAATACCTGTATTTTCCCTGGCCAGCTTGCGGTAAAAGCCATATAGATATCCAATCTCCCGTCCGCCAACACCAATATCTCCTGCCGGCACATCCGTATCAGGGCCAATGATATTCCACAACTCCAGCATAAGTGACTGGCAGAAGCGCATAATCTCTGAGTTTGATTTTCCCTTGGGATCAAAATCGGAACCACCTTTTGCACCACCCATTGGCAGTGAAGTAAGGCTGTTTTTAAAGATCTGCTCAAATCCCAGGAACTTGAGAATACTGAGGTTCACACTTGGGTGAAAACGCAATCCCCCTTTATAGGGACCAATGGCATTGTTAAATTGAATGCGGAAGCCCCGGTTCACATGAATTGTTCCCTGATCATCCGCCCAGGGAACTTTGAATGTCATCACCCTGTCGGGCTCTACCAGACGTTCAATAATTTTCGCAGATTCAAAATGAGGATTTTCGTTATATACCTCTTCAATCGATTCAAGTACTTCGCGAACAGCCTGGTGATATTCAACTTCTCCCGGATTCTTCTTCACCAATTCGTTCATTATTAAATCAACATTCATGCGTATTATTTTTAATTGTGGGTACTAAAGTCACTCGACAACATCGTCGGTTTTCAGAACAATTGTTGTCTAGTGTAAAATTGTCTCTTTAGTATCAGACTACCAAACTATTTGAATATGATTAAGAACATGAATCAAGGTAACAAGATAACAATGCGACAATGCGACAATGTAATAATGCAATAATGCAACCCTTCCCCCAGAAGAGATCACAGCTATTAGCTCATTGACTTATTAGCTCATTAACTCCTTGACTCATCAAGCTATCAGATTCAAAATATTTTCTTTAATGTAAAATATAATTAACAAAAAGAACTATATTTGTAAATTATATTTTACATTATGACTAAAAAGAAAATAATAATCCTGCCTAAGACAAGAAAGATTCTTGTCGAAATGGGGGATAATATCAAACTAGCACGATTAAGGAGAAGGCTGAGCATGGAGCAAGTTGCTGAGCGTGCGAATATCAGCAGACCAACTCTGGTGGCAATAGAGAAGGGTTCCCCAACAGTAAGTATTGGATCATATTTACTTGTATTGCAAATATTAGGTTTAGAAAAGGACTTGCTTCTTATTGCTAAAGATGATAAGTTAGGCAGGAAATTACAAGATGCTCAGATCAGTACAAATGTACGCGCACCAAAAAGAAAGAATTTATAATGGGCAGGTCAGGTAGTAAACGAACATTGTTTGTATACGCACATTGGAAGGGCATGAGTGATCCAATTTTGATGGGAATTCAATATTCCGAGAAATTGAGAGGGAATGAAGTATTTTCTTTTGAATATAACAATGAATGGCTAAAAAATGGATCCTCACAACTTCTTGACCCCAATTTACAATTATACTCAGGTTTACATTATCTAAACGAAGACCAGGAGAACTTTGGAATATTTTTAGATTCTTCCCCAGATCGTTGGGGGCGCATTCTTATGAGGAAACGTGAGGCTGCATTAGCACGAGTTGAGAACAGGACTGAACAAAAATTATTTGAGACAGACTATCTATTAGGAGTTTATGACGGTCATAGAATGGGGGCACTCAGATTCAAATCAGATAAAGATGGCTCATTCTTAAATGACAACCGGGAATTAGCAAGTCCTCCATGGACCTCTCTGGGTGAATTAGAGCAGATTAGTTTGCGTTTGGAAGAAGATGATGCAATTCATAATCCTGAGTATCTCAATTGGTTAAGAATGCTTGTAGCTCCAGGTGCATCATTGGGTGGGGCGCGACCAAAGGCAAGTATTGTAGATATGGATGGTAGCTTATGGATCGCCAAATTTCCAAGTAGAGGTGATCAGGGAGATATTGGTGGATGGGAAATTGTTACTTATGAATTGGCTATTGCTGCTGGTATAAACATGGCCGAATCTAAAGCCCAAAAATTCTCATCAAATTACTATACCTTTCTAAGTAGGAGGTTTGATAGGACTGAAAGCAACGAGAGATTACACTTTGCTTCAGCAATGACTATGTTAGCTTATAAAGATGGACAGGATCATGTGGAAGGGGCAAGCTATCTGGAATTGGTTGAATTCATTATGACTCATGGGGCCAGTGTTGATCAGGATCTCGAGGAGCTATGGCGCAGGATTGTGTTTAGTATTTGTGTTTCAAACACAGACGATCATCTTAGAAATCACGGATTTATCCTGAGCGAAAGAGGTTGGTTGTTGTCCCCGGCCTATGACATTAATCCAGTTGAAACAGGTACTGGTTTGAAGTTAAATATATCTGATACTGACAACGCTCTTGATATAAATCTTGCTTTGGATGTTCGTGAGTTTTTTCGATTAGACGAAAATAGAGCGAAGGAAATAATTACAGAAGTTAAATCTTCTGTCAGAAACTGGAGAATTATAGCATCCAAATACGGAATATCCAGATCAGACCAGGAATTAAAAGCTTTAGCTTTTCAGCGTGCTGATCCCTGAAGACTCGAATTATTCTAACATATTGATTTGATCCCGCCGGGATCTCAGCATTAACTCATTTCCTCAAAAAGCTTCTCTACAAATCTCCAGTTCACAATATTCCAGAAATTTGCAATGTACTCTGTCCTTCTGTTCTGATAATTCAGGTAATAGGCATGTTCCCATACATCGATGTTTAACAGCGGTGTACCCTTAACGGTAGCGACATCCATGAGTGGATTATCCTGATTTGGCATGGCTGTCACCTGCAGATTTCCCTCTTCATCGAGGACCAGCCAGGCCCAGCCTGATCCAAATTGCGTTGCTGCAGCATTGGAAAATAGTTTCTTGAATTCATCAAATGATCCGAATGACTTCTCAATAGCTGAAAGCAATTTTCCTTCAGGTGAACCACCACCATCGGGTGACATAAACTGCCAGTACAATGAATGATTAAAGTATCCTCCACCATTGTTCTTTACCCCTGCAGAATATTCCGAAACGTTTGCAAATATCTCATAGATATCTGTTGACTCGATTCCATCTGCGGCAAGTGCGGCATTAAATTTTCGCGTATAACCGGCATGGTGTTTTCCATAATGGAGCTCCATGGTCTGCGCATCAATGTAGGGCTCAAGTGCATCAAAAGAATAAGAAAGTTCTTTCTGTTCAAATCCAGCTTCTCCATTCGGAACGAGGGAGGCTAAAAGTGGAGCAGATTTACTGCTGCCATTGGCACATGAACTGATTAGCGGTGCAGAAAACAGTGCCCCAGCGCCTAATACGATTGAGGTTTTGATAAAATCACGTTTTTTCATAGGGTAAGATTTTGAGGTCGGTTTTTCGTAATATGATTGTTTGGGTAATAAAACAACAAAGAAGGGAAAAGGTTTAAAAGGGGAAGGGAGGATGGGGATAGCGCCGCAGGTGCGACATATCTATAACGGGAATGATATCTCACTCCTCAGGAGCCAGGTTTCAAAATTATCCCACGATTGCTCTTTCCATCAATTTTAATTTCCATGGGTGAGTCAAATCTTATGTGGCGAATGATATCGTCTTCATACTGCACCTTCTGCTTGTCAAGATATTCAGTATTGTAAAACCCATCGTTGATAAACGGATTAATGGTCATGTAGCCTACCCGAAAGGAGGTAAGGTTTTGGAAAAAATGTGTACCCTGACTGGGATCGATACGGTAATTCTCCAATCCCGATTCGATGATCACGCGTGCTTCAGAGATCTGTGACCATTTTACAGGTATGCCTAACCACGGATCTGAAGAGCCCCAGCGTCCCGGACCAATAAGCACATAGTTGAGTTCAGCTTCACGGAAAGCGATATTCAGCTCCTCCACTTTTAATGCAATCTCACTGCTTCGTGCAGGATCAAATGACTCGGGCTTGATATAGACCAGGTCGTATAATCCAGGAAACTTACCATTCCCAAGGGCCGTTTTTGAACAAACAATGGTCTTCTCCTTGTCAACCTCATCTATCTGAATTTCACTATCCTGATCTGATTCCACAATGGGTCGTATCTGTAAGAGGTTAAAAGAATGTGGCTGCTCCTTCAGGTCATGCAAGTTTACTGCAAACTCAATCTCTATTGGAAGGTTCATCTCATTCTGTCCGATCTCCAGCATGTCACTGAGAATCTCAGCCAGTGGAAAGCTCTTATGCTGAAGCACACCCGCAAATGTGAGGACTTTCTTTCCCTTGTAACTTATTCCATCACGAAGCATATCCGACTCATAATCGTAAACAGACATCACATGTTTCAGGGATGAATCATTGTCAACATCCTTCACAGGAATCTTCAGGAGATTAACAGCATCATTTGTTGATGCTCTAAAATTCTTTTCATCCATATCCAATGCAAAGAAATGTTTTTGTGTCTCCTTAAGTGCAGACTTGGCTGAAGAGAGCTGAAGAATTTTATTGGGGTATTTTGGTGAAAATCTCAAAGACAAACCTCCGTCTACAATGTATTTTCCCAATCCATAGGCGATCTTTGCAATGCCGTCTTCTGGCTTTTCAGGTGCAATTGGATAAAAGTTTATTGACCTGGCAACACCTGAGAATGTTGGGTAATAACGATTATCATATGCAGAACCACATACTTCCTGAAGTACAATGCCCATTTTTTCTTCATCGATAACATTTGCAGTTGCTGCAATATATGCTTTACTGCTTTTGAAGTACACTGAAGCATACACCGATTTGATGGCAATGGTTAGCAGTTCCATGGTATGCGCCGTATCATCGTGATTCACAGGAATCATATAGGTGGAATAAATTCCTGCAAATGGCTGATAATGTGAATCTTCCAACTTACTCGAGGAACGTATAGCCAAAGGTGCATTCACATAGGAAATAAGTGTGTACAAATCCTGATGAAGCTCACCGGGAAAACGGGCATTCACGAAATGATCCAGGATCTCTTCATCAGATCTGTCGGACAGACCTATCTTGTACAGGTCATTCATCTCCATGAATTTATCGAATACATCTGTACTGAGGACTACTGTTTTCGGCACAGTGAAAGTTACATTTTCGTACTTACTGAACAACTTATACTTCTGTATCACTGTATCGATAAACGCCAATCCCCTGGCCTTTCCCCCGATAGACCCCTCTCCTATCCTCGAAAAAGTTTTATACTCATCAAAAGTCTTCCTGTCAAATTCTGAAATTATCCCTCTGCCCTTACTTATCCTGAAACTCGCAATGGCTTCATAGAGGTAAGACCGTACATCATCAATATTCTGAAAGTCATCCTTTGTTAAAAATTTAAATAACTGAGCAACAGGGAATATAGCCCTGGCATTCAGCCATTTGGAAAGATCATTTCTTTCAACATGAAAAGTGAGAACACGATCTGGAATGTCTTTGATCCTTTGCTGAAATGTTTGCAGATTTGCTGCTCTTGCCACTTCTTCACCGTTATCCGGATCAATAAAAATAAACTCTCCAAATGCAAAATTACTGATGATATAATTGCGCAAATCTATAGAAAGGGATTTGGAGTATTTATGGATGAATCCGGCTTTCAGGTCATGAGCCAGTTTTTCATTCGACATATCTGAGGATTGAAGCAAGACCGGCATATATGGATTGTCTTTTCGCACCTGCTGCACCAGTTGTAGTCCAAGTTTCTCCTTTGCATCCCGCTTTTGGTTCTTTTTAAAGCTGACATCCGAAATGATTCCCAGCATATTAAACTGATACTTTTGATAGAGCTCCAGGGCCTCGTCATAGGTCTGTGCAAGGAGAATTTTTGGACGCCCCCTCATCCTCAACATTTTCTGGTGATCGTTGAGCGCCTCTTTCATAAATTCCCTCGACTGCTGAAGAATGATCTTATACAGCTCCGGAAGATAGGTCGATGAGTAACGGATGGAATCTTCAACAAGCATAATTGTCTGAACCCCAACCTCTTCGATATCGTGATCAGCATTCATCTTATCTTCTATCAACTTGATGATGGCCAAGAGCAGATCTGTGTTTCCCAACCAGCAAAAAACATAGTCTATAGCTGACAGGTCCTCCTTCTCCAGCCTTAAACTCACTTCGCGGTTAAAATGGGTAAGCACTACGATGGGAATCTCCACAAAACTTGCCTTGATCCTGTGTGCCAGGACAAATGGATCAATATCCGCAATATTCAGCATCTCTATGACCAGATCGATCTCCTGACTTTCCAGGATCTCCATGGCTTCCAGGGAGGTATTTGCCTGGATAAAAGTGGGAGGATACCTGAGATTCAGGGAGACATATTCATTGAAGATCTGCTCATCAATCCTTCCGTCTTCCTCCAGCATAAAGAAATCGTAGTTACTACTGATGATCAGCACCTTTCTGATGCGGGTCTGCATAAGCAAATTGAATGCAGTGTGACTGAAATCAATGATAGGACGACCTGGATCTCTATATGTACTTTCCATAAGGATTAATTCTCTTCAAGTTCACCATACTTGCATGCCTTGTTTAAAATAGCTGACACTCTCTTCTTTCCATCCATAAGAACGCAAAGAGGCTCCTTAAAATTAATCAATTTCAGGAATTCTGTCTCTTCCACAACTTTCTGTCCATTTAATTTATCCCAATCAATAAATGAAGTTGACGATTCATGCTGTATACTGAAATAACCGACATTCATCGAGGTAACGTTATGAAAGAAGTGTGAACCCAGCGAAGCATCCAGTGGGAAATCTTCCAGACTGGTTTCAATAATAATTTTTGCATTGGATATTTGCGACCAGTTGACTGGAATTCCTATAAATGGATCGCGTGTTCCCCATCGTCCGGGACCAATAAGAATATAGTTCTTGTTCTTCTTCACCATCTTCTTGTTCATCTCCTCAATCTCTGCAGCAATCTCCTTCGTCCTGATCCTGTCAAATACCTCCGTCTTCACAAAAACAATCTCATAGATATCATCAATTTTCCCATTGCCCATGCTTTTCTCAGCATAGATCAACATGGATTTCTTATCAATTTTATCGAAATTAAATATATGCTCAACCCCTGTTCCAAGCATGGGTTTTATCTGAAGCAAATGAAACGATGGCTTCCCGTTTTCTGCTTTGTCAAGATCCAGGGCGTATTCAATCTCCACGGGCGATCCCAATGCTTCTTTTCCAACATCCAGTATCAATGAAATGGCTTTTGCCAGGGGAACGTACTCGTATTTCAGGATATTTGCAAAATTGAGTATCCTGGGTCCTGGTAGAGAGATTCCAGGATCGATCCGGTCATTTTCAGGATCGTATACTGAAGCAAGATGTTTCAGCACATTGTCACTTTCTGCAACGGAAATATCCAGTTTTAAAAGATTCGCCTCTGAGCCCTCTTTCACGAAATCTACATCCGACTGTTGCATATCCAATGCAAAGAATTTGACCTGGGAATCCTTGAACTGATTCATGGGAGAGCTGACTTCCAGGACAGGATAGGCAGGTGAAAATCGATAAGCCTTCTCTCCATTCACAACATAATGGCCAAGCCCCAACGCAGCCAGTGCAAATCCATCTTCAGGCTCCATGTGTGCCACCGGGTAATAGTTATGCGATTGAGCGGTCCCGCTGACATGCGGATAAAAATAATCACCATGAACAGTTCCCACAACCTCCTGGATCACCACACCCATCTTCTCCTCCTCCAGCTTAAAGTTAATGGCTTCAAAATAACTACGTGAATGGGGAGAAAAAATGGAGGCAAATACCAGTTTTACACATTCACAAAGTTGTTTGAGACGAACATTGAACGAAGGATCATTATTTGGAATCAAATAGGTGTCAAAAATACCTGAAAATGGCTGCATTGTTGAATCTTCCAGCAAACTGGAGGAACGAATGGCCAGGGGACGGTTCAATAATTTCAGCAAGGCCTTCAGTCTCTTGTCAAGGTTGAAGGAAAGGTCTCCATCAGAAAAAAGCCTGCGGATCTCTTCATATGAGTAATCTTTGGAGACTACATCATGTAAGGCGTTCCTCTCCATAAAAATATCGAATTCATCGGTACCTACAATACTGGTTCTGGGTGTCCGGATATTCAGGTCAGGAAGAATGTCCGGGAAATTAATATTGTAAATAAGTGTATTGATGAATGCACATCCACGTCCTTTACCTCCCAGCGGACCAGTTCCCAGGCTTACAATATTTGACTCATCCAGCAAGGCCGACTCTTCAAAATTGACAATCTTGCCGGTATTGGATTCATTCCGGTATTTCTTAATGACATACTGCAGGTAAGACCTGAATTCAGTCGGCGCTTTAAAGTCAGTCACCTTCACCGGATGGATCATCTTTGCGATCTTGATCTCCCCGCGAGCCATTAACCAGAGAGAAAAATGATCTCGTTTTCCGTGAAAAACCAGCGACTCCAAAGGAATCTTCATGAGCTGATGCTCAAACTCCTTCAGCGATTTTGCCTCTGCAATTTTCTTCCCGGTAGCATCCTTATAGACAAAATTGCCAAAGCCAAGATGGTGAGAAATAAAATTCCTGATATCCTGCAACAGGGTTTCTGAATTCTTATTAATAAAGGTGCTCTTCAGATCAAATGCTCTTTTGGCATTATGGATATCTGAAGATTGTATAACCATTGGAAGGCTCTTGATAATTTCCCTCACCTGGTTCACAAGAATAAATCCCGCATTCTCATCCAGTTCCCCATCCTTGCTGAATTTCACATCCGTAATCATGCAGAGAAGATTATCCTGGTGCTTTTTTACGATTTCCAGGGCATCTTCATAATTGCTTGCCAGTAAGATTTTAGGACGGGCACGCAGACGAAGCACCTTGAAGAGCTCATCAGTACTAACATCCTCAATAATCCGCTTGGTTTGCTCCATCACAATATTGTAGAGCAGTGGAAGGTATCTTGAGTAATACATCTCGGAATCCTCCACCAGCAGAATAACCTTCACCATTCCGATCTGGGTGTCATTCTCCACATTCACCAGGTCTTCAAGATGTTTCACCATGGCAAAGAATACGCTTGAATCGCCATTCCATACAAAGAGCTTATCGATGTTGCTCAATGTCGGATTTAAGAGTTTGAATGCAGAAACCTCCCTGTCGTTATTTACCAGCACATAAATTGGAATATAGCGATACTCTCTCTTCACTGTGCCGGCAATCTGCATCGGCGTTATCTTATCTGCGCCAATCATGAGGATCACAAGATCGAAATGGCGTGTGGTAAGCTGCTCCATCGCCTCTTCATAATTCGAAACGCCCGTAACACGGGGCATAGAGGTAAGGTTAAGCTGATGATATTCACCAAGAATATGTTCGGAAAATCGTCCCTCCTTCTCAATGCTGAAGGCATCATAAAGGGTTGCCACAAGCAGGATTTCCTTCACCTTATAGGGCATGAGATCGTGAAAAATATCTCTGTTTGCATTTTGCTTGCTGAGGAATTTCTGAAGCAGCTTCCTTGAATTTACCTGACCGGGTTTCTGAAACTCATTCAGCTCGGTACGAATGGTATCCTGATCTTCAGTAATCTTCAGAATCTTCCTGGCCTCAACAGTGTTCAGGTAATTTGATATGATACTGGCGAGGTTATCAATAAGCTGGCGCTCCTCCTTCAAAAAAGGTCCTTCATCAAGCTCAACAAACTCCTTCAGGTAGAAAATCTCGATCTTCCCCTCCTTTTCATCAAGTGTGGTAAAGCGCTGGAATTGTCTCCATTTACTCTCACGAAAACCTTTACTGGTATATGAATTTTCATCCAGGCGAATCCTTGCAACTGTCATCTCGGGATATTGCCATGCTTTTGGAAGGATCCCCACGATCTGGTTAAGGGTTTCAACAACCGCACGGTTTTCCTTAATTATCTGGTTCGTTTGGTTGATGCAAGTCAGCTCTTTCAGACGTTCTTTTCGCTCGGCTATAAGCCGTTGGATATCTTCTTCTGAACGAGGCTTCATGGCAATGAATTAATGTGATAATGTGACAATGCGACAATGTAATAATGCAACAATGCAACAATGCAACAATGTGATAAAGGGGCTGCTTAGGGCTCTATTCATTTATTTCGAAGACGTTTCCGCTTCGAAGTAACTGGTCTACTGTCGTAATCTTGCTGGTTTCCTCGGCGTGCGTTACCTGCTCGTGCATCATTGATTCATAAACTGTTGAATCTGTTGCGCGAATTACGCCCATTGCAACCGGAAATTCCGGTAATCCCATGCGTACCAATCTATAATGTGTATCGTCATTCCCATCCTTTGCATTGTGAATCATCAGATCGTCCACGGTGATACCATTTTCGCCAATTGTCACAACTTCAAACTGGTTATTTATCATTCGGATCCCCTTGTTACCCTCTTTACCAAATATCATTGGTTCACCATGCTTCAGGTAAATCTGATGGTCGTTGCGCACCTCTTTTCCCGTGATATCCTTATGAACCTCATTTGCAAAGATGACACAATTGAGCAGAATCTCCACAAGGGATGTTCCTTTGTGTAATGCTGCCTGTACGAATACATCCTTCATCATCTTCGGATCAGAATCTACCACACGTGCAAAAAATGTTCCCTGCGCTCCCATGGCCAATTCACCCGGCTGGAATGCATTTTCAATGGTTCCGTCAGGCGAAGTCTTGGTAACACTTCCCTTTGGTGTTGTGGGAGAGTACTGTCCTTTTGTAAGTCCGTAGATCTTGTTGTTAAAGAGAAGGATATTTACATTGATATTCCTTCTCAGAATATGGATGAAATGGTTTCCACCGATAGCCAGACTATCGCCATCACCTGTAACAACCCATACACTCAGATTAGGATTCGCCACCTTAACTCCTGAAGCAATGGCTGATGCTCTTCCGTGCAAACTATGAAATCCATAAGTATTTATATAGTAGGGAAACCTGGATGAGCAACCAATTCCGGAGACAAAAACCACGTCTTCTTTTTTGACACCTGTTTCCGGCAATACATTCTTCACAGATGACAGAACCGCATGTGCACCACAACCGGCACACCACTTAACAGTACCATCGACTGTGAAATCTTTCTTTGTAATAAGATGAGATATATTTTTTTCTTCTGACATATTTTCCATTTTTCTTTTGACTTCTTTTTGTTGCAGGCATGCCTGCAACCTACAAAAACAATTCTTTAAGGGTTTGGTGCCACTTTTTACTTAACATCTTCAAGTAAAGTTCCAAATTTCTCCTTCAATTCAGAGATAAAGAATGGCAATCCCTGCACCTTGTTATACTGAAGATATTCATACTTCGGAAAGCTTGATCGCATGTGCATTGCCATCTGTCCCATGTTAATTTCACAAATGATGATCTTCTTGAATTTCATCAGAATCTCCTCTGTATTTCTTGGCAGTGGATATATGTAATTAAATTGGGCCAGTCCGATACTTGCACCCTCTTTCTGCATATCCATTACGGCAGTAACCAAAGCACCATAGGTTCCACCCCATCCGATAACCAGCAGGTCACCGCTCTGTTCGCCAATCACTTCCAGTTCAGGAATAAAATCTGCAACCTTCTCTACTTTTGCTTTGCGGTGCTTCACCATGATCTCATGGTTCATAGGATCGTGAGATACCTCACCGGTAATATCCTGCTTTTCAAGTCCGCCGATACGGTGACGCAAACCATCTTGTCCGGGCACTGCCCACAATCTGTTCAGCCTCTCCTCATCACGCTTATAAGGCTCATAATCAGTGTCATTATCTTTTACCAGTGGTGGTGTTATGTCTGCCAGATCTTTTGTCCAGGGGATGTTCCAAAGCTCAGAACCATTTGCAAGGTAACCATCTGTTAAAAGAATGACAGGTGTCATATGCTCCAGTGAAAGCTTGGCTGCTTCATAAGCATAGTAAAAACAGTTCGCCGGTGTTGAAGCCGCCAGAACGATACATGGTGACTCCCCGTTTCTTCCGTACAATGCCTGCAGGAGATCCGCCTGCTCGGTCTTGGTAGGCAATCCGGTTGACGGTCCGCCACGCTGCACATTCACAACCACCAGTGGCAACTCTGTCATCACTGCAAGTCCGATGGCTTCCCCTTTTAGAGCGAGTCCCGGACCTGATGTGGAAGTAACTGCAAGTCGTCCGACAAATGATGCTCCAATGGAGGAGCAGATTCCTGCAATTTCATCCTCTGCCTGAAATGCGATAGCACCCAGGTGTTTTCTTTTGGTAATCTCCTGAAGGATCTCAGTTGCAGGAGTAATAGGATAAGAACCCAGGAAGAGTTTCAATCCAGCCTTCTCGGCAGCAGCGAGCAGTCCCCAGGCTGTTGCCTGATTTCCTGTAATATTTCTGAAGAGACCTTTTTTATTCTTTACGGGATCCACATTAAATGTTGTGGAAAGCGCTTCAATGGTTTCGGCATAATTATAGCCGGCATGTAA
>JAUUZQ010000029.1 GCA_030589895.1 Bacteroidales bacterium
AAGAGAAATTGCGGAACCTGAATCAGGTGTTGTTAAATTTCGGCACAAAAGATTTCGGACTTTGTCTGAAGTGCAGAAATCCAATTCCTGTTGAGAGGATTCTATTTAGACCTGAAAGTTTGTATTGTGTGAATTGTGCGCAATAGAGCACTCCACACCCCGCATTACGAAAAAGTTAACTATGTAGATTAGATAAATTTCAATGTATCTTTGCACAGTAAATAGTAAACAATGATAGAAATAGGAAAATATAATACGCTTAAGATTAAGCGAACAACCAGGGTTGGACTCTTCCTCGAAACTGATGAAGGAGAAGATGTATTGCTTCCCAATAAGTACAGTCCCTTGCGTTATGAGACCGATGATGAATTAAAGGTGTTTGTTTACCTGGACAATGAGGGGAGAAAGATTGCCACGAACCTGGTTCCAAAAATTTTGCTTGATGAATTTGCTTTTCTACAGGTTACCTCGGTATCAAATGTAGGTGCTTTTGTCGATTGGGGACTTGCAAAAGAGCTATTGGTTCCATTCAGAGAGCAGAAAATGAGAATGGAGGAGAACAGGTGGTATATTGTTTATATGAGTATCGATAAAAAAACTGACAGACTCTATGCCAGCAATAGGTTGGAGAAATTCCTTCAGAATGAAGTTTTATCTGTAAGGGAAAATGAGGAGGTAGATTTGTTGGTGATGCACAAGACAGACATAGGTTATAATGTGATTGTAAATAATGTGCATATTGGTCTGGTATTTGAAAATGAGATTTTCCGGGAGCTAAATATAGGTGATAAGCTTAAGGGTTATGTGAAGAAGATACGTGAAGATAATAAACTTGATATTTCGTTGCAGGCTATTGGTTATGAGAAGTCTAACGATCCGAATAGTGAATTGATCCTTAAAATTCTTTTAGAAAATGACGGGGAATTATCCATTACAGATAAGAGCTCACCAGAAGAAATATATTCTAAATTCAGTATGAGCAAGAAGGCATTCAAGAAGGCAATTGGAGCGCTTTATAAGCAGAGGAAAATTGAAATCCAATCTGAAGGAATCAACTTGGTATGAGCTATCAGCTACCGGTTGATTCTGTAAAGATCATTTATTCAGCAACCGCCATCTGTCCCATGAGTTGTTCTAGTTTTTCCAGCCGGGTTTTCATATCTGCTAACTCAAGGACCTCCTTTTTCAGCTCTTCAATCTGTATTTGTTGCTCTCTATTCTCCTCAATGAGCTCCTGAACAGCCTTAACAGAGACAATGATAGCGGGTGTATTGCTCATAAGATAGAGATTTTCATCATCGCCCTCCAGTAGTTCACTGCTTTGCTGCACTGCATCGGGAAATACTTCTTTGAACTCCTGGGCGATAAAATTGTAATACGTCTTATCTTTTACCCCCGGATTTCTGGCTTTCCAATATTCATTATATTCAAAGCTTACCGGACGAAGCCTCATGATTTGCTCACGTGCATTTTCGATATTCCTGATGTTTGTTTTTACTCTGCTGTCTGAAGTTGTAAGCCATGTTTCAGAATCGGTTTTATAAGCACTGCCCTCAACCTCAAGATTATAGTCAGTGGCATTTCTTCCTATTCCCAGACTATTGTTTATACGAACTTTGTCGGTATCGAATTCACCATAGATAAGAGCACCATTCAGGTCGTTTGCTCCATTTTCAATATAGAGTCTGTCGTCACCCAATTCTTCCATTCCCGCCTGGTTTCCTATAAAAATATTGTGGTTTCCCATGTTACCATAACCGGCTTCATTCCCGAGATATACGTTATTAGACCCGCTAATATTGTGATAACCAGCACGATAACCTAAATAAGAATTATACTTTCCTGATCTATCCGCATAACCTGCTTCGAAACCAATGTAACTGTTTTCAGCGTTCACACTCAGGATTTCATTGTGACTTCCCTTGCCCTGAGGATCGTTTAGTTTTACATTAAATCCCCCATTTACCGGATCATTAACATAGACTTCAGTACTATCGCTGCTAACGAAAAAGTGTGGGATGATCTCTCCTTTATTGAGTTTGTTATATCCACCTACGGCAAATCCTCCCTTAATTCCTTTTCCGACGGGCTCTTCAATATACATTCTGATACTGTCAGGTGTTATCCTAAAGTACTCATTTGTCATTCCTTTGGTTTTGTTGTAGCCACCTACCGCAAAACCCCCTTTGATGCCTTTACCATCCGAATCATCAACATAAACCCTTGTCCCTTCCGGATAAACTGCGAAAAGCGTGTTACCAAATTGGTCCTTTACCTCGAAAAGCGCCTCCTCAACTGCATGGTCATTATCGGCCATTACAGTGAATTTACTCATGGGTTGATTTACAGCACCTGAGAACATAGCATAAGGAACTGAAATAAGCTGTGAAGTACCCATGTCTCTGTAACTGGCTCCACCTGTTGGGTCCAATTCAACTTTCAGAAAATAATCACTTACTCCCCAGTCAATTGCGCCTAAAATTCCAATGCGTGATGATCCGGTGCCAATTATTAAATTGACTATTCCCAGGGGACTGGTTGTTACATTGTGTGTTTCTGAATAAACGGGCTGACCAGTCGCGTCATTTGCAAGGATGCTAAGTTTGAATTGGACATCCTGTTCGGAGAGTATCTCACTCATATCATTTCTGACCACTGCCTGGTAGTTGAATTTATCCGGAACTTGCGTGTGTGCTGCTTGCACAATCAATACTGCTATGATAAGTAAAATTAGTCTTTTCATGATTTTTCAAGTTTTAATGCTACCGTATGAAGATACATATTATTGAATATTGTTTGTAAAGTCAAATAGGTACTATTTGTTTAAGACCGCAAATTCACTATCCGGGTTGCTTTCTGGTAGTAAAGAATTGGAATTTTATGCTAAACAGTCAGGGTGGGATTGTTCTGACCTGCATATTGCCTGCATGCATCCCAATCTTCAGTGAAATAGTTTTTTATGGCAGTCAGCTCTTCAGAATCCGGCAAAAAAACATCGCTGCTTAACCAGCTATCCGGAATTATTGGAGCAGTGTAAAGAGTGGTATAGCGGATACTATTTTTAAGGAGATTGATTAAAACATTGATGGTTTTTGAGCTGGAGGGTTTGTGTTTTACGAGTTTAATTCTCTTGCTTACTGTATAGACAGCCCTGAGTTGTTTTTCATTATATGAGGCGTGCTTTGGTGAAAGATTGATATCCGAAATATCCACTTTTACACTCATAACTTCAGCAAGTTGAGTGATAAATTTTGCAGGATCATTTCTGAGATCATCATAAAAGAATACCATGGGTTTATGGGTAAAATAGTTTTCGAGAATTTCAATATTCCCCATATATCTTAGCCACTCTTTTTCCCAGTAAGCATTGTCATTTTTGACATTGAAAAATTCATTGAATTTGAAGGCATGTCCGCTTTTTACAAATCGTCGATATTGAGAAGCGATCCATTCATCATGTCTTCGAAGAATGATGATTGGTCTGGCATTGGGAAAATAGGAAGAGAATTCACGCATATGTCGCTCTAGCTTCTTGTATTCCATCTCACCGGAGATGAGGTATTTTTTATGTCTTCCTTTTTGGATTATTTGAACTGCTCTGCGAAACTTTGTCCGTTGTGTATAGCATATCCCTTCGAACTTTGGAAAGACCTTATACTGAAGAAAGGTGGAGCCGGTTCGTCCCATGCCGGTGTGTATGAAGATCTCAGGGTTTTTCAATGCTGTTTTGTTTGCTTAAAGGTGGTGATTTTTTTTTATTCCTGAGTTTTACTAATTTCATACGCACATGAAAAGAGCAACAACAATTATATTTATTGCATTTCTTGGTTCAATGTTATTTCAATGCAATGAACCCTCGGGAAACAATGTCAGAGCTGGTAATCCAGTTGAGAATCCATTGAGAAGTGAAGTATTCTCCGATCAGATTTATACTGTAGATGTCATTGTAAGCAATCTACCGGATCAGTTTATCTACCTGGTATCATATCAAAAAGCATCCTATTCGATAATTGATAGTATACTATCTGTTAATGGATCTTTTTACTTTACTTATCCATCAGTAAAACATCCCGGAACTTATCGTATCTATTTTGGCCGTCCGGATTTTAATAGTCGTGATGCGGTTGAGAGACAATTTATTGAATTTTTGTGGTGGCAGGAGTCGTTTACTATTTTTGCAGATTTTCGGGATATAAGTACTTCGGTTACTTTTGAAAATTCAGCAGAGAACGACTTGCTGGGAGAGTTTCGGGAATATGAAACACGTTTTGAAGAGAAGATGGGCGCACTGTTTCCATTGTTTGACAGATACCCGGAGGAGGATGATTTTCTAAAGCAAGCGGGTGACCATTTTCTATCTCTTCAGCTGGATCGTGATGATTTTATAGTAAATCTTACAAAAGGGAATCCTGATCTTTATGCCTCTGTCCTTATCAAAGCTTATCGCTCGCTTATCCTCAAACCTGATCTGAAGGGAGATGAGCGTATGGACTTTCTCAGGTATCATTTTTTCGATAAGGCTCCTATTGATCAGCCGGACCTGATCTTTTCACCTGTTTATAATTTTAAAATAATCGAGTATCTCTCATTGTACAAAAACCAGTCTCATACATATTCTCAGCAGGAGGACGCCTTTATTGAAGCCACTGATATTATAATGGCAAATGTATCCGGAGATGCTGATGTGAGATCTTTTGTTGTAGAATATTTACTGGATGGGTTCAACTCATTTCAAATGGAAAGGGTGCAAACCTATATTGCTGATAATTATGTTGATGAAACTTGTACGACGGACTTAGTTGAATTAGCTATGCAGCGGGTGGAGGGGTATCGGAAAATGGAGATTGGAGCTATTGCTTCTGATTTCAGGCTTAGGGATATCAATAACAAGGAGGTGATTCTGAGTAAACTGAAGAGTGATTATACAGTGGTGATTTTCTGGGCCAGTCATTGTGAACACTGTTTGAGAATGTTGCCTAAAATAAAAGAGTGGTATTTAAACGAGCGACCGGAAAATGTTGAAGTAGTTGCGATTTCAATTGATACTGTAAAATTGAACTGGACAAGTGTGGTAAATCAGATGCAGCTTCCCTGGATCAATGCACATGAACCATTGGGGTGGGAGGGGAGAAGTTCTTCTGACTACAATATCTACGCGACACCTACAATATTTATTCTTGATCGGAAGAGGGCTATATTGGATAAGCCTTTGACATATAGGGAGATGAAAAGAAGTATTGAGGGTGTGGTTAAGTAGATTCGTGTTTCTTCATTTTACCTTTTCACCTGTAAGTCCTTAAAATACTTCTTCGATGCCTTCATCACTTTCGGAGCAAGGAGCAGGGCTGAGATCATGGTTGGGAATGCCATCAGTGCATAGGCTCCATCAAATATACCGACTGTGAATCCCAGTGTGGCAGCAGCTCCAAGTGGTATGGCAATTATGTAGATTACCTTATAAATAATTGAATATTTTGCTCCAAAAACAAATGAGAAACACTTGGTTCCGTAGTATGGAAATGAGATCATTGTTGATATTGAGAATACGGCCACACAGATGGTGAGTAAGATTGCTCCGATACCAGGAATAGCAGTTTCAAATGCCTGGGCAGTTAGCGTGATGCCATCCACATCGGTATCAACCCATACTCCTGTAATTATCAATGCCAATGCGGTCATGGTGCAGATGATAATAGTATCCACTACCGGTCCAAGCATAGCCACCAGTCCTTCCCGAACAGGTTCATTGGTTTTTGCAGCACCATGTGCCATAGGTGCGGTGCCTATTCCTGCTTCATTGGAGAAGGCCGCTCTTCTCACACCGGTTATGATAATGCTTCCTAAGGCACCACCCAGCACAGAATCGGCATGGAAAGCATCATGAAAGATTAATTGGAATCCCGGGATAATCTGACTGGCATTGGTGAAAAGTATATACATAACAATCAGAACATAGAGTACAACCATGAAGGGAACCAGTCTTCCTGTTACTTTCCCTATTCGCTTTATACCCCCAAAAATTACAAGTGCCACCAACGCGGCAACAAGAACTCCGGTAATGAGGTCTGATGCTAAGCCGGCCTGAACCTGATTGGGAATGAGAACAACATCTCTGATTACCTGTGTAAGCTGATTTGCCTGGAACATGGGTGATACACCAATCATTCCTAGCAGGGAGAAGAAGATAGCCAGTGGCTTCCAGTTTTTCCCCAATCCTTCAACAATGACATACATTGGTCCGCCCTGAACAATGCCATTGGAGTCTTTACCCCGATACATTACAGCAAGTGTACAGGTGAAGTATTTTGTTGTAATACCCAGAATAGCACTGATCCACATCCAGAATATTGCACCGGGACCTCCCATGACTATTGCCAGGGCCACTCCGCTTACGTTTCCCATTCCTACAGTGGCTGCAAGGGCAGTGGAGAGAGCCTGGTAGTGATTGATCTGTCCGGGTTCATCAGGATTGTCGTACTTACCCCTTAAAATTGCAATGGCATGTTTGAAGTATCGAAAAGGCAGCAATCTTGAATAAAGAAGAAAAAATATACCCCCGCCAAGTAACAATATCAGTAGCGGTGTTCCCCAGGCCAGGTCACTAAAACCAACTATTATCTTTTCAGCAAGACTAACTTCTTTCAATTTATCTGCTTATCTTTTTTTTTCTGAAACTCAACCCCAAACTTCCTCTCTACTCCATGATCCCCATCTTCTTCATAAGAAAACTGGCATTCATATTTTTTGCAATACCGGGCTGAATTTTATAGTCGAAAGTCAGCTCCAGCTCCTTGATGTAACTTTCGAAACAATAGTTTACTACAATACCAGGGAATTGATCCTGCATATCACCCAGTGCAAGGTCATGCGTAGCAATGAAGCAGACAATATCATGATTAATAGATTTCTTGATCAATCCTCTGGATCCTTTTTGCTTGTCGGTGGTATTCGTCCCTTTCAACACTTCATCCAGGAGGATAAGCATTGGAGTGCCCTCTTCCATTTGGTCAACGATCCGTTTCAACCTCTTTATTTCAGCGAGGAAATATGATTCTTCATCCTTCAATGAATCTGCAGTGCGCATGCTTGAAAAAAGGGCATAAGTACCTGTAGTAAATTGATCTGCACAAACCGGACAACCGGCATACGAAAGTACCATGTTCACACCAACCGCTCTTAAAAATGTAGATTTTCCTGCCATATTGGCTCCGGTGATGAGGACTACCTTTTCATCATTTATTGTAATTGAATTATCAATGCGTTTGGTTTTAGAAATCATGGGATGCCCCAGATTCTTTGCCTGGAAACCTCTGTTGTCATCGGAAACTTCAGGGTAATTAAATGATGTATGGTTGTAGGCAAATCCGGAAAGGCTAAACAGTGCATCTGCTTCAGAAATCACATGCATCCAATCCTCCAGTTGATCAGCGTGTTTTGTGGTCCAGGAAGATAATCTTCTTACCATGTGAAAATCGAAGAGGAAGAGGCTGTTCATTACAAAGCCCATTATGAGGTTGAGTCGCTGATCGAAAATATTAAGCAGTGTTGAAAGCTTCCTGATAGATTTGCATCCATCTTTTGAAAGCTCTTGAAGGCTTACTAATCGAGGATGTTTGAAGTCTTGCTTTGAAATAATCTGAAGCAATTCCGAATATGTTTCAAGGAATGAATGTTTTTTGGAAACCTGAACCTGGTAACGATTGGTCTTCGCCAGAAATGGAGATAAGAGGAACCAGTTAATGAGTCCGATATATAGTAAATATTGAAAATATCCCGAATCGAATATGCCTGCAATGATAGTCAGAAGTGAAAATATGCTCATCGCAATGGATACATATTTTAACCATGGATGTTTCTTAATATACGTAGGTTTTTTGACCCAGTCCAGTAGCTCACTTACTTCATCCTGTTTTTTTCCAAGCATCTTGGCCCTCGCAATAAATAGTTGTCGCAGATCCAATTCAGGTGTCAGTTCCTGTAAGATATTTTGTCTTTTGCTAATTTCTGTCTGGTCCCCCGGAGTTTTATTCAGGTACGCTGAGAGCAGAGCTGCGCCCCGGTGTGTTGAGGTTCTGTTAAGATACTGGAAGATAGATCCTTCTCCAAACAGGTCAAGATCATAGGACCAGGGGTGGTCCGTATTTATGAACTCTTTTCCGGAGGGGTTGGCATCAAAACGATAATCTAAACAATTCAATTCTGATTCATTAAGGGCAATCAGCTGCTGGAGTAATTTCTTCTTGTCAGATTGATTCTTGTGGTAGCTTACCAGTGTAAAAAAAAGGATAGTCATGAGTGCTGAAATCCCGTAGAAAAGATGATATTCGCGTATACCTGCAATAAAAAAATATACAGTAAGCACTGCTACAAAAAGTCTTAAGAAGCCTATATATCCAAGTATTTTATTTTGTCTCTTAAGATCCTTCTCAAATTGTTCTTTACGCTCTCCGTATGTATTCTGCAGTGTATGATTAGGGCTGGAATTTTGCATGGAATAAAGATAAAAAAAACCCGGGAGATATTTCCCGGGTTTATTATATAGTCTGATAAGCTTAATTATTGCTTTTGCAACTTATAAATTCGGTTCCAAAATCCAATAGCATGGATAGATAACGATGTCCTGAATAGTGAGTTCTCCCTCCCTGATAATTAGCTCTCCGGGTAGTCTGGAACTCAGGTACATGTCGATATAGTATCCATAGGAAGTTTTAACCATGTATAAATACCTTCCTGCATCCAGTGGTACCTGGTAGTAACCTGAGCTGTTAGATCTGACGATCACATCAGGACCAAGATCCACAATAAGAGATACACCACAATTGTTGATTTCAATCCACTGATAGATTGAATCTTCCTCAGCTATCCGGTACAAGTAGAGATCTCTTACTACGGGGTAGCCGTCACATTCTTCCGTGGATATAGAATCGTAACACGGACCGGGAGAGTTTGTTGTGTCGTTAAAGGAAATAGTGAGCCTTCCAAAAACACCTTGTTTGATAGTTGGTTCAAATACATCTTCAGGAGTGATGATAATGTCAGAAGGTGTATTTGAGCAGTTTATCAGCAAAGGTTGCCCTTGTCTGCAGGTAAAATCCAATAACTCTTCTGCTTTAAATGTTTTTTTGAAGCAAGGATCCATATAACAGTCTTCCGCTACAATGGTATAACTTCGGTATCCGCGTGGCAGAAAGATCGTATTATAACCAGGAAACAATGGAGTTTCCAGGATTAGTTCATCGCCAGATAAAACAAATAAGTGAGCAGGATAAACCGGTGCGAATGAACCGTCCGGACCAATAGTTGAATCCCCAATCATGTACCAGTCCCGGCACTCAGAAATAAATTCAATACCTAAACAAAATCTGTTTACAAAATCTACATCAAAAGACACATATCCGAAATCTCCGGGATTATGGTTTCCAACCCAAACTACCTGGGGCCGTACATGTGTGGTTGTATTAGGAGTAATGCGGAAATGCATGGGCAAGGGGTCGTCAACCAGGTAAGCTAATTCTGAGTTTTCAAGAGGTGTGGCCCAGATGATTTTTCCATCCATATCCAACAAGAGAAATTCTGAAAGTGAGAAATGCCCCGCGTCGAGAGATAATCTTTCGGTAACAAAAGATTCTCCAAAAGTATAAAAATCCAGGAACTCTTTGTCGTAGACCAACTGCCCATTTTCTCCCGTTATTGACACCAAAGCACCGGCAATTTCATTGAGATTAACATCAGCACTTTTTAAGGTCGATTCGATCAGTGGATTCATCCCAAAATCGATAGTACCTTTTTGTACTTCCTCTGTTTCTGAACACCCTTGTCCACCAATCATTGATATCAGGACAAGAATGAATATTGGCAATAATTTATTGGTTTTCATGATTTTTAGTTTAATATATAACTCGAAATTACAATATAAACTGACTATTGTCAATTGGTATTTGATTAATGGCAAGATGCAGAATCAGCTATGAAGGTTGCGTTGGACATGCGACAATGCGACAATGCGACAATGCGACAATGCGACAATGCAACAATGTAACAATGCAACAATGCAACAATGCGTAAGTTAAAAAACTACTAAAACGTCAATGAAAAAATGGTTTCCTCACCGGGTGTAGAATGTGCTGTTATTGTTCCTCCGTGTAGTCGCAGTATCTCTCGGGAAAGGCTAAGCCCAATACCGGAACCGTGGCGTTTAGTAGTAAAAAATGGAATGAATATTTTATCGAGAACTTCAGGAAGTATGCCCTGACCATTATCTGATAACTGAATAGTTGGCCGTCCACGTTTATTATAATATCCTTTTACACTAATTATTCCGCCATCAATATCCTCCAGGGCATGAACCGAATTTTTAATCATGTTGATGAGTACCTGTACAATCATCTGTTCATCAATTTGAAGTTCAATACTTTCAGGTTCAATTGAATATATTAATGATATATTTTCATCTTTCACCTCCTTTTTCATGAGGGTAAGCACATTTTCAACAAGAGCTTTCATGGGCACCATCGCAAAATTTGGCTTCGGAATTTTTGTCAGGCTTCGGTAAGTTTCAACGAAACTCATCAAACCTGTACTTCTTTTGTTGATAGTTTGCAGTGCTTGCCGGATCTCATCTACGGAGTCCGTATCAAGAAAGGGGGCGATATCACTTTGTGAGCTATACTCTTTTATCATCAGCTCAACGGTAGATGCGAGACTGGAGATTGGAGCAATGGAATTCATAATTTCATGGGTCAGAACCCGGATCAGTTTCTGCCATGCTTCTGTTTCCTGTCCCTCGAGTACATTCTGAATGTTTTTTACGGTTGTGAGGATGATAACTTTGTCTTTAACCTTAAATTCAGTTGCGTAAATAGCCAATTGTAAAATGTCATCATCGTCTTGCACCTTAACCAAATGATTCTCTCCCGGCTTGATAGTAAGCAAAGTGTGGCACAGATCCTTACTTAGTGGTTCTAATTTTTTTATCTCTTTAAGAGAGTTCACCTGAAATAATTTTTTTGCGGCCGGATTGATCATCTCCACTATTCCATTTCGTTGGTATGCCAGGATACTTACATCAACATTCTGGACAATGCTTTGCAGATAGTGGAAATGTTCTTCTCTTTCGGACCTGATCTGCTGAAAATCTTTCATTACATCATTAAAAGCCTCACTCAAGGCTTCAAACGACGATCCTGCCTCTTTCATTTGGAATGTCCTGGTGAATTCTGAATATCGGATAGACTCCAGAAAATTTGCCAGTTCCCGGTTGGTTCTGTCTACATATCGAATAAGTGCCCAAACCTGGTAAACAATAAGTCCAATAATTAGTAAAGGTGTAAATATGAACTTGCTGTTGAGTGAAATGAACAACAGAAGACAAGTTGCGGTCAGGCCCAGAACCCTGAATATTACATTGAACCTGAATTGTTTATAAATCATGTTTCTCCATTCTTCTGTACAATGAAGTACGTGTTAATCCTAATTGGGAAGCTGCCTGTGTGACATTCCCCTGATTCTGTTTCATTACCTTGTTGATGATTGCTTTTTCAATTTCATCAAGATTGTATGATTCAAAGTCAAATCCACCACCTGAAGGCCTCCTGTCTGAGGAAAGAACAAAATCTTCTGAACCAAGGCTTGTTCCATCACACATTATAACAGCACGTTCGATGGCATGTTGCAGTTCTCTGACATTCCCCGGCCATTGATATTGATTTAATTTCTTCAGGGCAGATGATTGGATATTTCTGATAGATTTTCTGTATTTCTTGCTATATATTTTCAGAAAGTGCTCTGCCAATATCGGAACATCTCCTCCTCTGTCACGCAATGGAGGCAAATGAATTTCTACAGTATTGACTCTATAGAGTAGGTCCTGACGGAAATTTCCATTCGCTACTTCTTCATTAATATTATTATTGGTAGCTGTGATGAGGCGAACATCGACAGAAAGAGGTTTTGCTGCACCAACCCTGACTACTTCTCTGCGTTCAATAACCGTAAGTAATTTTGATTGAAGGGGGTATGTCAGGTTCCCAATCTCATCCAGAAATAAAGTCCCTCCGGAGGCAATTTCGAATCGACCCTGTTTCATCTTATGTGCATCTGTAAAAGCACCCTTCTCATGCCCAAAAAGCTCACTTTCAAAAAGTGTCTCGGCAATTGACCCCAGGTCAACACTAATAAATACTTCCTCTTTTCTTAGGGAATTACGATACAATGCTCTGGCAACAAGCTCCTTACCTGTTCCGTTTTCTCCCAGAATCAAGACATTGGCATCTGTGGACGCTACTTTTTTAATGGTTGTAAATACCTCTTGCATTTCCAGAGATTGGCCAATAAATTCAGTAAACGGCTGGTCAAGAACAGCACTGATCTCCTGTTGTTTCCTTCGAAGTGATTCGCTTAGCATTCTTGATCGTCTCAGACTTATGGCAGAATTAATGGTTGCAAGAATCTTTTCATTTTGCCAGGGCTTGAGAATAAAATCTGTGGCACCGGCTTTAATTGCCTTCACTGCTTTTTCAGCATCACCATAGGCAGTTATAAACACAACAACGGCATTGGGGTCATGCTCAAGAATAACTTTCAGGGAATCAAAACCCTCCTGGCCACTGATGGCATCTTTGGTGAAGTTCATGTCTAAGAGAATGACATCCCACTGCTCTTTCCTCATCATTTCCGGAATTCGCTCAGGTCCGCTTAGTGTATCTATGAGCTCTACATGTGAACGAAGTAATAGCTTAAGTGCAAATAAGATATCTTCGTTGTCATCAATTGCAAGTATACGACCTACTTTGTCTTCCATAGGAAAAGATTATTATATGTTATAAGACCTTTTTCAGCAAATAGGATGCCTTCTTCATTAAATAGTTAATAAACAGAGGTTTTCAATTTTCACTTCAAACAAAGGTACTAAAAAAGGTGTACGTTTTCGAACACTTTAAGGCTAAATCCGAACATTTTTGTATTTTTTTGATAACTATGATTTTTATTAATGAATTGATACTCAAAAAAGTATTTTCTTTGGCATAATAAATGTTTACTGAGAGATAAAAATTCACACTATGGACGGAATGGATCGAAAAATCGAGAAAAAGGGTATAGTTTCTCGTCAGACAATTCTCTATGGCTCTATCTTAATTTTAGTTTTAGTAGTATTTGCTACGATTATTTTTGGAGACAAGAGTTCGAAATACAATGTAGAGGCTTCACGATTAGGTATTGATGAGGTTGTGCAGGATATTTTTCAGGATTATATTACTGATCAGGGTATAGTTGAACCTATACGTACAATTTTCCTCGATGCAGTTGAAGGTGGAAGGGTAGAAGAAATTTTTATCGAAGAGGGAAATATGGTAAAAAAGGGAGATGTGATCCTTAGTTTAAGTAACAATAATCTCTTGCTGGAGATTACAAATAATGAGGCGCAGGTTGTAAGGGCAGTAAATGAATTGCGTACTTCCAGACTATTGATGGACCAGCAAAAACTAGCTAATAAGCAGCAAATTATTCAACTTTCCCGCCAGGTAACACAGGATAAAAGAATATACAATAACAATATCAAACTCTATGAGGAGAGCCATATTTCGAGAGAAGATTTCGATCAGTCGAAAGAGGCTTATGAGTCATCTGATGCTCAGCTGAAGCTTGTATTAGAAAATTTCCGCAACGATTCAATGTATCGTTCCATACAAATAAGTTCATTAGAATCGTCTGTTAGCAGTATGACAAAGAGCATGGGTATTATTCGTCAAAGGCTTGATAATCTGAATATCAGGGCATCTGTAAATGGAGAATTGGCAACATTGAATCCTGAAATTGGGCAGGTAATTAACTATGGTAATCGCATGGGGACCATAAATATTCTCGATTCATATAAATTGCGGGTTGAGATCGATGAACATTATATTGCCAGGATTAGCAAGGGACTTCTTGGTGAGTGCGATTTTGCAAATAAGGCCTATTCTGCTGAAATTGTGAAGTTATATCCGGAAGTTCAAAATGGCAGATTTGCTGTTGATATGGTTTTCACTGACTCGGTCCCTGAGCAAATTAGAATTGGACAGAATACAAGAATCAGGCTTCAACTTGGAGAATCCAAGCAAGCTTTATTACTTCCAAAGGGTGGGTTCTATAATAAAACGGGTGGACAATGGGTATTTGTGGTCGATCCATCGGGTGAATTTGCAGTGAAACGGGATATTACCATTGGACGTCAGAATCCTCGTTATTATGAAGTGCTCGGGGGACTGGAAGCCGGAGAGAAGGTCATAACTTCCAGCTATCAGAATTTCGCAGATCATGATAAGCTTATCCTGAAAAAATAATCCTTAATTAACTATTTCATGAGACATTTTATAATTATTGTACTTGTTTTAGCTCTTGCGGGTGTCGATGGAAATGCACAGGATAAGAAGGCGTGGGCACTTGAGGAGTGTGTTAGCTATGCACTTGAAAACAATATCTCACTTAAGAGACAAGAACTTGCTACTCAAATTTCGAAAAAGGATTATAGTCAGAGTAAATTAAATTTGTTGCCTGATTTGGGTGGTGCATTGGAACATACTTTTAGTGCAGGAAGTGTTCTTGATCTTGAAACTTATGAGTGGATGAATTCAGATCTGAGTCAGGGAAATCTTGGAATTCGAAGTAGTGTGACTCTTTTTAGTGGTTTGCAGGGTTACAATGCCATCCTGATGTCGAAGGCAAATTTCATGATAGAGAAATCGAATCTTGCTATGCTGGAGAATAATATCACCCTGCAGGTGATGACCGGGTATCTTGATCTGCTTCGGAAGATGGAACTCTACGACATAGTTCTTGAAAAGGTTAAAATAACCGATCTGCAGGTATTGAGGATGCAACGTTTAATGGAGGTTGGGAATGCTTCATCTGGCGAATTGTTGGAAGTCCGTGCCCAGCATTCAGCCGAAAAGTACAACTTATCAGTTGCCACAAATGATGTTGAGATATCGAAATTGAATTTAATACATTTGTTAAATCTGGATATGGATATACAGTTGGATATCTTAAAACCTGAATTAGCAAATCCTTCAGCTATAGATATTCCTAACCTCGATTCTGTTTATGCAAATTCCCTGCGCGCGCTTCCTCAAATAAAGGGGGCAGAGCATAATATTACTTTTCATGAGAAAAGACTGGCAGTTGCCAAAGGTGCCTTGTCGCCTGAAATAGTAGCAAGAGGTGGTTATGGTTCCCGTTATACACAGAATATACCAGATCCATTTGACCCAACAATTGATTATGCGATGAGTGATCAGGTAGTAAACAATTTGTCAAATTATGTTGCTTTAGGACTCAATATTCCAATTTTCAATCGCTGGCAATCAAATACCAACATTAGTAAAGCGAAAATCGCTGTTCAGGATGCCAGATATAACATGGATAATGAGAAGCAACAATTGCTAAAAGAGATTCAGAAGTTTTATACTGATGTGGTGGCTGCACTTGAAAACTTTAATGCAGCGAGTGAATCGTTTGCTAATAGCGAAGAGGCATACCGCTATACAGAGGAGAAATTCAAGGTGGGCATGGCAACTACACTTGAGCTTGAAGAGGCACGCAATCGGCTTTTCGCTTCACAGTCAGAAATGATAAGTGCCAAGTACATATTTATATTTTATTCAAAAATTCTTGATTTTTATCAGGGGAAAGAAATCTCTTTAAAATAGGCACTAATTAGTTGCTTAGCCAATATAATGGAGATAGAATTCTCTAAAGCATAAGTCCAAATATACAATGGGACACCCGAATTCACTAATTCAAAATGCTTTAATTATTGATAGTCAAATGTTTAGAAAATCAACCCGAAAAAAGTTCGGAAAACAGGAAAAATTTCATCAGATTTTCCTATATCTGTCAGATTCTTCTATTTTTGCTCCTCTAAGCTAATATCTATGAAGAGATACTTTATAATTATCTTTCTATTTGCTGCCACGGTCTCTTCTGCCCAGGTAATCAATTATTCAAAGACTTTACCGATGAGGGCATATAGTATTGGAGCAATTGCAGCGGTCAATACAGATACTCCTTATTCTGATGGAGGAATGTCATATTTCCTGCAAGGTGGGTATGGGGTCAATTACTCACTTGATATCAGTTTTAAGTATGGATATTTTCCGGGAGCAGATTTCTTTGGGGCAGATATGCAGTATTTGTTCAGGGAGACCAGAAAAAGTTATTATACATTCATAGGAGGTATACACTGGCAAGATGACATATGGGTGGATTTAACAGGAAGTTATACCTATGCAGCGCAGTATTGGATAAATTTTACAGTGGGATTGGATATTGATATCGGACTCTCAGAGGAACTTGCTTTCCGGGCATGGATTCCACTCAATGCAGGAGTAATGGTGTCAGAATATGTTTATCTTTTCTTTGAGTACAATTTACCTGCATATGAGACTTCCTGGGATATCATCTCATTGGGTGCTACCTATATTATTCGCTAGCTTATTTTTTTTTCAAGTCCAATGAACCGCGTTTCAAAACCGGGGAAATAAAATTCATTCAGTTCTTTGTAATTCAGCTTCTTATATAGATTCCTTCCCGGAATATTTATCGTGTATACATCCATTCTTATCGAAGAACAAGCAGATGATTTAGCCAGTTTCTCAGCAAATTCCATCATTATTACCGCGTAACCTTTTCCCTGATGATCGGGAGAGATGGCAAGTCGGTGAACAACCAGAAATGGACCGCTCAGATACTCCCAGTTTACCTCAGCATACTCAATTGGCTGGTCATCATTCAATGCCACAGCACCATGAATCCGATCGGTTTCAAGGATATAAAGCGTTCCGTTTCGAATATCTCCGGAGAGAGTCTCTGAATCAGGATAAGTGCTATGCCAGTTGAAGAGCCCTGATTGATTCATTTTTATTGTACAATTCTTGTAGAGTTCAACAACTTGTTCCATATCAGCTTCCCGGGCCTGTCGAATGTGCCAATTACTGTTGCTCATATACTTTCACTCCTCCCGAGTATGTATAGGCTACATTTATTTGTGCTAAATTTTCTTCAGTGGCCGTCATTATATCCTCTTTTGTAACAATGAAATCTGCCAGTTTCCCGCTTTCTATACTACCCTTGAGATCTTCTTCAAAAGTCGATTTTGCTGCCCAGATAGTCATTGAGCGCAACGCTTCCTCTCTTGTAAGACATTCTTCAGGCCTGAATCCATTAGCAGGATATCCTTTCAGGTCCTTCCTGAATACAGCAGCATAGAATCCATATAGAGGATTGATCTGCTCAACCGGAAAATCACTTCCATTGGGAAGCCATCCATTTTGGGAAAGCAGTGTTTTGTAGCTATATGCACCTTCAATTCTTGTCGCTCCCAATCTATCAATGGCCCAGTACATATCTGATGTGGCATGGGTCGATTGAATGGATGGGATAATACTGTACTTTGCAAACAACTTGAAGTCATCAGGATGAATAACCTGGGCATGCTCAATTCTCCATCTTCTGTCATTTTTCCCTTCAAGCAACTCTCCAAAAATTTTCAAAACCTGTCTATTGGCATCATCCCCAATACAATGGACAGCAACCTGAAAATTGTTCTCCAACGCTCGTTTCGAATAGGCTTCCATATCTTCCAATGAAGTTACAAAGATTCCTTTGTTTTCAGGATCGTCAGAATAGGGCTCAATCATTCTTGCACCCCTGGATCCAAGTGCGCCATCGGCAAAAAGTTTTATGGTGCCGATTGTCAGATAGTCGTTCTGAAATATACCATTTTCCACATACGTTTTGAAGTTGTTTTCGCTGGGACTCAGCATTGCATTCATCCTCATTTTCAATAAGCCTGATTGATGAAGTGAATCAATAAGCCTTACTTCATTGGTATTTAATCCCGCATCAGTTACGGAGGTGAGCCCTACTGCAAAACAGTTTTTCTCAGCTTCAAGCAGTCCCTTTTCAAGTTCCTCAATTTTGGGTTTTGGAATAATTTCCCCTACCAGTCCAATGGCATTGTCGATTAAAATCCCGCTTGGTGCTCCATCATTCAATTTGACTTCGCCACCGTCGATCAAGGTTTTTGCTGTAATTCCAGCCATTTCTAAGGCAATAGTGTTTGCCCAGGCTGCATGTCCATCAATTCTTCTAAGAAGAACAGGGATCTCAGGGAAGGCTTCATCGAGTATTTTTTTGTTTGGAAATTCTTTTATTTCCCAGTCATTCTGGTCCCACCCACGCCCTGTAATCCAGTCAGGATTATTTTCTTCCACGAATTTTTGGCATAGCTCAATGATTTCCTCTACCGAGCTGCTTCCTCTTAATTCAACCTGGTTAAGAGACAGACCGTAGCCCAGGAAATGACAGTGGGGATCGATCCATCCAGGATATATATAATGATCCTCCAGTGATAGGGTAGATGAGGCGCTATATTTCTCTTCCATCTCATTTTTTGTACCGGTATCGAATATATGACCATCTTTCACAACGAAAGCTTCCACTGTTGAAAATTTTTCATCTACTGTATATATGGTAGCATCTTTCACCAGCAGATCAACTTGTTCTTTTTTCATGGTACATCCTGTAATGAGAATAGTAGCAATTAGAAGTAATATCCGGTTCATTGTTTCTTTTTTTGTAAAAGTAGTAAAAAGAGGGGAAGATGGGAAGGAGAGAAGGGGTCTCCATAGCTATTGGGAGGGAGGAGGGGTGCTGATAGCTATCGAGAGGGAGAAGGGGAGAAATTATTGTATTTTTGGGATTTCATATATTCAAATTATGCAAGGAATAGTAAGAAGCAATATTAAGCCCGGAATATTTGTGAAAATTATCTTGAAACAAGATCAGAGGTCCGGTAAACTAACAGAAGGAGTAGTTAAGAATATTCTCACGAATAGTCCAGGTCATCCTCATGGAATTAAAGTACAATTGGAGACCGGCGAAGTGGGTAGAGTGAAATTTATAATGGAAATGTAATCATATACAATACTTAATAGAGCAATGAGATATCTGATTCCTATATTTTTGCAGAAAGTAGTAGATATTACAATTGATCAAAAACCTGATGCAGTATTTATTACTGGTGATCTGTTTGATGGACGCATCAATCTTTCAGAAGAGAATCTTTCACCTGTGAAACAGATAAAGGTCCCCGTCTTTTTTGTTGAGGGGAATCATGATGGATATGCAGATGAACATGGTATTGATTTATATCTTTCGGGTCATACCCATGCAGGTCAGATTTCCCCCATTATCCTTCACTCTTTTCTTTGTACTATTTTCCCCATCTTTGCGTTAATATTTCAATACTCATTGTTTGAAGCTTTTATTGTGAAGAAGATACTCCTATATGCTGTACTGGTTTTTCTGATAAGTCTGCTCTTTTATTGCAATCCTGAAAGAAATTATATTGATGACCATGATGCCCGCTTAAGCTTTACGGTTGACACCGTATATTTTGATACTGTGTTTACCACCATAGGCACTATCACCAGGTCATTTCGTGTTCACAATCATCACGACCGCTTTATAAAGATTGACAAAATTGTCCTGGCCGGAGGTGATAATTCAGTATTCAGAATTAATGTTGACGGATTGGGTGGAACTGAGTTTGATGGATATGAGATTGCTCCCAATGATAGTATGTATATTTTTGTTGAGGCAACACTTGACCTTAATAATACAGCTGATATTTTGCGAATTCAGGACTCTATCACTTTTGAGGTGAATGGAAATTTACAGGATGTTGATCTGGTTGCCTGGGGACAGGATGTGCATTTGTTGCGGGATAGCATTCTGGATTATTCTACAACCTGGATTGCTGATAAACCATATCTGATTATAGGGGCAATTCTTGTGGATACATTGCAGACGCTTACAATGGAAGAGGGAGTGAAGGTTTATATGCACCGTGATTCATGGATATATGTAAAAGGATCCTTGAAAATGGCTGGATCATATGAGAATCCGGTTACTGTGCAGGGGGACAGACTTGAGTTGTATTATGATGAATATCCGGGACAGTGGGGTGGAATCTATTTTGTGCCGGGAAGTGTTGAAAATGAGATAGATAATGCACTGATTATTAATGGAACAGTTGGGTTCTGGGCTGATTCTATGGTAAACTTTTCAGAGCCGGTTCTTAAAATATCCAATACTGAGATCAATCGGATGAGTCATGATGGAATCCTTGCCAGGGGCTCATCAATTGATGCTTATAATCTTGTCATCGGAGATTGCGGAAATAGTTGTTTGGAGCTTCTCTATGAAGGTTCATATACTTTCAATCATTGTACATTTGCAAATTATTGGTTTAGTGGTTTTTCTAACAGAAGAACACCTGCGCTGTTCATCGCAAATTATTTTGCGTATAAAGATGACAATGGAATTGAGCATATTGAAGCAAGGGATATTGAGGAGGCTACTTTTCGGAATTGCATAATCTATGGCTCCAATGCCCATGAAATTATTGTATCCAAATCTCCTGATGGAATCTTAAATTACACCTTCGATCGTTGTCTGACAAAGATGGATGAGAATAAGTACAATTTTCATCAGGATCCTAATTTTATTGCCATTACAAACGAAAAAGATCCACTGTTTGATTCCCTGCATGTTAGCTATGAACTTGATACATTATCTCCTGCCATAGACATAGCTTATTTCGATTATTCAATTTCCTTCCCACTGGATAAAAAAGGAGACAATAGATTCGCCGATGGAAAACCCGATCTGGGCGCTTTTGAAAGAATTGAGCAATAGGCGCGATATTTCCACTTCTCATCACATTAAGGGGTATTAATGCAACAATGCAACAATGCAACAATGCGACAATGCAACAATGCGACAATGTGCAGATTGATGAAAGGAAAGTATATCTTTCTCGGTTTTGCTGTAGTAGTGCTTTTGGCAGGGTGCTCCTCTGTTGAAAGACAGAAAAGTGGTGATGTGAATTTTCCAAATGACCTTCCCTGTACTTTCATGTTTTACAATGTGGAGAATCTTTTTCATCCATCTGATGATTCACTCTCCGGTGATGACCCATTCACTCCTGCAGGAGAAAAACGATGGACCTATAGCAAGTACAATCGGAAGATAAACGCAATATGCAAAGTAATTCTTGCAGCAGGGGAATGGGAGCCTCCTTTGTTAATTGGATTGTGTGAACTGGAGAATGACAGAGTGCTTAAAGATTTAATATACAACCCATTGTTGATTGATTATAACTACAAATTTCTGCATCGTGACAGCCCGGATCATAGAGGAATTGATGTTGCACTACTGTATAGGGAAGATGAGATCAGATACATTTCACATAGTTTTATTAGCAATTGTCTGCCTGATGGAAGGAATACAACCAGAGAGATATTGCATGGTGAATTTGCTTTGCAAACCGACACTATTGATATTTATGTGAACCATTGGACATCAAAGTATGGAGGTGCATATGAGACTGAGAAATTCAGAGTTTACCAGGCCAGATTATTGTCGAATGCCATTGACTCCTTACTTTTTATTTTTCCTCAGCGAAAAGTGCTTGTTGCAGGAGATTTTAATGACAACAGCAGTTCAGCTTCAATTGAAATTCTTAAGGCGAATGAAATTTTGCAGGAAATTGTTCCTCAATCAGAATTCGACAGTTACAAGTACCAGGGAAAGTGGGAGTCGATAGATCATTTTTTTGTCGTCGGTAAATGGAACTCAGATCAATACAGAAGTGAAGTATTTGCACCTCGTTTCCTGCTTGAGGATGATGTTACTTATACAGGCTTAAAGCCCTTCAGGACATATGCGGGCTATTCCTATAATGGTGGAATTAGCGATCATCTGCCAATCCTGTTGCATTTTAATCTTCAGGAGGCTGTTCAATCTGCCAATCCTGTTGCATTTTAATCTTCAGGAGGCTGTAACTCACTGACCTGTTTAAGTCCCAGCTCGCTACCGATTTTTAGCATTAGTTCATAAGCTGCTTTGAATTCATTTGGAATTTCACCATCAAGAATTGCTTCCTTGATGCTATTTTTAATAACTCCAATGGGTCTGCTGGGTTGTATATTGAATGCTTTTTGAATATCATCGCCGGAAATCGGAGGCTGAAAGTTTCGAATATGGTCCTTTTCTTCTATCTCAGTGATTTTTTGCCGGACAATACCAAAATTCTTCAGATGACGCTTTACCGTTCGTTCATTCTTTGAAGTAATATCTGCTTCACAAAGTGTCATCAGGTCATCAATTTCAGGTCCTGCGTCAAATAGCAATCTCCTGACAGCCGAGTCGGTAACAATTTCCTGAGAGAGTACAATGGGACGAAGATGTAATTTCACCAGTTTTTGGACATATTTCATCTTTTCGTTGAGAGGAAGTTTCAATCTCTTGAAAATGGAAGGAACCATTTTTGCTCCGATAAAATCATGGGCATGAAAGGTCCATCCAATTCCCTGCTCAAATCTTTTTGTAGCAGGTTTAGCGATATCATGCAGCAATGCCGACCATCTCAGCCATAGATCATCCGACTTTTTCGACAGATTATCAAGCACTTCCAATGTGTGCAGAAAATTATCTTTGTGTTTGATTCCTTTCCTTTCATCAACCCCTTTCATTTTGTGGAGTTCAGGAAAAATAATTTTCAACAAGCCTGTTTTGTCAAGTAAAATGAATCCTCTGCCGGGATTTTCAGTCATTATTATTTTATTCAACTCATCACTTATCCGTTCCTGCGAAACGATTGAAATCCTCTCTTTCGTTGATGAAATTGCTTTAAAAGTGTCTTCTTGAATTTTAAATCCCAGTCGTGTGGCAAACCTTATCCCTCTTAACATTCTCAACGGATCGTCATCAAAAGTTGTTTCAGGGTTCTGAGGCGTTCGGATGATCTTTTTTTCCAAATCTGATACGCCGTGAAAAGGATCCAATAACTCACCAAAAGTATCAGGATTTAGGGAGAGTGCCATGGCATTGATCGTAAAATCACGCCGGATCTGGTCATCTTCCAGTGTTCCGTTCTCCACAATTGGTTTGCGTGATTCCCTTCTGTAAGACTCTTTCCTGGCTCCAACAAATTCAATTTCCTGTTTACCATGCTTGACCATGGCTGTTCCAAAGCTCTTAAAAATGCTGAGAGAAGTTTTTCCCCCCAGCTCATTTTTTACTTTTTGAGCCATATCGATCCCACTACCTACAACTACTATGTCAATGTCTTTGGCATCTTCCGGGGATTTCCCCAATAGTATATCTCTTACAAATCCGCCAATTACATATGTTTTAACACTATCTCTGGCTGCTATGTCGGAGATAATTTTAAAAACAGGATCTGTTAAATATTGTCTCATATCTGTCATGAAGTACAAAAGTAGTATATTTGTAATTGAATTCTCTAAGGGGGGTGCCTTAAATTTCAGGCTGAGATTATACCCTTAGAACCTGATCCGGGTAATGCCGGTGTAGGGATAAGAAGAAATCGAATGAGACATTTTTAATTTTCAGGCTATGAGGAAGCAAGTTTTTTTAGGACTTGTATGGTTTTTTATTGCCATGCAGGTATCCGGACAGAATACAGTGACCGGGATAATTGTTGATGAGCAGAATACCCCACTTGAAGGAGCCAGTATTGTTGCAGAAGAGCTGATGATAGGGAGTATTGCTAATCGTGGCGGAGACTTTAGTCTTAATGATATTCCATTAGGCGCACTTAAACTAAAAGTTTCATTTATTGGTTATGAAACATATTCTGTTAGTATTGATATTGAAGCAGATACTGAGCTTGGGAAAATTATTTTAATAAGATCCCCATATCAGGGAGAAGAGGTTACCATTAGTGCTTTAAAAGCAGGTAAAAAGACGCCTATGGCGTTTACAAATATGAGCAAACAGGAGATTACAAACAGGAATTTTGGAATGGATATTCCATACATTGTAAGCTCAACTCCATCTATGATTACCTCTTCCGATGCAGGCCATGGAATTGGTTATACATCAATGAGAATCAGGGGAACAGATGCCAATCGTATCAATGTCACTATTAATGGGATTCCTTTAAACGATGCGGAATCCCAAAGTGTATTCTGGGTTGATCTGCCGGAACTAGCCTCATCAACGGATCAGATTCAAATCCAAAGAGGTGTGGGTACATCTACCAATGGAGCCGCTGCATTTGGCGCAACTGTGAATATGCTCACCAATCTTTTAAACAAGGATCCATATGCCAAATATAACGCTACGCTTGGGTCCTTTAATACCATGAGAAACTCAATTTCTGCAGGTACCGGACTTATCAATGACAAATTCTCTATGGATGTAAGGATTTCAGACCTGAAGTCAGACGGCTATATTGATCGCTCATGGACTGATCTTCAATCCTATTACCTTTCTGCAGCATATTATTCTGAGAAATCAAGTGTGAAATTTATCACTTTTGGAGGGTTTGAGGAACTTTATCAATCGTGGGGTGGGGTTCCCTCTTCAATGTTGAGTACAAACCGAACTTACAATGAAATGGGTTTGTATACCAATGTAAATGGAGATAATACTGCCTATGAAAATCAGGTGGATCATTATGATCAGGTGCATTATCAACTTCATTATGCACGGAGAATTAACAGGGCAATTCATTTAAATGCAGCTTTGCATTATACAAAGGGAAAAGGCTACTATGAGCAGTATGAATCTGGTGAAGATTATTCATTTTATGGTATGAAGGAGGCTGTTATTGGGGGTGATACGCTTACCCAAACAGATCTTGTCAGAAGAAAAATGCTTGACAATGATTTTTATGGAGCAATAGCTTCAGTAAATTACGATTTAGAAAATAGTACCCTGATCATTGGAGCCGGGTGGAATCGTTATTATGGATTACATTTTGGCCAGGTAATCTGGGCACAGTATTTTGGTGACAATTCTATTGGTCATCAATGGTATGAAGGAATTGGAGATAAAACTGACTGGAATATTTACAGCAAGTACTACTACTATGTTAATGATAAGTTCAATACTTTTGTTGATCTTCAGATCAGAGGTGTGGATCATATAATTGAAGGAACAGATGCCAACAACAGGGATGTAACTCAGGATCATTCTTTCCTGTTTTTTAATCCGAAGATAGGAGTGAATTATGATCTTTTAAATGGGCAGCGTGCCTTTTTTTCCTTTGCCCGGGCCAACAGGGAGCCAAACAGGAATAATTATACTGATGTCGGACCTGCAGGAATAGAACCATTACATGAATGTATGCGTGATTTTGAAGCTGGTTATATGTACAAAGGACAGCAGTTGACCGGGGGAGTTACTTTATACTTTATGGATTATAACAATCAGTTGGTCCTCACAGGTCAGATCAATGAAGTGGGTTATCCGATAATGACCAACGTGAAGGATAGTTATCGTGCGGGAGTTGAATTTGAGGCATCTTACAGAATTACAGAAAACCTGAGTTGGAATATGAACCTGACACTGAGCAGAAATCAAATTAGTGATTATACGAATTATGTGGATAACTGGAGTTATTGGGACGATCCCATTAATGAAGCAATCCAGATTCTGGATACTATCGGTACAAGTGCGCTGGCTTTTTCACCGTCTGTTATTGCAAATAATCTCTTGACTTTCAGTCCAATAAAAAACTCCAGTATATCCTTGATTACAAAATATGTAGGGAAACAGTATATTGATAATACATCAAATGAAAACTTCATCCTTGATCCATATTTTGTCAATGATCTTCGCATTTCATATACATTTACACCAAACTGGGCGCAAGGCATAACCCTAAGTTTGTTATTAATAAATCTCCTGAATGAGAAATATGAAACCAATGCCTGGTTATACAGGTATTATTCCGGAGGTGAGGAATATTTTATGGATGGATATTACCCTCAGGCTGGCACTCATTTCATGTTCTCGTTGAATATGAGTTTTTAAATCAAGAAATTTTAATTAATTTTCGGATTGGTAACATGGAATAACCTTACTCTTAATGGCTGGCCTGAAAATCAATATTTGTTTTTGGTATTTGGATAGTGATCTTATTGAGGAGATATTGGCCACCCTTCGGAGTGGCAACTATAATCCTGAGCATAGATCAGCCAGAGATATTAAAGAAGTCAAGAAGAATCTTCAAAATGGTACGACTGATCTTATCATTGCAGATTTTGATCTGCCTGATACATTAAGGAATGATATCGAACATGTTCACAGGGGGGTAAATGAAGATGTCCCTCTTATTTATGTAGTTGGAGAGAAGAATGAGCTCAGGGCAGCTGAGACACTTAAAAAGGGGGTGTGGGATTATATTCTTAAGAGTCAGTTCACGAAGTTAATTTCGACGGTTTACTCATCTCAGAAGTATGGAAAGGTTCTTAGGGACAGTAAAATAGTACTTAAAGAGAAACAAATACAGGATGAGTTATCTAAGGTGTTGATTCAGTATACTTTAGATTCTGTTTTTATTATTAATGAAGATTGGGACATTCTTTTTGCAAATTCCGGAGCAGCTGCGTTTCTGAATTTGCCAGAGGAATATCCGGATGAAACTCTTGATAATATCAAAGCTTCCGTAATTGACTTAAACGGTAAACCTCATCTTGAAATCATTAAATTGGTAAACAGGGAGAGTGAACTCACTACGCAACAACACTATATTGGGTACATAATGCCTGATAAGTCAATTTCTTACGGCTTTCTTAAAATACAAAATGTAGATACTGAAGAGAGTAAGGAGCAATTGACAATCATTACCTTCCAGGATATGACCGATTTAAGGAAGGTTGAGCAGGAATTATTTGAATCAGAATCGAAATATCATTCAATTTTTAATGCTGTTCAGGATGGTATGTTATTGATTGATCCAGATACATTTGAAATTGTAGAGAATAATCCCCGGGTTGAAGAGATGTTTGGATTTGATAAAAAGAAATCAAAACAACAGAACCTGAAGAATCTCACAGTCAGAGGATTTGGATATGACCGTGATTCACTTTCTAAGGCAGTAAATATCCTATCGGGAAAAGATCCTGTAAGTTATATATATTTGAGTAAAAGACTCAATGGAAAAGAATTTTGGACAGAAAATACTCTTACCAGATTTTCGGTAGGAGAGAAGAACCTGATTGTACTTGTAATACGTGATATTCATGAACAGAAATTATTAGAGTATAATCTGAAAGAGTCCAGAGAGCATTTTCAAAATTTGGCAGAGAATTCGCCTGATGTAATAATGCGTTTTGATAAGGATTTAAAGCATCTGTATGTTAATCAGACAATTGAAGATCAGACAGGGCTTAAAGTCGAACAATTTATCAATAAGACGCACGCTGAGGTTGGTATTTTCCCTCATGATAAGGTTGAATTCTGGGAGAAGGCCCTGGACCAGGTTTTTGAAACCGGAGAGGCGAATACTGTAGAATTTGTTCTTGAAGGTAATGACACAATGCTCTCTATTGAATGGAGAATTTATCCCGAGAGAAATGAAAATGGTGAAATAGATACTGTTTTAACCATTGCACGCGATGTAACTGCCAAACAAAATGCTGCAGCTACTATTAAAAATAGTGAACATAGACTACAATTAGCGCTTCAGGCAACAAGCCTGGGATTATGGGATTGGAATCTGACCTCAAATGAAGTTTATTATTCGCCTGTTTGGTTCACAATGTTGGGTTATGAATCCGATGAACTTCCTCAGGAATTGGAAACATGGCAAAAACTTCTGCATGACGATGACCGTGATGAAACCGTGGAGCTTGTAAATAGAAGTATTAAGGATCGGGATGAAACTTTTGAAACAGAGTTTCGATTGCTATCCAAGGATGGAAGTTATAAGTGGATTCATGCAAAGGGTAAAGCTGTGCAATTTGATAAAGAGGGAAATACAACTCGTCTAACCGGAACGCATGAAGATTACTCTGAAAGAAAGAGGAATGAAAATATTCAAAAGACACTTTTCAATATCTCCAACGCAGTAAATACTACAAATAATCTACAGGAATTATATGAGAAGATCAGGGAATATCTGGGATTGGTTGTTGATACAACAAACTGTTTTCTTGCAATTTACCATAAAGATACAAATACGCTGACGCTTCCATTTTTAAGAGATGAAAAAGATTCTTTTGAAGAATTTCCGGCAGGTAAGAGCTTAACAGGGTATGTTATTAGTACAGGAAAAGCTCAGCTGATTGACAGGAAAAGAGAGGCAGAACTAACTAAGAAGGGTCTTATTGAGCCAGTTGGCGCTCCAAGTGTGAGTTGGTTGGGGGTTCCATTAAAGCTTGAAAATAAAACAATTGGTGTTTTTGCAATTCAGTCATATAATGAAGATGTCTTCTATACTATTGAAGATGTTGTTTTACTTGAATTTGTTAGTGACCAGATTGCAATTGCGATTGAGAGGAAGCGAGACCAGGACAGCATACGGGAGAACCAGGAGAAGCAGCGCAGAATCTTTGAGTCTTCACCCGATCCAATTATTGTTTTAGACCAAAATGCAATAGTCATTGACTATAATTCAGCATTGCTGGAGGAACTTCATATTAAGGATCAGCCCATTGTTGGGCAGAACGTATTTCATTTCATAAGTCGGGAGTATTGGAGAAAAGGCTTAAATAGCTTTAAAAAAACCTGGGAAGAGGGATATATTAAAAATCTGGAATTTCAGGTAATAAGGGCTGATGGTTCAAAATTTGACGCAGAAGTGGCTACCGGTGCAATGTATAATAAGGACGATGTACCGGAATCTATGGTAGTCGTGATTAAGAATATTAGCGAGCGCAAGGTGGCTGAGCGTAATCTCATGGAAGCAAAAGAAAAAGCAGAGGAATCAGACAGGCTTAAAACAGCATTTCTTTCAAACATGTCGCATGAGATAAGAACTCCAATGAATGCTATTGTTGGTTTTTCAGATTTGCTAAATGATGCTACTGTTTCTGAAGATGATCGAAGAGAGTTTATATCACAGATTAATCTTGGTGCTGACAATCTAATGCACCTGATTGATGATATTATAGATATTTCAAAAATAGAGGCCGGGCAGATAAATATAAATAAGAGAGAATGCATTGTAAATAAGCTGGTGAAGGATCAGATAGTGATGTTTCGACAAAATCTCGACAGACTTGATAAATCTCAAATAGACGTGAGGCTGAATTGGCTATGGCCTTCTGAATCATTAGTAATAAAAACAGATCCCTTCAGACTGAAGCAGGTAATTACCAATCTGCTTAGCAATGCTATCAAGTTTACGGAAAACGGTTTTGTAGAGTTGGGTGTTGCAAAGAGAAAAGACAAGGTGTTCTTCTATGTAAAGGATTCTGGCATTGGGATAAGAGAAGAGAAGCAATCAATTATTTTTGATCGGTTCCGACAGGCTTATGACTCAAAAATAAAGCTTTATGGAGGAACTGGTTTAGGGCTTGCTATTTCCAGAAATATAATACTTCTTTTAGGAGGAGAAATTGGCGTAATCTCAGAGTCGGGGAGAGGATCTGAATTTTGGTTTACTATACCAGCTGATGAGTTGGCAATAAAAGAGCAGGAAATTTCACCAGATTCTACTGTGTACTCAAAGGATTGGAAGGGTAAGAAAATTCTTGTTGCAGAGGATGATCTCTCAAATTACCTCTTAATTTCTGAATCATTGAAATCGACGAATGTTGAGATTTTGTGGGCAAAAGATGGAGAGGAAGCATTAAACATATTTAAGAAACAGGCAGATATCTTACATTTGGTACTGATGGATATACATATGCCCTTGCTTAATGGATATGATTGCACAAGAGCGATGAAAAAGATAAAGCCAGATCTGCCGATAATAGCACAAACCGCTTATGCCATGTCTGGAGAAAGAGAACTAAGCCTGTCTGCCGGGTGTGATGATTATATCAGCAAACCTCTGCAGATTAAAGCCCTGGTCAGGATGGTAGAATCATATATAAAGTAACCATGGGAAGTAAGCTAGGAAGTATAGTATTATAATGGATAAGGCTCCTGTAGTATTCCTGATACCAGGGGGATCAAATCGACACTAATCTTTTTCCAGAATCTTATTCACCTCAGATTCAGTAAGATGAAGCTTATTTTTACAGATTTTTAATAAGTCTGTCACCCTTTTTACATTCACTGTAAGTTCATCTACATCCAGCTCTCCGTCTTCAATCTTTTCAAGAATCTTTTCAATTTCTTCAATGGCTGCTTTATATGTAATTTCCTGTTTTGCCATAATCATATAATTAAATTTCTATCCTATTTTTTATTACTGGTTTTTTCAACTACACTCTCAATCTCTCCATCAGAAATAAGGCTTGTAAGTTTATCTCCTTTTGAAATATTTTTAACCGAGCTTATCGCTTTTCCGTTTGCATAGCTTATTGAGTAGCCTCTTGCAAGAACACGCTCCGGACGAATAAGGTCAAGGTGTTTTTCTTTGTTCTTCAGATTTTCTTTTTCAGCATCAAGAATCTTTTTCAGGGAGATTTTCTGCTTATCTCCCAGCTGCTCCAGTTCTCTTCTGAAATGGGTGAGTATTGTTTTCCATTGGAATTGAATCTGCTTGGTGCTGTTTCTTAAAAAGTCATTATTGACTATAATATTGTTTTTTACTGAAGCCACTAACCTTGATTTGTACTCCTTGATAACAAACCCTTCTTCAGTAAGATACTGTTGAATGTAATGGTGAAGATCTTTAACGTTTTGATTGAGTTTTAAATTTTCCTCCAACAAAATTGATTCAACTTTTTGTTGGAATCTATCTTGAAGATCTAAAATATATGCATGGAATTCTAACAATATGTCAATCAGGAATTCAGCTACTGCTGTTGGTGTTTTTAAGCTTCTGTGGGCAACCATATCAGCAATTGTTTCATCCCGGTCGTGTCCGATTCCTGTTAGTACAGGCAAAGGAAACTGTGCAATATTCATGGCCAGATCGTAGCCATTAAAGCAATCAAGGTCTGCCTGTGAACCACCCCCTCTGATTATAACCACGGCATCGAATGAAGTTTTATGCTTGTAAATATTTTCGAGTGCCTGAATAATGGATTGTTCTGCTGTATCACCTTGTAAAATAGCAGGGAAAAGTGTGCTCTTAATTAAAAAATTGTATTGATTATTGTTGAGGGATTCTAAAAAGTCACCATAGCCGGCAGCAGTTTCAGATGAGATAACGGCTATTGTTTGCGGAACTGAAGGGAAGGCTAACTCCCTGTTCATTTCCATTGCTCCTGATGCCTTGAGTTTTTTAATAATCTCTCTCCTTCTCATCGCCATGTCTCCCATTGTGAAAGAAGGATCGATATCAGAAATATTCAGACTTAGTCCATAGACTTCATGGAATTTTACTTCAGCTTTAACCAGAATCTTAATACCATCCTTAAGAGTGGTGCCGGTTGTAGTCTCAAAAAATGGTTTTAGCATAGAGAACTTGTAAGCCCAAATCGTAGCTCTGCTCTTTGCTACAATTGAATCGTCGTCTTCCGATTTCTCTATAAGCTCCATGTAGCAGTGGCCGGTTCTATTGACCTGCATCCCAAGAATTTCAGCTCTGATCCATATTGGCAAGGGGAACTTTGTTTGAGTAGCTTCCCTGATCAATGTGTTTAGAGCGAATAATGTAATGCTGGATTCCGACATTAATATTTGATAATGCGACTTCGGTATGAGTAATCACGGTTTTTAACTTCAATAATGAACATTCCTGAGGAAATTGTACCTGTTGAAATTCTGGCGGGAACAGTTTCCAGAGATGAGTATATAATTCTTCCCTGAATATCATATATCGCAATTTGAAATTCTCCGCTCAGATTCAAAGGCAATTCAATGTTAAAATAGTCTTTGAATGGATTCGGATAAGCCTTTAATTGTTCAGAAATAATTGAGTTTGGGGCATTTGTAATAGCATGGAAAGTAGCTCCGAAATCGGGCACCCCGTAACCATAGATGCTATCTGGTGTTTTCTTTCTGTCACCTGATTCTATAATGGATTGCATAAGATCTGTTGCTGTCATAGAAGGATATGCCTGCCAGAGTGATGCTACTGCACCAGCAATTAAAGGGGAGGAAAAAGATGTTCCGTTACCCAAAGCGGGACTTCCATTGCTTGATTGAAGAGCAGCCTGAACACCCATTGCAACAATTTCAGGCTTAATACGACGGTCGTATGTTGGGCCTCGTGAACTAAAATTTGCTATGTTTCCTAATTTGTCAATTGCACCAACAGTTAAAATATTTCTGGCATCTCCGGGTGTCCCAATGTAATACCAGGGATCATTACCTGAATTCCCTGCACTGGTTACACACACAATTCCTTTTTCAGCTGTCATCGCCGATGCCATAGAGATAAAGGCAGTAGTTCCATCCATATCCTTATAGGAATAATTTGTTGCTTCGTTATCGAATTCAGTATATCCCAGCGAGGTATTAATTATATCTGTGCCCAGACTATCTGCCCATTCAGCAGCCTCAATCCAGGCAAATTCTTCAATTTTAGTCTCTGATGCTCCATCTTCAGTGTTTGCAAGAATCAAAGTTGCATCCGGAGCTGTTCCCATGAGGCTATCCGGCCATTCTGCAACAATTAGAGAGGATACATTTGTTCCGTGAGTATGACTTTTGTAGACATCTGCGGTGCCGTCTATAAAGTCTTTTGTGGCAAGTACTCGTCCATCGTTGTACAATTCTTCAAATGAAGGCAGTTCGGGCATGCTTGAAAAACCCACATCCATCACCGAAATATGTACACCATTTCCAGTATACCCTTTCTGATGAAGATAGTTAACCCTGATCTGATCAATCTGCTGCTGTGAATATCCATACGCGTAAGATGGTGGAATTTTGTATGCTGGTTCAAAACGATCCTGACTCGGCAAGTCTGGAAAATATGCATTTTCAAAGTCAGCTTGCCATCGTGTGCTGTCAATGAATGAGAACTGATACAGGGAATCGATAAGCAGGGAGTCCTGACTAAGAACCAATGCGCCATTTAGCCATTTTGAAACATGTTTAATTTCTAAACCGAGCGTTTCTAAACTATCTAAATAAGCCTGAGAAACAGGAAGATCAGTTTCATTAACCGGGAGAGATTGCCATGCCCTTCTGTCAATAGATCTTTGAGATAAAAATGCACCAGGCTGATCTATAGAATAAGAATTTTCCTGTTTGTCAGTGAAATAAAACCAATATGCATTGTCTGCCACCTTTTGAGAGAAAAGGCTCAGGGAAAGAGATAAAAATATGATTGAAACGAATATATGCCTCATAATGCAATAAAGATAATGATTATACTTAATACTCCCCCTTCTCCCTCCTGATAGCTATCGGGACCCATTCACCCATCCATCCTCACTATTTCCTAGAACTCTCCATCATCAGGATCAGGAATATTCCCAATATTATCTTCTACATGCTTTAAGAAATCCTCATAGTTTTCCTGGAGTACCTCCGGATTCTGAATATCGCCCATATCATATATTAAGAGGTCTTTTTTCTCACCATCTTCTCCATAGTATTGCCAGTTTCCATCCTTCAGGTCATCTATATAGCTACCCGAAATCTCCAACTGTTCTTCCGGGTAGTATGCTTCATAAATACCATGCAGTTTATCATTTTTGTAATTTGCCGACTGCATCAAATTTCCGTTTTCATAAAACTGAAGCCACTGACCGTTCTTCACCCCATCTTTATAATTAGTTTTTTGAGAAATATTTCCATCGTGGTAGTAATCTTCACTTGTCCCGGAAAGGAGTCCTTCAGAATAGTACTCTTTAAGGCGGACAGACTTGTCAGAACTATAATATACCCAGATCGAGTCTTTCTTTTGATTGATGTACATTCCTTCAGCGATTATGCCTCCGGATTTTCCATGTATTTTGGTGTAGCACTTCGATGGATTGACATGAAAATCCATTATAGCAGACAGCGATCCATTCGGATTGTATCTTTTCATTATCCCGACCGGTATTCCATTGTCAAAAATAGCTTCGTAGCGCAATGAGCTATCCGGATAATACACTTTCCATGAACCTGTCTTATTTCCCTGGTCATCAAGTCGATTTTGTCCTGATAATGAAAGTGGTATCAGAGAAAGCATGAAAATTATCTTAATTGCGAAGTGATTGTATTTCATTAGAGATTTTGGTTTTGAAGACGCATAGTGCATTACGAACTCCATCATTATTGCAATTTATATTAGCGTCAATATTATTTATAAAACGTCTGAATATACATGATGGTATGACCCAAAGATAAAAAAAAAGGGTATCGATTATGACACCCTTTTAATTGTAACTGTGAAAGTTATTATTTTACTTCTTCAAAGTCAACGTCAGTGACTTCAGAGTCATTGTCTTTACCACCATCATCACCAGGAGCTTCTCCGCTAGCTTCGCCTTGAGGTTCTGATTCAGCACCCTCTTGCCCTGCATTATAGATATCCTGAGATGCAGCTTGCCATGCAGTGTTAAGCTCAGTTGTTGCAGCATCGATTGCTTCAATATCCTCTGCTTTGTGAGCCTCTTTCAATTTTCCAAGCGCCTCTTCAATAACTGTTTTTTTATCGGCCGGTAATTTTTCCTCATACTCTTTGAGTTGCTTCTCAGATTGGAAGATCAAGCTATCTGCACCATTTAATTTATCAATTCGCTCTTTGGTTTGCTTGTCTGCCTCTTCATTCTCTTTGGCTTCATTCTTCATTCTTTCGATTTCTTCATCTGAAAGCCCTGAGGAAGCTTCAATACGAATGCTCTGCTCTTTGCCTGTACCTTTATCTCTTGCTGATACGTTCAGAATACCATTTGCATCAATATCAAATGTTACCTCAATTTGTGGAGTACCACGCATTGCTGGTGGAAGTCCGTCGAGATGGAATCTTCCAATGGTTTTATTATCCTTAGCCATAGATCTCTCTCCCTGGAGAACATGGATCTCAACTGAAGGCTGATTATCTGCAGCAGTTGTAAATGTTTGAGATTTTTTGGTAGGGATAGTAGTATTAGCTTCAATTAGTTTTGTTGTTACACTGCCCATTGTTTCAATACCAAGTGACAAGGGAGTTACATCAAGAAGCAATACATCTTTTACTTCACCTGTTAAAACACCACCTTGAATAGCTGCACCTACGGCAACAACCTCATCTGGATTAACTCCTTTAGAAGGGGCTTTTCCAAAAAACTTTTCAACTACAGCCTGAATAGCAGGTATACGTGTTGAACCACCAACTAAAATTACTTCATTAATATCTGAAGAGGTCATTCCTGCGTCTTTCATAGCAAGCTTACAAGGACCTATGGTTGCCTGGATAAGTTTGTCTGCCAGACTTTCAAATTTTGCTCTTGTAAGTGTTTTTACCAGGTGCTTGGGTATACCATCAACAGGCATTATATATGGAAGATTGATCTCCGTTTGTGTTGAACTTGAAAGTTCAATTTTTGCTTTTTCAGCGGCTTCCTTCAATCTCTGAAGAGCCATTGGGTCTTTCTTCAGATCAATTCCTTCATCTTTTTTGAACTCAGCAGATAACCACTCAATGATTACCTGGTCGAAATCGTCACCTCCCAGGTGTGTATCACCGTTGGTGGATTTTACTTCAAATACACCGTCTCCCAATTCAAGAATTGAGATGTCAAATGTACCTCCACCAAGGTCAAATACTGCGATCTTAAGATCTGTTGCTTTTTTATCGAGTCCATATGCAAGTGCTGCTGCGGTAGGCTCGTTGATAATACGTTTAACTTTAAGTCCTGCAATTTCACCAGCCTCTTTTGTTGCTTGTCTCTGTGAATCGCTAAAATATGCAGGGACAGTAACAACTGCATCTGTAACCTCATGTCCAAGATAATCTTCAGCAGTTTTCTTCATTTTTTGAAGAACCATTGCAGAAATCTCCTGAGGAGAATACTTGCGGTCATCAATTTGTACACGAGGTGTATTGTTTTCCCCTTTTACAACCTTATATGGTACGCGTGACACCTCTTTTGTAACCCTGTCGAAAGTTTCACCCATAAATCTCTTTATGGAGTATACTGTTTTCTCAGGATTAGTAATTGCCTGTCTTTTTGCAGGATCTCCAACTTTTCTTTCCCCTTTCTCAACAAATGCCACTACAGAAGGCGTTGTTCTCTTACCTTCGCTGTTAGGAATTACAACAGGTTCGTTGCCTTCCATTACTGACACACATGAGTTTGTGGTTCCTAAATCAATTCCAATTATTTTACTCATTCTTATATCGTTTGGATGTTTTCTATTAATTTCTCCATTTTCATAGTCAATGATTATGCCATTTGTGCCATATCATATATTTGTGCAAATTTGACACCTACTTAGTGGTTCTCACTGTCAGTATCCGTCCGATTGTGATAGAAAAACTGACATTTTGGCGCGGTAATAATTCTATTTTTAAGAGTTAAATCCGGATATTATTGTAAACTTTGTACAAAATCCTTAGATATATGTCAATTCATAGCAGAGTAAGAAAGGTTACTACACATGTTCTTCACGAAATGAAACTGAAGGGCGAAAAGATTGCAATGTTAACAGCTTACGATTACTCGCTGGCAAGAATAATCGATCAATCGGGTGTAGATATTATACTTGTTGGTGATTCAGCATCAAATGTGATGGCAGGACATGAAACCACACTGCCAATTACCCTCGACAATATGATTTACCATGCTGCATCTGTTGTCAGAGCTACATCAAGGTCACTGGTTGTTGTTGATCTTCCATTTGGAACCTACCAGGGTAACTCCAGGGAGGCGCTGGCTTCATCGATCAGAATCATGAAGGAGACCGGAGCCAGTGCTGTGAAGATGGAAGGTGGTGTAGAAATTATTGAATCAGTTGAGCGAATACTTTCTGCAGGCATACCTGTTATGGGACATTTGGGACTTACTCCACAAGCGATTCATAAGTTTGGAACCTATGTGGTGAGAGCGACTGACAATGATGAAGCTGACAAGCTAATAGATGATGCTCAAAAATTGGAAGAAGCAGGTTGTTTTGCAATTGTATTGGAAAAAATCCCGGCCAAATTGGGAGAAAAGGTTTCCAAAGTGCTGAGAATACCAACCATTGGAATTGGAGCAGGGGGAGGGACAGACGGACAAGTATTAGTGCTGCACGATATGCTTGGCATTACCCAGGAGTTTTCTCCGCGATTCTTACGCAGATACCACAACCTTAATGATGAAATCCTGGGTGCTGTAAAGTCATATATTGAAGACGTACGCTCAATGGATTTCCCTAATGAGAAGGAACAGTATTAAACTATCTATACTAAGAATATCATATATTTAAGTGGAGAAACCTATTGATATATTGTATGAGGACAATCATCTTATTGTAGTGAATAAGAGGATTTCGGATATTGTACAAGGCGATAAAACGGGAGATAAGTCGCTGGATAAAATCATCAAGAACCATATTAAGGAGAGGGATAATAAACCGGGGGAGGTTTTTCTTGGGATTCCTCACCGATTAGACCGACCGGTAAGTGGGGTAGTGGTGTTTGCCAAAACAAGTAAGGCATTGAGCAGAATGGCCATGCTTTTTAAAGAGAAGGAGATTGAGAAGGTTTATTATGCGATAACAAAGGAGTTGCCGGATCCAATATCCGGAACACTGGAAAACTATATTGCACGTAACACTAAACAGAACAAGTCATACTGCTATAACAAGTCGGGAGCTGAAACGAAACATGCAGTTCTGCATTATCGTGTCCTGAGTTCTTCTGAAAGATATCACTTGATTGAGATCATTCTGGAAACTGGAAGACATCATCAGATTCGGGCACAGCTTTCATCTATTGGATGTCCGATTAAGGGAGATCTGAAATACAATTTTAATCGATCGAATAAGAATGGTGGCATAAGCCTGCATGCCCGGAAGATTTCATTCATTCATCCGGTTAAGCAGGAACCAATTGAGATTATTGCTCCATTTCCTCCGGGAGATATCTTTGAAGTATTTGAATTACAGTGATCCCTTATTCCGCACCGCTCACTTTGCATCCCGCAATCCATACTTTGTATCCCGTATCCTGTACCCTTTCTATGTCAAATCATATATAAACGGCAATGGCAGCAGATCACTTACACTTGAAAGCACCTTTATTTCCTTTGTTCCGTACATTATGATCTCCACCGGCATTTTTACCCTGTTTTCATGTTCAAGCAATACCTGTCGGCAATCTCCGCAAGGATAAACCGGATTTTCAACAAATATTCCATCAGCAAAAGCTGCCAGGGCAATTTTTTTTATTGGTATGCCGGGAAACTGGGATGATGCATAGAACAGCGCAACTCTCTCAGCGCAAAGGCCTG
>JAUUZQ010000035.1 GCA_030589895.1 Bacteroidales bacterium
AACCAAATATAGTTTCCGCCCAATTCCGGGCTGCTCGGCCTGTGCAGAGCATAATACCTTCCATTTATCTTTTCTTCGAATATTGCGCAATCTTTATTATGAGGGGGGATTATCATTCCGTGACGTTCGATATCCTTCCAGTTACTTGTGGACATCATGCCCACACCGACACCGTTTTCCGATACCTGGGTGTATGTAAGGTAGTACTTGTCATCCAGAGTTGCTACCCTGCAATCTTCAATTCCAAAGGACTCAAGTTTGCCTTCCCCGATAAATGGCTTGTATCCTTCAGGTTCATAAAAATGTATCCCATCTTCACTGCAAACAAGTCGCAGATGGGATAAGGTGGTGAGATAATCTTTCCCGTCGAAATTGATCACTCTTGGATCACTAAGATCCAGGCGCGGATCGGAGTTTTCAAATTCGAGGAGTTGGATTTCCCCCTTTTCGTTGATTATTGGGAAGGTGGTTTTTCCTTTGGTTTGTTCAGGTCTTTCTGCTACCCTGAGCAAGAGCCATGTCTTCCCCTTGAACGTAAATACCCCCGGATTCAGGAGGCACTCAATCTTCATACCCTTAATACTGGGCTGAATATCAGTAGGTTTCAGAATTGGATTTTCAATGAAACGTTTTGCTATGTCCATATTATTCCGTTTTTTTATACCTAATTAATGTGATAGTGATAGTCAACTGACACATCGTTAATTTTTAATACATTGTCATTAATGATCTTTACCCCATTATCCGGAATCAGCACAACTATAACAGCATGCTTTGGAGGAACAGAAATGAAATCAGGTTTTCCGGAGATAAAATCTTTAGTGATCATATTGTAAACAGCTCCGTTATGTTTAGGTAGTTCTACATTTTTTACCACTTCATGTGGATTATAGTACAGGTAAGTGGGATAGGCTTCATCCCTATAGAAATCAGTTGCCAGGAGATCCAGCCTGAGTATTCCCTTCACGTTCGTTTCTTCAATAATACTTCCAAAAATACCCACATGTCCGCTACCGTATACACTAAACTGAGTAGGGTCAGGATTGTCCTTGATCCAGTTTGGTCCGTCTCCCTGGGCAACCGGAGCCGGTATCTCTTTTGCGTATTCGAAAGTGGAATGGTGAATGATTGCTTCGTAGGCAATGACTCCTTTTGTAATTTCCTTTAATTGGGGCAGGGTTTGATGGTCGTCAGGTATTTCATAAGGATACATAAGTCGCGCAGCATTTGCTGCATTCAACATCCATTTTCCAATTGCATCGGCAAAAGAAGGATCATACCTAACCATAGGAACCAGGGGCCAGGCCATGTCAAAGGTGTTCATCAGGAAGGCATAGCCATCATTGTGTGTAATGCTTCCTGCCAGGCCGGAAATATCATAGCCATTCCATTCTCCTACCAGCACACCCCAACCGGAACGCCCCACAGCAGGATTAAAAGACCAGTTGATCCAGATAGCCGGGTCAAAATCAGTGCCTTGCTCGGCATTCAGCCGGGCAGCTACATAGGCCCCAAAAGGCATAAGTATTTCGTAATATCTGTTTTCAGTGAGATTTTCAATGGCTGACAGGGCAGATTTTGCTCCTTCAAGGTAGCGTTCATCGCCAAATTTCTTATAGGCATTGTAAAGTATATAAGCATGTCCGGCAGCAGCATCTTCCTGGCTTGTGATATGGTTTTTTTCTCCTTTCATATTACCATAATCGAAAAAGGAAAAATCATAATTTCCATCTAAGATTGAATCGGCTTTATAAAACTGTTCGGCGATAGATAATTGTATTTCCGAAGTAATACCTTCATCCGGATAGAAATCTGCCAGGCCATAAAATAATACATTCGGATACACATCATACCACCAGTCTCTGCCATATCCTCCTCCCAGGAGGGCTATTTCCGGACAGGTGTTATTCATTATGATATTCCATCCATTTTCGGTATTAAAGTAGTTCTGGATCATTTTTACAAAATTGTAACCGTTCTGATCAGATTTATCAATTCCTACCAGGCTTGCTCCAAGTAAAGACCCCAGGCTGTTCAAGGATTCATGGAACATTCCTCCGTTCGCTTCATTTCCCTGCCTTATGTCACCGATGGCAGTATATATCCCAAAGGTGGTTTGGTCGAGATTCTTCCTGGTATCGTCAATCCAGATCATGGGCCAGTATTCCCCTTTAGCATTGAAATCGTATACCAGCTGATCGAAATCAAGTGCCATTTTATGCCAGTCGATCATTTTATACGGAACAGGCATATCTGACATCATGGAGATTCGTTTAATGGATCTTTGTCCCGTCTGTGTTTCGGGTGAATCGCAGCCGGCCAGCAAAATCAGGCACAACAGGATTGTAGCGGTTTGTATTGATTTCATTGCCTTGTATTTAATTGTAGATTATTGTCGTTGAGCTTATACCATGGTCGGTGAAAAGGGTGCAAAAGTAGATTCCCTTCTCCAGACCTGCACCATTATCTCCTGTACCATCCCATCTATGCATATGTTGTCCAGGAGACTGCCTCCCTGCAAAAATGGTTTTTACTTTTCTGCTTAGGATGTCATAGATCTCAACTTTCACGTTGGAGTCAACTACTAATTTATATGAAATCCGGGTTTCCTGGGTAAAGGGATTTGGGTATATTTCAAATAAAAGGGAGGGAAGAGTTAGTTCTTCTTTATAAACCAGCAGATCCCGGGCATAAGCAGCTTTGATTTCTTCATGCGTAAGTGCATAATCGTAAATCCTGAATTCATCCAGTACTCCTTTGAAATTATTAGCCGTTGCAGTGGGTGAAGCCTGTCCGATAGTTAGTGCTGTTCCTGAGTTTTCGATTTGCCCTCCCTGGTGCAGGAAATCTTCAAAGACTGCATTTATATACAGGTCAGTATATGTGCCGTCATATGTGGCAGTAATCTGGTAAAGTGTGTCTTTATAAATTTGCGTTCTTGAATCAAGGTCAGAGATGGTTATGGAGCCATTTTCATTTGTTCTTACAGTCCATCGTATCCTATTGTCTGTAACAGATACCTTCCAGCGCTCATGCCAGAGGCCGTGTGATATTGGATATGTTTCCCGATCATACATTTGAATCGGTTTCATCCAAAAGCATACTGTAATTGCATTATTGCAATTCAGGATATCACTCGAAGGCACTTCGACATAACTGTTAAACCCATTGAATTCATAAGCAGCATCTCTGACCTCTATATAAGTAAGATTGTATTTTGTACCATGATTTTCATTTCCACTATAATCATTGACATCATAATTAAAGGGATAATGAGCGATCAGGTTTCCTTCAATGTTAGCAGATTGGTCGACTACCCGAATCAGGAGGCTGTCGAATATAGTTCCGCCATGCTTATCAGTAATATCACAAAAGACGAAATATTCGCCCGGAGTTGAAGGAGCGGTCCATGTATTATGAGCGGCATTGTCTCCGGTAAACGATCCTTCGATAGCATACCATGCGTAGCTGATTTCTTCACCATCCGGGTCATTGGCTTTGCAGAATATATGAGTGGTATCGCCAGGATTAACCCTTGACGGATCGATGGTAATGTATTCTATCACCGGAAGGGTATTTATAAATTCCACGATTCTTATCTGCACGGAATCTGTGATTTCCAGTCCCTGACCGTTAGAGATGGTACAGGTGATCCAGTAAGTACCCTCTGTTTTTGGGGAGGTCCAGTTTAATGTATTCGTACCGTTGCTGAGAGGGATATTTTGTTGAGTCCAGAAATAGGTGATCTCCTCAGCCTGGGCATAATCTGCCGTACAATAAATGTATACAGATTCTTTCGCAGTTGTAATAAGAGAATCTTCAGCAGCAAGCGCTTTCAAGCGCAAGGGTCGGGGAACACTTGTTTCAGGGACATAATCAATAATAATTCCGTTTGTTACCATGGTATTTCCATCCTGCGTGATGGCGGATCCTGCCGGTATAAAAACAAGAACGACGGCCTGGTCTGCTTCAATTAAAATGCTTGTACTATTTGAAACATTTTGTTTTACCAGTGAATTGCTTACAGCATCATAGATGTCAACCGCTGACTGGCCGGCATCCAGAATAATATTTTCTGAAGTATTGTGTGGGTTGTAAATCAGGAAGGAAGGGTAGGCTTCTTCATGAAAAAAATCGGTTTTGAGCAGATCAAATTTAAGAACTCCACTTATATTGCTTGTATCTAATATTCCTCCCAGGTAACCTACTGGTGACGAACTATAAAGTGAAAGGTTGGTTGGAGCCCAGCTTCCTTTTACAGCATCTCCTGTAGCAAAGGGGCTTTTGCCGTCCTGGTATCTTCTTAGCGCTTCATAGGCGATATAGGAATTGGGATCATACTGTTGGGACCACTCTTCACCATCCTGGTTCTCATCAGGCAGGTATTTTGAATAAAAGAGCCTTGCGCTATTGGCCATATTCAGAAGGTATCTTCCCATTGCCCTGGCATATCGGTCATCATACCTTACCAGGGGTGTCAGTATGCCAGCCTGTTGAAAGGTATTCATGATAAAGGCATAATCTCCAAAGGTGGTATTTTCGGGGACACTGATAGCACCTCTAAGGCCTGAAGCATCAATGCCATTCCAGTTTCCAACAGTAACCCCCCATCCTGTTGTGTGAGCCCAGATTCTCAGGGGACCAACATTGAAATTCCAGTTCATGATCTTTTCAAGGTCATAGTTTGTTTCAAGCTCACCGTTCATCCTGGCTGCTAATACGGTGCCATAGAGAAATTGCAGTTCATATACCGGATTTTCATTTAGTCCGGCAAAATATTCCATGCATAATTCGGCTCCTATTCTGTATTTTTCGGCTCCTGTCTGATTATAGGCCATGTAGAATATCCATGCCAGCGTTCCTGAAGCTCCAGGTTCGGGGACACCATCGGTTCGGGGTTCTTTTGTATCAAGGTTGTAAGAACGGTAATTCATATAGGGCAAGGTCCACGGGCCATTTTTTCCTCCCATACCGTAAACAGCTTCGAGCCACCGGTCTGCCACTGTAAGAAATTGATCAGCAAAATCTCCTTCATTCGGATACAGTGAATATAGCTGGTAAAAAAGAGCATTTGGGATTGTTTCATACCACCAGTCATTTCCGGTTTTGGATCCTGCATTATTCAGATATACATTCTGTCCGTTATTCCGGTTAAAGAATTCTTCCAGCATGAGGGCCCAGTTGTTCCCGTCCTGGTTTGCTTTATCAATGCCACATAATGAGGCTCCTATAACTCCCATCATCGAGTTTATGGCTTCATTATGCCCCAGGTTTTGTCCGACATAAGTTACCTGGTGAAAACTTCCGTGTTCAGGATAATTGATTGTACCGTTATAAAGTCCGGTTAATGGCAGGTACTGTCCCTCTGCACTCAGGTCATAAACAAGGGAGTCATATCCCCTCGCTACTTCCATCCAATCTCTCATTATATAAGGTTGGGGAAATGCCGGCATCTCTTCAATCCGTGGGATGGAAATTTGTTGTCCACTTGCGGGCCGTGGCTTTATAATTAAAGCCAGGAGGATCAAAGCTATAAGCTTATAATAGTATAAACGCATTATTGCAATTCAAATGAAAAATAAGAAAAAAAAGGGAGAGCCTTTTCAGACTCACCCCTTTTGAAAAAAAAAACTACTAGTCCGTATTTTCCATGTTCCAAAGCGCAGTAACTTCTGCAGTTGTCAGTGCTTTGTCATAAATTCTTGCATCATCCATGGAACCGTGGAAGGATGTAAACCAACCTGACTTATCCCATTCCATATCATTCGGTAAGAAAGATCCGATAACAAAGTTCACAGCTGGATCAGCAGCTATTGGTGTAGCTACATTATCCAAAGTCCATTCAACTGCCAACGTTCCGTTAATGTAGAAAGACCATGCAGTTTGGTCGGTAGATATCACTACCTGGTACCATTTTAGAGGTTCCAGTACAACAGGATTAGCATCTTTATCGACATAGCTGTCGTCACTAAGTTTCCTTGTAAGGAATGGTTTTCCGTGGTCTGGAAGTTCAAATTTCCATGTATTCCAGATATTCAGCGACATCAGGTACTGCGTACTACCAGGTATTAGTGAATCAGCCTTCAGCCATAAACTGATAGACATTTGATCCGTATTGAAATCAGCTGAGTAAGGGACTTCGATATTCGCTCCATGAGCAAAATGCAATGCCATGTCTGCTACACCATAACGGTCGGTAGCTGCCAAAGGAGCATCGGCTGCATCAGGGAACCTTGCAACTAAGCCCGGCTTTAATACTCCATCATGAGAGTTACCTGAGGCATCAAGTCCATCGCCGTCCATTTTCCAGTAGGCAACAAGGTTTTCAGCGGATATCTCCACGTTAGCTGCCGCAGCAAAAGCATCCATAGCAAGCTGAAGATTTGAAACTGTTGCGTCAACCTGAGCCTGTGTGGCTTCTACATCGTCATTGATCAATTTTGCTGCATCAATAGCGGACTGAAATAAATCTACCACAGTTTGTGAGTACTGGCCAGCCAGTTTTCCAACAACAGCATCAGCAACAGCGCTTTCTGCATCAGTAATTTTTGCTACCAAAGCAGTTTTATCTGCTTCGACAACTTCAGGTTCATCATCACATGCAATGAAGCCCAGGGGCAACATTACCATAATTAGCACTACATACTTTAATACATTCTTTTTCATAATTAGAAATTTTAGTTAAACATGTTAATTTATATTTATTGCAATAATGGATTTATATCCACTTCGGTTTGAGGAATAGGAAAGAATTTATGCTGTTCATAATTAAAATCATCAAATTCGCTAAAAACCTGGTTCGCATAAGATTCTCCATAGCGAATGATATCAAAATACCGTTGAAATTCGAAACCAAGCTCCACGCGACGTTCATGCCTGATCGCATCTCTAAGCGCTACTTTTGAGACTGCAGCAGAAACGGGTTCCAGAAGATCTGCCGGAAGACTTGCCAGGTCCGGATGACTATTTCTTGCACGTTCACGCACAAGGTTTATGTATTGAACAGCTTCAGCAGTTTGGTCGGCTTCATTCATTGCTTCAGCCAGCACAAGTAAGATATCTGCATATCTGATTGGAGTAAAATTCAGGTCAGTATCTCCAACGAAGTTTCTGGGACCATTTGATTCGTCCTGTCTGATAGATGAAAACTCGACATTGTATTTTTTATTTACATATCCTGTGGCAGACCAGTTTGCCTGGAAAGTGGTGTCACCCCATGGTTCCTGATCTTTCACAATGGTAGCAGCCAGCCGGTAGTCGACATATTCCCCACTTTGTTCGAATTCATCAACAAAATTCTGTGTTGGGGTATTAAAGGCATAGCCTCCGATACCACCCTCGCGTGGAGCAAACCATTGTCCAAATGCATTTCCTGTTGGGCTCCCTGTTTCTCCCTGCTGTTGTACCTCGAATATGGATTCCAGGTTATTCTCAAATGCAAGGTCGAAATTGTCTTTATAATTTGGCATCAGTGCGTAGCCGAGGCCGGTTACCAACAAAGCCTTTTCTGCAGCCAGTACCCATTCTTCCTGGTATAATAAGGTTTTTGCCCATAGGGCATAGGCTGCCCCCTGTGTAGCTCTTCCGAAATTCTGGTCAGTATGAACCAGGGGTAGAATTGCTGCTGCGGTCTCGCATTCATCAGCCACGAAATCGAGAATGGCAAGATGGGTTGTTTTAGGCAGATTCAGTTCAGAAGGGGCCATGATCTCAGTAATCAGGGGAATATCACCAAATACATTGGTAAGATTGAAGTAATACCATGCCCTGAGAAAATGTGCTTCTCCAAGGATCACATTTTTGTTATCTTCATCCATATCAATATCAGGGACATTATCCAATACACGATTACAGCGTGTAACACCTTCATAGTAGAGCTCCCAGAAGGGAAAAAGGGCTCCGTTATCCGTAAATATATTGAACTTGTCCACATTGTCAACTGCAGGGAAATCTCCGGCATTACCAGATGTAGCATCATCGGAAGCGACATCTCCAAAGATCCATGGTTTATTTCCTGAGTGTGTTGAGAGCAGACAATTATAGGCTGCGTTTATTCCCAGGATTGCGTGTTCCGGTTTAGTGAAGAAGGTTGTGGAGGAATACACGCCTTTCAGATCCTCGTTAAGGAAATCTGAGCAGGAATTTAAGATCAGGAACGATATTAAAGCTATGAACCCTAACCTTAAATTAATCATTTTTGAACTATATGAGTTGATTTTCATAATTTCTTGATCTTAGGAGTTAGAAAGTAAGATTTAAGCCAATCGTATACGTGATTGAAGAGGGATAGGTACCCCAATCTATTCCAGAGGCAAGATCCTTTTCGCCAGGATCGTTGGCACTGGTAGTCAACTCTGGGTCCATACCGATATAATTACTTATTGTTATGAGATTCTGTCCAGAGATGTATATACGGAGACGATCAATATTGATCCGCTGAGAGAAGGCTGTTGGCATCGTATAACCGAGTTGAACATTCTTCAGGCGGACGAAGGAACCGTCAAACAGGAAGCGTGTGGATGGCCGGATATTATTTGTTGAAGCATACCATGATGCCCTGGGCATTGTATTGCTTGGGTAGTCGGAACGCCAGTGCTCTTCAGCGTAGCGTTTGGTAATATTCAGGTTTCTGTAAAATCCTTCAATGTCCTTGCCTATTTGCATATAGATCTTATTCCCGTAAACACCCTGGAAAAACATTGTAAAATCAAAGTTTCTATAGTTCAGATCAGCGCTTAGGCCATAAGTGAATTTAGGTATTGGCGATCCAACATAGACACGGTCTTTTTCATCGATAACAAAGTCTTCATAATGATCAATGTATTTTACGTCTCCCGGTCCGACTCTATCCCCCTGGAAGGGACTGGAAAACACTTCAGAAGGATCTTGAAAGATCCCACTCATTTCCAGCATATAGAATGCTCCAATAGGATATCCTGGAGCTGTCCTTGCAGCATAGGTACCATTGTCTATCTCTCCGCCAAGGATGGGTTGTCCGGTTCCAAGAGAAATAACTTTGTTATTGATAAAGGAGAAATTTGATGCAATGTTGTAAGCAAGTCCTCCTTTGCGATCCTGGTATCTTAGTTCAAGTTCCAGACCATGATTTCTGACACTACCGGCATTTACAAAGGGAGCCGCTGCGCTTCCACCAATTGCTGATACAGGTGCTTTTACAAGCATATCATCGGTATATTTCAGAAAATAATCTGCGGTCAGGTAAAGCTTATTCTTGAAGAACGCAGCATCAAGACCCACATCATACTGGGTTGTAGTTTCCCATTTGATATTATTATTGCCACGATTTATTGCCGCATATCCTAATACCAGATCCTGGCTGTATCCACTGCCAAACAAGTAGTTAAATCCAGATCCATAGGTGGAGGCTGTTGGGTAGGTTCCAATTTCCTGGTTTCCCAGTTGACCGGCACTTATTCTGAGTTTTAGTAATGATAGATACTTACTCAGAGGTTCGAAGAAATCTTCTTTATCGATACGCCATCCCATTGATCCTGAAAAGAATGTGCCGTATTTCAGATCCTCAGAGAACCTCGATGATCCGTCTCTTCTGATATTGACAGATGCAAGGTATCTATTCTGGTAATTGTATTGAGCCCTGGCAAAGGTAGAAAGTAAGGCCCAGGCTGAATATCCTTCGGAGACTCCTTTCATCTCATTTAAACCAATTCCGAGGTATCTGAAGATTTCCTCCTGATCCTCATATCTGGAATCCGAACTGGAATGGGAATATGTAGAGTTTTTCAAGGCCTCACTACCGAGCAGGAGATTTATGTTATGTTCTCCAAAACTAGCATTGTAATTCAGGGTATTCACCCAATTCATCATGGCTGTTTGCCAGTCATTCAAATGTACGCTTCCAGGATAACCTATCCTGTCGTTCGTACCCCAGGTCTCGGTAAATTGTTTATGTCTTCCAAAACCTGCATCAAGTCCGATTTCACTTCGGAATTTCAATCCATTCAGGATATCATAATCTATGAAGACATTCCCGAGTACTCTGCTCACAGATTCCGTGTTATCATATTTGTCGAGGATTCCTACGGGATTATATCCATCACCAAAATACTTATAATGTTCCCACAGGTCTACGTATTCATCATTTTCATCTTTAACAGGAATAGCTGATGTCCGGAATATTGCATAGCGAACGGCTCCATAGAAATGCCCTGAGCTTGTAATCAGGTTTCTTTTTGAATTCACAATATTCAGGTTTGATCCAATTTTGACCTTTTCAGATACTTTGGTAGTGATTGAAGTTCTGATTTTATATCTCTGGTAATCAGTTGCTTCTATTATTCCTTCCTGGTTCAGGTAATCGAAAGATATATTATAGGTTGAATATTCAGATCCTCCGCTAATGCTGAGTTGATGGCTTTGTGTAATTGCAGGTCTGAATATCTCTTCCAGGTAATTTACGTTTGCCAGGGTATCCGGGTCGAAGGGAATTGGATCACGTTTCAAATGCTCTGCAGTGACCATGGCATTGTCATTATCTACAGCTTCATTATATGTTGCCACATATTCATGGGTGTTTGCCATTTCAATGAGCTTGCCATGGGTTTGGACTCCAAAATATCCGTTGTAGCTTACTTTAGGTTCCCCGGATTTTCCCTTTTTAGTCGTAATAAGTACAACACCGTTGGCTGACCTGGCACCATAAATTGCTGACGAAGCTGCATCTTTCAGGATACTAATACTTTCTATTTCAGATGGAGAAATTATATTCATGCCGTCCTTCGTTGGCACACCGTCGATTATGTAGAGGGGGTCATTATTTCCAATAGTTCCCACTCCCCGAATCCTAACGGAAATAGATTCGCCTGGCTGACCAGTAGTTTGTGTAATGCGTACTCCCGATATTCTTCCCTGGATAGCTTGATCTATACCTATAACAGGGGTGTTATTTATAGCATCCCCTGAAACAACTGATACACTCCCGGTAAGATCTACTTTTTTCTGCACACCATAACCAATAACTACCACTTCTTCAAGTTCTTCTGCTACATTTTCCATTTGCACATTCAATTGAGTTTGATTGCCTATGCTTATTTCTTTCGTTGTCATCCCTATATAGGAGAATATTAATACCTGTTCTCCGGGCGGAAGAATAATTGAAAAATTCCCGTCAATGTCTGAGATCACGCCGGTAGTTGTTCCTTTTATTACAATGGAAGCACCAATGACGGATAATCCATCTGCATCGAGAATTACCCCTGACAGTGTTCTTTCTTTTTGTGGAGATTCCGTTTTCAAAATTATCTGCTGATCCACAAACTCGTAACTGATATTAGTACCTGAGAGGAGTTGATCAAGCGCTACTTCAATGGTAGCATTAACTATTTCAACGCTTACAAGCTGATCTACATTAACGAAAGTTTCATTGTAGAGAATGAAGAAATCACTCTGATCTTCAAAAGAGACAAGAGCTTCCCGAATTGACTCATCCTTAACTGATACTGTGATGAGTTTCGTCTGGGAGTACATGCTGGCCGAGAAAACCGGCAACAATAATAGTAGAATTAAATAAAAGATTTTGAAAGAATAGCCTGGATGTTTTTTCTGCCAATTGTAAAAAACATGAAAACATGCCGAAGAACATTTATTTTTCATACTTTTGTAAGGTTTGAATGACTGGTTCAAATTGTAATTTTTTAGGCTTTAATGCTTAATGAATTGTAAAGGGGGATGTTGCCGCATCGCCCTTATTTTTATGCAATAAGCTCCATTATATTGTTAGCGGGCATATAGTTCTACCCTGGTTTTAGTAAACTCATTATTTTTATTTTTTTCCCTTTTTATAATTGTGTAATCTATGGGAGCCGATCTTTGAAGCAGGTCAAGAATCTGTTCAAGAGTTTCATGCTGAAATGTAGCTGTATAACTATAGTCCTCAATTTCGGCATCAATAATCTTGATATCTACATTGAACCACCTGTCTAATCTGCTAATTACATTCTCTATGGCTTCATCTCTGAAAATGATCTTGCCATCCAGCCAGGCCATACAAACATCCGAATGACCTGTTCCAATAACTAATTCTCTTTTCTCTTTATTGAATTGAGCCCTTTCACCGGCTTGCATTTTATAAAGGATTCTTTCTGTGTCACCATAATTTGATTGAAGTTGAATGGATCCGGATTTTAAGAATATGCTGGTCTCGTTTTCATTTGTATAATTAATTACATTGAATTTCGTTCCGAGCACATTGATTTTCAGATCACCTATATCTATCAGGAAAGGTTTTTCAGACATTTTTGCGACATCAAAATAGGCTTCTCCAATTAATTTAACTTCCCTGTTTTTTCTTGAGAATTGAACCGGGTAGCTGATAGAGGTTTCAGAGTTTAACCAAACCCGGGTTCCATCAGGCAGATCAAGAATGGACTTTTGTCCTGGTGAAGTTTCGATCGTGTGCCATGCTGTGGACTGAATGGGAGTATTTTTCTTCAACACATAACTATATCCAACTGAACCGAGAAATAATGGCAATAGTATTATTGCTGCTACCCTTTGGAATTTGATTATCCAGGATTTTTTTTGTCCCTCTCCAATCTTTTTATTTATCTGAGAAAGTGCTTGGTAAGAATCATAATGCTGCATTTCTTCAAGAATGCTCAGTAATTCTTCAGGGTCCTTTTTCAATGATTGTTTATTTAATTTGTTTTGCTCTCTTACTTATTAAGACGATTCAAAATGGAAGAACACATATACGCAGGTGGTATTTTTTTAATTGCTGAAGGATTATTTACGCCAAAAGGATCTTTGGGTTCTAGCCTGGCAAGTATTTTTTAAGTTCTTTAAGTGCTTTGCTTATCTGGATCTCAACGGTACGTTTTGAGATTCCAAGAAGTGCGGAGATCTCTTTATTGCTTTGACCTTGAATACGACTCATAGTAAAAATATCACGTGTCCTGGGCTGAAGTTTAGCTATCGTTTTTTCAATAATTTCAAGCAGCTCTGCCTCGGCATAGCAATTCTCACCATCGTTCTCTGAACTGAGATTAATTACCTGGTCTTTGTACCTGGATTTTACGCTATCATGTTTGATTTCATCCAGGCATCTGTTTTTAACAGCGCCAAAGAAATAGGATTTTAGTGGGCCACTTACTTCAAGATCCGTACAGTTTGCCCAAAAACAAACAAAAAAATCTTGGACAATATCTTCAACGCGTGCCCTGTCTTTGATATATTTATAGGCATAAGTACAAAGCCCGGAATAATAATATGTAAAAATGGAATCAAATGTTTTCTTGTCCCGTCGTTTTAATCTTGCTTTGATTAAAGAATCATCCATAGTGTAAATTTGCAACTTCTTTTATCAAAAAAAAAATTGCTTATGATTTCAAGTATGTCTGAAGTTTTCATAATCATTGTGGTTCTCAGCGATTCTTGTTCGCTTTAGAGCCAATGTCAGAATTGAGAAAATTTACTTTTTATCGATCATCTGTTGCCAAGTCGTTTTTAATATATTTCTCAAAAAACTTCAGCGTACTTTCTATAGCTTCAGTCCGCTGTGCATCTTTCTCCATTAACAATTCATGCTGCGCATTCTGGATTTGATGAAGTATGCAAATCTTGTCGTGCTTTTCGGCTTTCTTTACAAATTTGTCATAGGCTTTAGGATTAACAACAGATTCATTTTCTGCAGACATAATAAGCACCGGTGTTTCCAGCTTGTCGATATTTTTAAATACTTTCTTTATGTGTTTGCACGACTGGTGAAGCCATTGCACCGAGGCACCTCCTAACCGTGATTCCGGAACCTTCGAGTTCTCTGAAATTTTTATATAATACCTGGTTTCAGATCCTGTAACATCATTGTTCTTAAATTTTGTTGAATCATTTGAATACCCGCTTTGTCCGGGGGCATACTTAGGATTTTTTCCTGAAAGCAACGCTGCAAGTGGACCAATGTACCAATCCAATCCAAGCATCGGAGAAGAAAATGCGGCAGCGTCAAAATCATCGGGATATTGTTCCAGGTAAGACACGCCTATTGTGCCTCCCAGGGAATGAGCCAGAAGATAAACATTTTGATGATTTCCATTCTTAATTTCCGAATCAAAAATCATTTTCATATCGTCTATGTAGTACTGAAAATTATCAACATAGCCCATTTCCCGGTCTTCTGTCATCCTTCCGGATAGTCCCTGTCCTCTATGGTCGATTATATAAACCGAATATCCAAGCTTGTATAAATCAAAAATCAGCTCCTTATATTTCAAAGCGGCTTCAGTTCTTCCTGAGGAAATTAGAATTGCACCTTTTTCATCCTTTGGTTGCCTGAAGTGTTTATAGTAGATAGAGACATCATTTTTTCCAGAGAACTCACCTGTAAATCCTTGCTCATATAAATTCTCAATTTTCTCAAGATACTCTGAATCATGTAGTTGTGCAGTAGTTGTTATTTTATGCGCTTCCTTCTCAAGTGGCAATTGGGTATGACAAATCGTTGTAGATAAGCCTGTTAGAATAACAATCAGAATTGTGGTAAAAATTTGTTTCATTGTGTTGGTTTTATTGTAGAACAAGTTAAAGACAAAAATTGGAATTATCTATTTGTCATTAAAATTTGACTTTAGAGTATTTTTTTTAAAATCATGGGGCGAATACTATTTACCCACTCTGCTATATTATCTAATCTAATATTATTATCCCGGTGGATTCGATTCTGTCTGAATACAAAATCTTGAAACAATAATAATTATCCATTTAAAAAGAAGCGAATTCAGCCTGAATGATATTGTGTTTTATTCATCCGGTAGGAGTATCTTAAAACGACAACAAGTATTAGCAGAAATCCGGCAATAAAGATCAGCCAGGGAAAACTCACAGGCACATATTCCTTTGCATGTTCAATCAGTTGGGGATTCTGTATTCTGAATAGTTCACTGAATGAAAATACCGATAACATGTGCTTCAGATAATCTGTTACGAACGCGACGATCACAACAACAGAACCAATGATCAGACCAGTCCATTCGACAATCTGAATTCTTGTTTTGGCACCTTTTTCCGCTGCAATGATAATAACTCCGGAAAAAATGATCATCACCAGGGTCAGAAGCAGCGGTGTAATTACAGGTCCTGTCCAGGTGAAAGGGATAAGGAACAGCACATCCCAGGTCATCAGTGTATCTGGCCATCCGATTAAGATCCAAAGGAAGATATAGTAAAAGATATCCCATATGGCAAAGCTGTAAATAAACCAGGCAAAACGCTGACTTAAGGTTTTCCCGGCCATGAATCCGATGCAGATAAGCATGATGATGGTAGCAGCCTCACGAAGGAGCTCTGTTAGCATCAGATGAGGTAACATAGGTGAGAGAGGGAAACTGAAACCTTCGGGATACATGATCTCCCTGAGATAAATGACCACGGCACTCTCAAGCAGGGCCATTGCAATTGCAAATGTGCTTACAAGCAGTATCTTTTTATGCAAGTGTTTCATCTTGTGCTTTTCAATATTATATAATGAACGATTCACATAAACAGATGTTGTTTCTTATTTCCATGTAAAGCCCATTAATATATTCCGTTTAGCAGAATATACAGTTTTAACTTCGTTAGCATGTATACTACTTTCTTGCAAACACAATTTAGATCAATATTATTCGTAATTTTAGTAATTGATCTTAATTTGCATTGATCATGGATTGGTATAGTCAGGAAAATTATTGTAAAGATCTGCCAAGCTCACCTGTTCCGGACATTGGAATTGTTTTGGTTAGCGGTGCTGCAGGTTATATTGGCGGCCGCCTGGTTCCTGAGTTGATTGAAAGGGGATACAGGGTGAGAGTGATGGTCCGGAAATATTCTGAGGAACAAACAGAGAGATGGCCGGGAGCCGAAATTGTTATTGCAGATGCTCTCAATGTTGAGCAGTTAAGATGGGTGTTGAAAGATGTTTCAGTTGCCTATTATCTTATCCACTCCATGTTGATAGGTAAAAAGAACGATGCTGAATCTGATTTTCAGGCAGTGACCAATTTCCGGATGGTTGCAGAGGAGAGAAAGCTGAAGCGGATCATTTATTTGGGTGCCCTCGGCGAAACCAATCCCAGGTTGTCAGACCATCCCGAAAGCAGAAATAGCGCAGCAAAAATTCTGAAGCAGGGAAAAGTCCCGGCTACAATTTTACAGACCTCCATTATTATTGGTTCAGGAAGCGCTTCCTTCGAAATTCTTGAGAGTATCGTTCGGAATTCCCCCGTATTTTTTAGTCCTTACTGGACCCGAACACCTTGTCAGCCCATTAGTGTAAGAGATGTGATCAAGTACCTGGTGGGAGTGCTCGAAACAAAAGAGACTACAGGAAACAGTTATGATATTGGTGGTGATGAAGTATTTACTTACCGGGAGATGATGAAGATCATGGTAAAACTATTGCGCAAAAGACGCATCTTCCTCCCATCACCGGTTTACAGTATAAGGTTTTATAGCTACATCACGAGTCTGATCTCTCCAGTACCCGCTAAAATTATAGCAATCCTCATGGAGAGTGTGAAAAATGATGCTGTTGTCAGGGAAGCTGCCATTAGAGAGCTTATCGATTTTAAAACCATACAGTTCAAAGTCACTTTATTAAGAGCCCTTTCACGAGAGGAACATGATAAAATTTCTACCCGTTGGTCCGACTCTTATCCGCCTGCTCATGACTTGTCCATGAAATTTTCTGAATTGAGCGAAACGCCCAGATTTTTGAGTACTTACTCTACACTAACGGATAAAGATGCCGCTTCGATATTTAAGACGATTTGCGGGATTGGTGGCAAGCAGGGATGGTTTCATACGAACTGGTTGTGGCGAATTCGGGGGAGCATCGATCGCGTCCTTATGGGTGTTGGAATGTCCAGGGGAAGAAGAAGCGCTGATTCCCTTCGTATTAATGATGTCATCGACTTCTGGCGTGTTGAAGATCTGATCAGGAACAGAAGATTGCTCTTACGTGCTGAAATGAGATTGCCCGGAAAAGCCTGGCTGGAATTTAAAATAGAGAAAGAGGGGAAGCAAAACAGATTAAGTGTAATTGCCTATTTCCAGCCTGATGGTTTTGCCGGAAAATTATATTGGTATAGTTTTCTGCCTTTCCATTATTTTATTTTCAAGGATATATTGAAACAGCTTCCCAAATGAAGAAAGTTCCTTTTGTACAATGATTTTAAACAGTGTCTTTGACGTATAATACAAGTCCATCATTTCAGGGACCCTCGCAGCCCACCCTCTATTGATCCTGTCTGCTATCTGTATTTGTGTTTACTCTTCTTATATTTATTTGCACGCTTTTTTGACTTCTTGTATTTACGGGAAGCCTTGGCAGTATGAACTTTTTTACCTTTGTAGCGACTGCTGCTCTTCGACATCATTAATGATTTCCTTGACGAATCTTCACTCATGCTTATGCGCGTGGTTGAACATGAAGGAAAGATGCAGCTAAATACAAAAATCATTAGAATTCCTGTGATGATTCTACCAATTCTCATTTTTTTCATAACAGCGATTTTTTGGTTTTTATAAAAAACTTCATGGCTCTTTGGGTTCGTTATACGTATATTATCAGAAAAGGTTTAGCCAGAGAAGTTTAAAATTTATATTTACCCCGACACATATACCAAATCTCCTGCTTAAGTTAGGAAAACCAAGGATTCCTCCGTATTTTTATTGCCAACACAGAATTAAAAATTTTATTATGTCATATAGTGAAAGCGCCCAGAGACTGCGGAAAATGATTGATAAAGCCATTGATGATCACCTTGTGACCCGTGCAGAAATGGATACCATTATTTCAATTGCCACAGAAGATGGTCATATCGATCCACAGGAACAATCTTTACTGAATCAGCTTCAGGAGATGATTGAAAACAAGTCAGTGAAGATTATTCCGTAATATCGAAGTGTAAGCTTATCGACTGGGGCAATCATCCCATCAAGTAAACCTGAAAAAAATATTTACAGAAAGGATTAGATTTCTATACAGAAGCCAGCGCTTCAATTTCAACCAAAAGACTGTCTCTGCAAATGTCTGAGACAACATAGATACTTGATATTTGTGGCCAGCGATTCTCGCAGGTTTCTTTCACAAGTTGAAAATCCACTTGATTTTTTATGTAGACCCTGAAAAATTTTATTTTTGGCAGTATCGTAAGATTTTGATCTATCGAAGACAATGTTTCCCGACTGATCAGTTTTTCAATGTTGTCGATAGTAATCTCAGTCTGCTGTTTCACATCATTTTCAGCGATTGTTTTCTCATCGCGTATCGAAGCAGTTCCTGAAATATAGACTTGTTTAGATTCAGCATTTTCCACAAACTTGGCCCTTACAAACTTCGGAGTCGATTTACAGAATCCCTGGTATTCTGTATCTCCAATCAGGACCTCTTCAGTGTAATCAAAGGCCGCCTTTTGCAGTGGATTTTCGACAGCTTTTATATTCAGGCCTTTTTCACTGGCAGCGTAAAAGCTTACGATAACACCTCCGGCTTTTGTGCCAATTCCGGTTGCAGCAGGATAACCGTTTTTGAATTCAGCTTTTGAATAATATTTTGAACGGACATTGTTGAATAGCTGATAGTGCTGACTCTCAATATTTTTACTTAATTCAACAGAGATAATACCCTCAATGTAATTCCATTGGCGGAATATGTTGCGAAAATTGAGACCTTCAGATTGAAGGATCTTCTCCATGATGTTAAACACCCATTCCGAATCATTCTCGATATTGTTAATTTCATTGTCAACACGAATACCATTGGCAATAAGCAGCTTTTCTTCAGAAGAATTTTTAATAACCAGGTAGTTAACACCTTCTAAACTCTTCGATATTACTTCCGCCCTCTTTAAATTGGGAATATAGTGGGCCTCTATTGAAACATATTTTCTATCGGCAGGTGCTTGTGCTAAATAGGCAATTGGTATATGGGTTTTAAAATGGGCGGACAGACAATCATTTATATTCTTCAGTTGCTCTTTATACTCTGAATTATTTCCGGCACTTAAAAAGAAATTGAGAGATATAATATTTGCCAGGGTATAAGAATTGTTTGAGACGAACTCATTTAGCTGATCAATACAATTTATAGTCTGCTCCTCTACCGTTTCCCCACTTTGCGCCTCAAATGCAATAACTGAAAGTTTCATTCTGAATGAAAAAATAATTTCGACAAAGATAGAATCTTTTACCTAGGATATTACTGATGGAAAACATATTTTGAGCTTTGGCTGAAAGCACTCACTAAATAGCTTACGGGAAATCAGAAAAAATGTATGCCCCCCTGATTAGCTACAGGTTTTAATCTGTGGTGGAAAGAGCTAAATATAAATGGTATTCAAAGCAATTTCAAGACCACAAGCTAAGCCTTGCACTTAATTAAAAGATTTATTTCGGTAGTTGCGCTACCTCTTCTATCTTTGCAAGAATCACACTAATTGTTTTTTATGAATAAAATGAAACCAAGCAGTTTTACATTGGGCATATTTGGGATGACTCTATTGGCTTTATCAATAAATATCAATGCCCAGGATGCTGGGTTCTTTCTTGATGACTGGCAGGAGAAAGTGGCTGAATTTCCGGATTTTGAACCGATCAGTAAATCGATAAATACACCTTCAGTTACCATTCATGTTGATATGAAGCAGGTTTTACAAATGGTTCCGGATTATATTTATGGTAACAATGCGGTTACATGGGATAATGGATTGCCTGCCAATACAACAGCCATGACAGATCTGAAAAATCTAAACACGCATGTATTGCGCTGGCCGGGAGGGAACCTTTCCAATAGCTATTTCTGGAATGCTATTTACGGTGAGAGGCCGAATGATATTCCGGCAGATTTAAATCCATGGTATGGGATGAAGACGCAAGATTGGCAAATGTCTGTAAGTGAGTATTATGATTTGCTGGCAGAGACAAACAATACTGGGATCATCTGCGTGAATTATAGTTATGCCCGCTATGGAACAAGCGCTGATCCGGTGGCTGCTGCAGCACATCTGGCAGCAGACTGGGTGAGGTTTGACAATGGACGGTCGAAATTTTGGGAGATAGGAAATGAAAATTTTGGTAAATGGCAGGAGGGATATAAAATTAACCTGGGAAATAATCAGGATGGGCAGCCGGAATACATCTCCGGGGCACTCTATGGTCAACATTGCAGAATATTTATCGATTCGATGCGTGCTGCGGCCAGTGAGATTGGTGTAGATATTAAAATCGGTGTTGTGGCCTACGATGCAGAGACATCATCGGATCCGATTCAGACAGTCTGGAATGAAGGGATGATGGCTGAGGTTGGAGATCTGGCTGATTACCTGATCGTTCATTCCTATTTTACGCCTTATAATGAGAATTCAACGGTGAGCACGATATTGAATTCCTATGGAGTTCCTGGTGAAATTATGTCTGCCATGGTTTCTGATATGGATGAAGCAGGAAAGCCGATGATCCCGGTGGCAATGACCGAATGGAATATCTTTGCGATAGATTCCGGACAGATGGTATCTTATATTAATGGTATGCTTGCCGCTCTGACCCTTGGAGAATTTATTAAGAGCGACTATGGTTTAGCGACGAGATGGGATCTGGTCAACGGATGGAGCAATGGGAATGACCATGGGATGTTTTCCACAGGTGATGAACCGGGAGTAGTTTTATATAATCCCAGGGCTGTTTTTTTCTATATGTACTATTTCCAGAAATACTTTGGAGACAGGATGCTTGAATCTTCAGTAAATGGCAATAGTTCGCTGGTTTCTTATGCTTCTTCCTTTTCATCAGGTGATTGCGGTATGGTGATTATCAATAAAAGCAATAGCGCCGAGACTGTAAGTGTCGTAATTGACAATTTCGATCCCGGGATGAACTATTATTACCACGTGCTTACCGGGGGGACTGATAATGGCAGTTTCTCGAGAAAGGTGTTGCTTAATGGCATTGCGACAAACGAAGGCGGTGGCGGTCCCGATGAATATGAGACCATTAAGGCATTTTCTTCAGAAATAGATGGAGGGATAACGATTGATCTTCCATCATTATCGGTGGTATACATCCTGGTAGAAAAGGCAGCTATGGAGTATATTTATTCAAAAGTGGAAGATAATCCGCAAATTATTGATATTGAGCTATCTGTTGAAGTTCAATCTCCCGGAGATCCGGCCGGATATGAACTTCTTGCAAACGGGTCAACTCCACTGACTATTTCCAGTATAGAGACAGATGCAGTCGATGCTCACTGGATCCATTTGAACCTTGACCAGGCAGTGTTGGCAACTGATGTCCTGACTTTATCTTATTCGGGGAACGATGCAATTTCTTTAAATGGAGACTTACTAAATCCATTCTCTTCTGAAACCGTTGAAAATCTTCTTGTTGGTGCTCCACCTTTGGCAAATGAGGTATTTACTAATGCTGAAGGAACAGAGATTCATCTTATTTTTTCTTTTGACATGCAAGTTTCAACGACTGCCTTTGAGGATTTCACCCTGGAAGCTGAGGGAGATCCGAATATGAGGTTCGGACTGTCTGCAATTTATGTTGATGCCGAAAATCCCGGGTTGATCGTACTTAGCACATCTGAATTACTTTATGCAGAATATAAGCTTCTTCTTTCTTATACCGGTAGCGATGTAAAAACAACAGACCTGGCATTGCTTGGCTCATTTGATTTGCTGCCTGTGGATAATCTGTCTCCCGGTAGTCCTCCCGAGGTGATATCAGTTGAGGTATCTGAGTATGGGATGAGCGTAGATATACTGTTTTCCAAGGGAATGAATGAAATCTCTGCTTCGGGATCTGGATTTATAGTGACAGTTGATGGTCAAGATCGTGCAATCAGTGCAATAGAAATTTCGGGTGTAAACATGCATATTTTGCTGGATGATTTTATTCAGTATGGTGAGGTGGTGACGCTTAGTTACGAGGGATCTTCTGCTACTTCCACCGACCGCGGTATATTAATGGAATTTTCAGATTTGTCTGTTGCAAATAATCTACAGGAATCGACAATTATTGATATACCGGGAGTTATTTTTGCAGAGATGTTTTCAATAAATTTTGGGATGGAACTGGAGCCTTGTTCAGATTTTGGGGGAGGTAGTAATCTTGGAAATATCGACGCGGGAGATTGGGTGGAATATATTGTGAATGTTGCTCAAACAGGTCAGTACAAGGGATCTGTTCGGGTAGCAGTGCCAAGTATTCCCGGGGAATTAATTATTCAAACTCCGGATGCAGATCTTATCGACCAGATGAATGTTTCACTTTCTGCTACAGGTGGATGGCAGACATGGTCATCAGTTCCGGTTGAGATTTCTCTTGTCAAAGGTATTCAACGAATCAGGCTATATGCTGAAACAGGGAATTATAATATAAATTTTCTGAGTCTTGATATTTTCAATTCAGCAGAGGGGGAAACATTGATGCCGGAAGAGATGATTATTTATCCGAATCCGGTGGATGACCAATTGATAATCGAAAGTGGAGAATCAGGAATATCTTCAGTTGAAATCATTGATATTACCGGCAAGCTATTGATCCGGAATAAATATCAATCGTCTCCATCAAAGGTTTCATTTACTGTCAATTTACCGAATGGAATCTATATCCTGAGAGTAAAATCTGTTCATGGGGTTAATGTCTCGAGTTTAATTGTGCAATGATATTGTAATTTGAAGTTATTGAAGAGGGGGAGAGTATTGTACAGTTTCAAAAGAAGCTGAATGGGAAATATATACATTTCCAATATCTAACAATCATCTAAAATTGGTTGACATTCAAGATACTTTATATTACTTTAGGAAAGTCAAGTGAATTAATATCAAAGTAATGGATTCATCAGTTCTCAAGGACCTTTGTAAAGACATTTATCAGGATGATCTGACTTTGGCTTATGCCGGAAGATTCACCGATTCAATGACAGATAAGATCATTGGCATGGCAGAGATATATATTAAGTCACACGAGGAGATCAGTAAGTTGAGAAATAGAACCAGCTTTCTGGTAGCTGAGTGTTTTCAGAATGTAGTGCGACATGGAGAAAAGGACCTGGAATCGTCTCAAATATCTCTGGGAAAGGAGTCTTTCCTCATCAGGTTCTTTCAGAATAAGTGTTTCATAGCTTCAGAGAATACCTTGCCAAATGATCAGGTTGATTTGCTGAGAAAGAAACTGGATGAGGTGAATAAATTTGACAGAAAGGAGCTCAAGAAACTCTATATAAAGTCACTTGAGGATGGAAGTTTTTCAGAAAAGGGAGGCGCCGGATTGGGCTTGATTGAGATGGCCCGCAAGACCGGGAATAAACTTCATTATTCATTCATGTCTTTAGATGAAGACAGATCTACTTTTTACCTCATGCTTGTGCTGGAACAGGAGCATGATGAAGTTTCAGTATCAGACTACAGTGGAGAACTCATTCAGATAGAAGGAATGATGAGGGCTTTGCATGTATCAAATCAATTTTTGTTGTACCACGGTAATTTTTCCCATGACATTATTTCGCCGGTAATTGAGATGATTGAAAATAATATGGATTCTCAGAAAGGCTCACTTGCGACTAAAATAAAGTTGTATCATGCTGCTATTGAGTCTATGCAAAACATTAGCCATTTAAGTCTTACGGAAAACGAAAGGAATGTGGGTACACTTGCTCTTGGTGAGACAGATCAGGGTTTTGTTATTAACACCCAGACTCCTGTTAATGATACAACAAAAGAACTTCTTTATCAGTTTTTAGATGAGTTAAGCAGCACTTCCCCTGAGGAATCAGAAGGGAAATTTATGAATAAGCCAAAGGGTGGGTCTGAGGCAGACATTGATGCAACTATTCCCGGGTTTACCACTTTGGCACGTGTTGGGAAGTCATGGAATTTTGGCTTTGAAACTCAAGAAGGGCTACCGCAACAGTTTTTTTACAGAGTACATATATAGAAAATTAATTATAGACAGATGAATCAAAAAGTTGCCCTGGTACTTTCCGGTGGTGGAGCCAGGGGTATTGCGCATATTGGAGTTATTGAGGAGATGGAGAAGCAAGGCTATGAAATCACATCAATTGCAGGCACTTCCATGGGCTCGGTTGTTGGGGGTGTATATGCTTTGAAAAAAATGGAAGTATTCAAGAATTGGATATACACACTTGATAAAAAGAGGGTTTTTAGTCTGGTTGATTTTACCGTGAGTAAGCAGGGGATGGTGAGGGGAGACAAGGTTTTTAAAAAAATGAAGGAGCTGATTCCTGATTCAAATATAGAAGATCTTAGCATACCATATGTTGCGAATGCAGTGGATATTATATCTAAGAAGGAGGTGGTTTTTACGGAAGGAAGTATTTATGATGCCATAAGAGCTTCAATATCTATTCCCACAGTATTTACTCCCGTTAAGTCGGATCATCGATTATTGGTAGATGGTGGTGTGATAAACAATATTCCAATTGAATATGTAAAGCGCACTCCGGGTGATATTCTTATTGCGGTAAATGTAAATGCTGATATTCCTTCTGTTGTACCAGCGATCCAGGAGGAAATAAGTCAGGAAAAGCAATCACTTTATAAAAGAAAAACGCAGGAGTTTTATAAACATTTGAGAAAAATTACCCCGTCGCATCATGATGAGGATCTTGGTTATTTTAATCTTATTTCCCGCACCATTGAGCTTATGACCTGGCGGATTGATGAGCTATCGCTTGAGAAATACAGACCGGATCTTTTAATAGAAATATCACGTGAATCATCATCTATTTGGGATTTTTATAAGGCTGAGGAATTGGTTGAGTTGGGGAGGAGTGCAGCAATTGAAGTGCTGAAGAGTTATCAGGGGCAACTTAGCTAGAAAAACAAACCGATTCTGAAATCCAGAAAATCTGCATTTTGCGCATGGGCTTTGATATTGACACCGGTGAACAGATAATCATTGATTTTGAAACTCAATCCATATCTCTGGTATACTTTGTGTTTTGCCACATAAGGTGAATAGAGATAAGTCCCAAATTGCTGGTAAAAGATAAATCTCCCAAATAGCCATTCAATTCCTGCTGTTGCACCAATTTGCTTGTGGTCATATAATTCTCTTGTTGCCTCATCGATGAGATCGTCCTCTATGATCTTTGCCCTTGTTGATCTGTCGTTCATCCATTCTACTCCTGCAGACATTGCAAAGATCCGACCCAAAACCCTGCTATAATTTGTTCCAAGACAAAATACAGGATATAGTTGACTTTCCGGGGTATAGGGTGTTGGTTGCGCGGCAAATGCTACAGTAAAATCAAAGCGATTCTTTTTTGGATTCAAATCTACATGCGGATCTTTCACTCTGTTCTCGAATATATTTTTCTGAAAACTATAGTCTAAACCTGCATTTACTGAAGGGAAATTCATTCCCAGGTTGGGCTCAGAAATTCCACCGTTTGATATATGGTGAAAATTTGCGGCCAGTCTTAAGGACAATTGATCGGTCATGCGGTAATTGACTGCAAAGTTCACTTGTGTAATGAAGCTTATGGGACTGCTGAAAAAGAGATTATCCGGATTGGTCTTTGCATCATAGACCTTTGTGAGATATGCCGGTCCGAGACCAAATTGTACTGAAAAATTCAAATTTCGGTCAGCCCTGATATAAGGTTCAATAAAGGGAAATACCGCAATCGCACTCCCCATTACCTCTGGAAAATCAAAATTGATGTATTTGAAAGCGATACCTGTTCGGGGGTAGCAATAGCAGTAATCCCATACTCCTCTTTTTCGAAGGTGCCAGTTGACGTCCATTTCTATGCTCCATGGATTTGTCTGGGTTAACTCATCCTTCAGTTTTTTTGAATGTTGTATGATAAAGGCCTTGTGAAACCTGGCGCCAATGATAAAAAGGGGATCGCAGCAGTCACTCTCCTGGCCTTGAAGATTCAGAGTAGGGAGTGTTAATAAAACGACAATAGTTATAAGAAAAAATCCTTTTTTCATCTGTGTGACTTAGGGATTTTATCTTATAAATATAAGAATTCTCAGCGATTTACATTGTAATCATTCATCTTTGTATTTCGTCTTTTACCTACATTGAAACCAACTGATGCACCAACATACCAGCCTTGTTTTTGCGCTGAAAAGTATATGTTAACGGGGATATTTAAGTAACCGGATTGAAATGTTTTTCCAACTGCCCATATCCATCTTGAGCCCAAGGATATATCTCCTCTACTATCCATTCGTGTTTCAATTGAATAGGGATTTTCGGTTTCCGGAGAAGGATCTTGTCTTATCCATTCATTTTCAAGATGCCATTTATTCTCACTATCATAATACCCGTCAGCCATCTTTCGAACCCCAACAGAAGGACCGAATGCAAATTCCCAGTTCCCGTCCCCAAAGCGGAATCCATTCATGAAAACAACACTTGGAATGAATAATCCCTGTTCAAGACCGCTTATAATAGGCAGAAACTCCACCAATGCATTAAAATTCCCGGCAGTAAGGTATTGTACTTCGTACTGATAGCCCAGCTGACTAAGAACCGGGTATCCATCGTATCCACCCTCCTCTGTAGGTGCTGTTATTGCAGCAGCAAAATCTCCTGTGATAAAAGCTGCTCCCATACGGGGACCATTGAGAGAGACGTTGGTAAGTTTTGTCGATATGGGTTCCTCGTAATTAGCAAGAAGTGAAACCAAATTAGGATCATTCTCAATATTGAAAATATTGTTTATTGAAATCCGGATCATCAGGTCAATCTCGTTTGGAGCATATTGGAATTCAGAAACATCAGTATTAATAATTATTCCCTCGTTAACGTCAAATAATCTTATGGATATTACAATTTTATCACTGAATCGCTCAACAGAACCAGTCAATGCCTGATCAACATCCAATGCCTTGCCCATTGCAATGATGCAGGTTCTTCCATAGCACTCTTCCAGTGTAAGTCCTTTATTGTCCAACACATATTTCATATCGTATTTGTCGATCACATCGAATAACTTCTTTTTCTCAATCTCTATCCTGACAAGGTTGCCCATTGCTGTTGGATCAATGTCAATGCCCCTGGTGTCGATATTTGATACTGCAATAGAATGTTTTGCTTTTGACTGTGCTTCGATTGTATTCCAACTTATAGTCAGCATCGAAATTATCATTAGAAGACCGATCTTTTTTAACAATAGACTTTGAATAGTTGTATATAAAATTTTTGTTTGGCCTTTGGCCTTACAGAGCTTGACTTTTTTTCGGTTCATGAGATTAGGTGTTTAGTGAATTTTTTGTTCAGGTCAAATGTATGCTGCATGCTCATCGAAGAAAAACGGAAACCACTGCCTGTATGTCAGCATTTTGAGCTATTCCATAAAAATTTTGTGATTTTTGCAACCAATACGCACGAATTTGCGTAATTTGCAAATTGTACAATTGATTTTTGCGTTTTTTGCAAGAGTCTAACAGTTTGATTATTAAATTTTGCAACAGAAATATGTCTGACCAACAAATTCTTTCAATTCAAACAAAGCTGCTCGAAAGAGTCAAGCTACTATTGCCTGAAAACCTTACTATAGTTGATGTACTCTCTGACATGTTAGAGATCAGCACAGATAGTGTATACAGGAGATTGAGAAATGAAACGAGCCTGGCCATTGAAGAGGTATCAAAGATCTGTGATCATTTTAATATTTCATTTGATGAGCTCAACTCTATTGACAATTCAACATCGGTGACATTTGCTTTTAATCCACTGAGTACCGTTACAGATTATAAAAGTTATCTGCGCTCGATCAGAGATGACATGAAGAAATTTGCTTCTATACCCGGAAGTAAAATTACATGGGCAGCGGAGGATATTCCAATTTTTCACCATTTTCGATATCCGTTTCTTGGGACTTTCAAAGTCTATTATTGGTTTAACAGTATTATTCAAACAGAAGAGCATAAGGACAAGAAATTTAAGCAGAGCCTGATTGATGAAGAAATAAATGAACTCTGTGAAGAGATCTATAATCTATATGCTAAAACATCTTCAGTTGAGATATGGACCGATTTAACCTATGCTTCTTTATTTGTTCAAGTTGACTACATCTGGCAATCGGGCCTGTTTGAGAGCAGGGAGGACGCCTTGCATTTATGTTCACTTATTGAGAAGCAGATTAATAAGATTCAGAAGGAGGCGGAGCTAACCCGAAAACTTGGATTTGATGATGAACCGATACTGGGTGAAGGAACTTTCAAGCTTTATCACAGCGATATTGAAATTGGGAACAACACTATTTTCATCAATACCGGTGCGAATAAGATCCTTTATCTGACGCACAATACCATGAACAAAATTGTGACCGTTAACAGGCAGTTTTGCGATAGTACTGAACGCTGGATTGAAAATCTTAAAAGAAAATCGAACCTGATCAGTGGTGTATCAGAAAAGCAGCGTTACCAGTTTTTCAACAGGATCAAGATGCAGTTGAAAAATCTGGAAAAGCGGATAAGAGAAGATGATACTACATCATTTACCAGTTCTTTTTTGGGCTAGGATTGGGAGAATTGCATGGTTTTCACCTGAATTGATGTGCAAGTATATGATAATGGGTTTTATTCAATTATTAAACAAGCCTTTCATTTTCTCAAAAAGTATGAGTCATTAATCTATTCAGCTAAGAAATAACAACCTAACGAAACAGTATAACTTTCATAAAAAAGATTATGAAAGTTATACGTAAGTATAAATGATTGTTTATATTTGTGTTGAAACTTTACTAAAACTGAGTTGTATATACTATACTAAACTAAACGATTTCCTATTATGAATAAACTAGTACAAAATGTATTCGGACGACTGGGCTTCATTATTCTGTTTCTAATGATAATTACCCAGGTAAACGGACAGGTAAATGTGAGTGGAACTGTGGTTTCTGCTCTTGACAATTCCCCTCTCCCCGGAGCGACTGTGGTTGAGAAGGGAACCACTAATGGTGTTGTGACAGATATTGATGGAAACTATACCATTGATGTTGGCAGTCAGGCATCGTTATTAGTTATCTCTTATATTGGCTATCTGAGGCAAGAATTGTCGATTCAGGGACTTACAATTCTGAATGTGACTCTTGACCAGGATTTAATGAACATGGAAGAGGTTGTGGTAACGGCCTATTCAGAAAGATCAAGAACAGAAATTTCCAGTTCTGTTGTTTCACTGAATTCAGATGAAATTAATCAGGTTACTGTAAATAGTGTTGCAGACATGCTCATTGGTAAAGTGGCAGGTGTTCAGGTACAAAGTGCATCAGGACAACCCGGAGAAGCCAGTGACATCAGGATTCGTGGTGTTGGTTCAGTGTTTTCGCCACAGCAGCCTCTTATTGTTGTTGATGGGATTGCCGGGGGAGCCTATAATCCTAATGATATTGAAAGTGTTTCAGTATTGAAAGATGCGGGCGCTACGGGGCTTTATGGTTCTGCTGCTGCTGCGGGAGTAATCCTTATAACAACTAAAAGCGGAAAGCCCGGAAAATCAGAAATTCGGGCGCAAATAAAGCGTGGTATTAAAACTCCTGAGTTTGGGAATTATAAGATGATGAACACTGCACAGTTATATGCTTATCATGAGTCTTTGTACTCACCTGCACTATTCCCCACTGCCCGTCCGGATAGTTTGTTAAATTATGATTACGATTGGATAAACAACACCTATAGGAGATCAAATATTACAACAGTGAACTTGTCTGCTATGGGCGGTACTGAGAAGGTACAATACTATTTGTCGGTTGATTATATGGATGATGAAGGAACTTTGAGAAGTACAACTTACGATAGACTAAGTTTACGTTCCAATGTTAAATATCAGATAAATGACAGGGTGAATATCACTACCAATTTTGTAATGAATCAGGGAAAAAGCACCTATGCTAATTGGAATATGGCTGAAGGAGCATACAGGTTGCAACCATGGGACCAACCTGTTGATTCCAATGGTGAGCTTATTTACAGTGTCTCTGATGCCGGGTGGTTATCTAATCTTATTAGTAATCCTTATCATTCTGAGCAATATAACAAGGAAGGTGGTTACAATTTAGATGCATCCGGTAATGTTTCTCTGAATATTAAGATATTCGATTGGTTAAAATTTGATTCATGGACTACGGTTGGTATTGGTTATGGTAAATATGAGGCTATTTACTCTCCAAAAACTTATGAGGGAGCCACAAGCGGAGGAATAATATCCAATGATATATATCTGGACCAATCCATTGGTAATACTTCTCTTTTGAAGTTTGATAAGAAATTTGGTTTGCACAGTTTCGATGGACTTGCCGGGTTCGAAGTTGGAAGCTATAAAAGTGAGCGTGATATTGGTGGTACGGCTGTTGGATTTTTGCATGGTCAGGTAGTAATGGGAGTTGCAGGAGCACAGGAGCAGCCTAGTGGAACGATAATTGAGTCCAGAGGCGTTTCAGTACTTTCGCAACTGAACTACAACTATGCCAAGAAGTATTTTGCTACTGTTTCTTATCGTCGTGATGGAAACTCAAAATTTGCACCTGCAAATAAATATGCTTCATTCTTTACCTATGCTGCCTCATGGCTTATGAGTAGTGAAGATTTCATAAAGGAAATTGAGAGTATTCACTATTTGAAATTAAGAGGTAGTTATGGGGCAGTTGGAAATTCATCTTTCCCGGATGGGTCATACTACCCATATTTTCCTTCTTTTACAGCAGCTGGAATATATAATGGACAATCTCCGTATTTTCCTGAGGTACCTGGTAACTATGATTTAACGTGGGAGACCAGTAATCCATTGAATATTGGTGTTGATATAGGATTTCTAAACCGTTTTGAAATTAATATCGATTTTTACGACACAAAAACCAGTGACCTGTTGTTTCAGAATCCCTTGCCTTCTTCGAAAGGCTATGAGTTTCAATGGGCAAACGTAGGTCAGATCCAAAATACAGGAATAGAAATGGCAATAAATGGTACTGCTGTTAAGACCAAAGATATTACCTGGAATTTTAATTTTAATATTTCATCAAACCAAAATAAATTACTGTCTCTTTCTGATAAGCCTTCTGTTACTGAGATGGTTATAAGCAGAGGTAATCCAACACAGATATTGGTTGTTGAGGGTGGAGCGTTTGACTGGTACATGCCGAAATGGCTTGGTGAGGATCCGGATAATGGAGATCCTCTCTGGGAAGATATTATTTATGATACTGATGGAAATGAAATTGATCGGGTAGCAACAAACATATATACAGATGCTGCTGAAGATTATCAGATAATGGGATCACCATTCCCTGATTTTGCCGGTGGATTTGGAACCTTCTTTAAATATAAAGGCATTTCACTGAATGCAGCCTTCTCCTATTCTGTTGGGAATATGATATATCATACTGGTCGCCAAACAGCTGATAACGATGGTGAAAATATTTCAGTTAATGCAATGATTTTACAGGATGGTTGGTCTCGCTGGGAGAATCCGGGAGATGATGTCACCCATCCGGAACCACAATATGGAGGGAATCTGAATTCTAATAAATATTCTTCAAGATATCTTGAGGATGGAAGCTATCTAAGACTTAGGAATCTTACGTTAGCCTATGACTTACCTCTTGCATATGCTCAGAAGATAAAGGTACAGGGCTTAAGGCTTACACTGAGTATGGATAATCTGAAAACATGGACCAAGTATTCAGGTTCTGATCCGGATGTGCCTTTATTTATGGGAGCCTGGCATTTACCAGGAACTCAGGCATTTAAATATCCGATCAATAAACAATTCTTACTTGGTCTGGAATTTAGTTTCTAATTTTAAAAGGCATAATTATGAAAAATATAAAAAACAGATACATCAGTCTATTATTGTTCTCCTTCCTGATATTTACTTTTGCTTGTGATGACTTTCTCGACTTGAAACCATACGATGCTCTAACAGCAGAACAACTTCTGTTAGATGAGCAAGGTATGCAGGGGCTGTCTAATGGATCATTAAGAATGATGAAGGACCTACTTGGTGACGATGCAAATAATGTTTATGTGAGGGTACTTTTTCAAACAACCGAGTTTCCTTCTGATAATGTGCTGATTGTAAAGAGTACCACTGATCCATTGTGGTTGTCATTTAACAGAGCGCACATCCTTTCCCAGGAGAACACATCTTATTTGTGGGCAACAGGGTATAAGATTATTCTGAACACGAATATAATCATTAACAATGCGGTTATTGATGAGACAACCAGTGATGAGGCTAAACAGTATATTGGGGAAAGCTATTTTTATCGTGGTATAGTCTTTTTCGACCTTGCGAGATTGTTCTCATTTCCTCCTTCACACGGAGTAGATAATAACGGAATTATATTGAGAACCGGTTTAGGAGGTGAAGATGCAAAAGCCAGGGCAACTGTTGGCGATACCTATAAGCAAATCATAAGCGATTTATGGAAAGGTACTGAATTGATGACCTCAAGACCCTCAGATGCTATAAAGTATGGAAATAAATATGCTGCTTTGGGATACCTTTCCAGGGCTTACCTTTTTACCGAGCAGTTTGATTCAGTTATTATTGCAGCTACTGATGTGATTGATAATTCTGATCGTGATCTGGAAGCAAATGACAGCTATATTCATGCATTGCATAATACTGCAAGCTCTGAGGAAGCAATGTTTATCCTATATCATGATGATACTGAAGATCGTGGTTCAGGGGCAATAGGATCCATGTACAATGGCGATGGTGGCTGGGGAGAGATTTTCCCCTCAAAACCTTATCGTGAGTTAGTATCCTTGTATCCTCATGATGTTCGGAATCAACTGCTGGATACTGTTTTTGATGATGGGGGAAACATTGTCTTATATCAAGGCTCTCCGTATGAAAAAATCTTTATAAACAAGTTCTCATATCAAAATGGAATTTCTACGGCACATTCGCCAATCTTCATGCGTCTGTCTGAAGTTTACCTGAACAGAGCTGAGGCTTATGCTCATCTGGGAACTGAGGATCAGAAAGCTCTTGACGATGTGAATGCAATTCGTGAGAGAGCAGGCCTGTCGGGTGGTGAACTTTTGACAACAGGAAACCTTGCAAGTCATGGATTCGCAAATGTACTCGAAGCGGTATTGAATGAAAGAAGACTTGAATTAGCCTTTGAGGGTCACCGCAGGGATGATCTTATGAGGAACAAGATTGATTTGGACAGGTCATTTAATTCAGCTCAGAATGTAAATGAAGAGACAGATATCTATCCTTTCAATGGTCCAAGGCAGATTTATTATATTCCTGCTGCTCAGGAGATTGCCTATAATTCGCTTTGTGAACAGAACGAATAGTATAATAATATATATGCTTATGAGAAATGTACAGCGCTTATATATTTCAGTTCTATTTCTTATGCCATTGTTGTTATGTTTAAGTTGTGAAGATTTTCTTGATCTTAAACCATATGATGCTTTAACATCTGAACAATTGTTACTTAATGAAAGTGGTATAGCTGGTATCACCAATGGATCCCTCAGAATGATGAAGGATCCACTTACCAGCAGGGATAGCTATACTTATATTAAGATATTGGTTCAATCAACTGAATATCCGGCTGACAATATTCTGATTACCAAACCAACTACCAGTACATTATGGTTGTCAATTACCAGAGATCATACTCCAATACAAACAAATATCTCTTATTTCTGGTCAACGGCTTATAAGATTATTTTAAATTCAAATACCATAATCAATAAGCTTGTTATTGATGAAACAACTTCTGATTTAGCTAAACAATATCTGGGTGAAAACTATTTTTACAGAGGTATAGCCTATTTCGATCTGGCCAGAATATTTTCTTTTCCTCCCTCTCATGGTGCAGATAAGATGGGACTTGTTTTAAGGACTAAAATAATCGATGATGATGCAAAATCCAGATCGTCTGTAGCAGAGACCTATCAACAAATAATCAGCGACTTGAAAAAGGGGGCTGAGTTGATGACTATGCGACCTACGGAAGGCATTAAGTATGGTAATAAGTATGCTGCTTTAGGGTTTCTTTCAAGGGCTTATTTGTTTACAGAACAGTATGATTCTGTTATTATTGTAGCTGATCAGTTGCTCAAGGATCATTCTCTTTTTAATCTGGAATCACGTGAAACATATGTTCACGGACTCCAAAATTCGTTTGATTCAAAGGAGGCATTGTTTATTATCTATCATGCAGATAATGAAGCTCGTGGTTCTGCTGGGATTGGATCAATGTATAATGGAGATGGTGGATGGGGCGAAATATTCCCATGTGAACCATTTCGCGATTTAATTTCAAAATATCCTCATGATGTAAGAAATGATTTGATGGATACTATTTTTGATGCTGGAGGAAACCCTGAATTTTATCAGGGAACGGATTATAAGAAGATTTATATAACAAAGTACTCCTATCAGAATAATATTGCAACAGCTCACTCTCCCATATTGATGCGTTTATCAGAGGTTCTGTTAAACAGAGC
>JAUUZQ010000015.1 GCA_030589895.1 Bacteroidales bacterium
AGTGAAAACCAGCTGCCGATATAATGTGGATAGTCATCTTCTACAGTCTTATTATTGGCTCTGTATACCTATCCGCACTCAGGATTGTATGTGTAAGGCAAATTTTCAAAAGGAACGATACCTGTCCAGTCATATAAGGTAGTATCTCCGGGATACATCATGATATGGTCACCTGCACGCATTGGCAGTCCGCCGGAAGCTTGTAAACCAATATTCCCTTCCTTATCAGCATAAATGATATTCTGACTGGCTGCAATAAAGGTGCTGGCTGCATTTCTGAATTCTTCCCAGTTTGAAGCCCTGTTAAAAAGGTGAACCGATCTTAATTCATTGCTATAATCAGTTCCTATCCAGCGTGCCGTGATGGTCTTGTCACTCACTCCTTTAAAACTACTAACTACCGGACCGCGATGTGTATACCGGTTTATGCGGGTTACAGGCTCTCCACCTTTTACATTAATTATTTCAGGAGTAATGCGCATATCCACCCATCTTCCATTTAGCTTATACTGATTGGTATCTGCAGGGTTAAGGGTTTCAAGATAGAAATCCAGGTTGTCGACAGTAAGGTTGGTCATTCCCCATGCGATATCTTCATTATGACCTGCAATGATATAGGGTTGTCCGGGCAGAACCACACCGGTAACATTGAGTTCTCCTTCAATTACCTGGTGCATCTGGTACCAGATTCCTGGCGACATGAAACTAAGGTGCATATCGTTGGCAAGTATTGGCTTTCCGGTTTCACTTTTCTCCCCGGAAACGGCCCAGTTGTTAGATGCCTGAAATACCTGGGCTCCTAATTCGTCTATAGCGTCAACAGCCTCATCCAACATGGTATTCATAACAAGATCCGGATGCTCCATCATATAATCAGGGTATACAAATGATTTTTGATAGCCCTGATTTGGGAACAGTTCCATTAACAGTGAATCACTAACAAGTTGCGAAATTTTATACATGGCCATATCAGCGTCCCATCCGGATGTAAGATCCCATGCCATATATCCAACCAGATTTGCAGAGTGAATGGGAGTCCATGGTTCTGGTTTATAGCCCAGCAATGTGAACTCAAAGGGGAGTTTTTTTGAATTTTCTTCAATATACTGATTCACACCATCGCAATATGCATCCACGTATTTTAATATCTCCGAATCAGTATGCTTTATCATATCCTGAGATTTCTTCGAGAACTCGAATGAGCGAAACATTTGATCTGCGGTGATCAAATCCTCTCCAAATATTTCAGAAAGACGTCCCAATGTAATTCTCCTCAGGAGATCCATTTGCCAGAGGCGGTCCTGTGCAGAGAGATAACCCACAACGCGATAAAGGTCCTCTGCATTTTTGGCATAAATATGTGGTTTAGCCAGTGAATCTCTATATACCACAACCTCTTCGCTGAGGTTTTCGATATCTACTGTAGCGCCATAGTCAGGAATGGCACCTTTTTTAACCTTATTCAGGAAAATTAATCCGCCAATAATGGCAACCATAATTAATAATAGAAGTGCTTGAATAATTCGCTTTAGAATTTTCATGATGTACTATTTGGGTTTTGGGTTTAATATCATTGAAGTAAAAGTAATGAAATCGATGATCTTCTTACGCAAAAAGAGATTTTTAGTAAATTACACTCCATAAATTTCTATGCATGTAATTGAAAAAATATCACATTAATAATGGTTTCAGCTGAAATTATTTCTAAATTGAACGCAGAACTAAAAACCCAGACCAATGAAAAAAACACTATTAGCTCTTTTCCTGGCAGCATTTTTAATGCCTTTGCTTGCACAGGATGATGCAAATGTTGATTCTGATGAAATTACGACTGAAGCAACAGATGAAAAAGTAAAAGATGGATGGACATTCGGGGGAGTACCTGCAATTGCCTATGATACTGATGTTGGATTCAGATATGGCGGATTGGTAAATATCTATGGCTTTGGTGATGGATCAAGATATCCAATGTATGATCATTCAATCTATGTGGAGTGGTCAAGAACAACGAAAGGGAGTGGAACCAATCAGCTTACCTGGGATACGGACCGGTTGATCCCGGGAATACGCTCATTCTTCGAGTTGAGTTACCGGACAGAAAAAGCACTTGACTTTTATGGATTTAATGGGGCACAGGCACTTTTTAGCCAAGCTAAGGAGGATTTGGTTACGAATGATCGGGCTGATCGCCTTTTTTATCGCCATTCAAGACAATTGTTTCGTGCGAAGGCTGATTTCCAGGGACAGATCATAGGCAATAAATTCAGATGGCTTGGTGGGATTGCATATTATGGGAACACCATTGATTCTGTGGATGTTGATGGCTTAAATGATGGAAAAACAGATGATCTGCTCTCAAAGAATAGTCTCTACGGCGATTATGTAGCCTGGGGAATTATACCAGATGATCAAAGACTTGGTGGTGGACATACCCTGCTTAAAGGTGGATTTGTTTTTGATACCAGAGACAATGAACCAAATCCTTTTAGTGGTGTGTGGACAGAGATGCAATTGCATTATGTTCCATCATTTTTAAGTAATACCGACTACAGCTATGGAACTTTGGTTTTTACACACAGACAGTATTTTACAGTTATTCCTGATTGGATTAATGTGGCATACAGGCTTTCTTACCAGGGGAAAATCTTTGGTGATATGCCATTCTATATGATGCCTTACCTGTTTAATACAGCTCCGAAACTGACTACAGACGGAGTAGGTGGTGCCAAAACAGTAAGAGGTGTTATGAGAAACCGGGTGGTTGGCGAAGGATTTGCTTTTGGGAACATTGAGTTGCGTGGAAAGATCCTGCAAACAAAATTTCTTAAGCAGAATTTCTATATAGCATTATCAGCATTTGTTGATGCCGGGATGGTGACAAAGAAATTTCAGCTGCCGGATAATCTGCCTGTTGAGGCATTGGTTCATATAGACCCGAATGCAGATGAGGTTGTCCATATTGGATATGGTGGAGGTATTCATTTTGTACTGAATGAGAACTTTATTGTGACTGTTGATTATGGAGTTGCAGCGAGGGTTGAGGATGGTGATACAGGAATGTATATTGGATTGAATTTCCTTTACTAAGGAAAAAGGAAAAAGTGCGCGCATAGCGTAGGGAGATGCAGGAGTACAGGGATGTGCTTCTGCATTTTTATATTTGTCGGTTATTGATAAACTGTTTATACCATGATTAAAAAGTGTAATTTGATTATGAAGCATGAAGAGCTATCCTAAACCCCTCCTTCCCATTCCTCCAAAAACCTCTTGACAAACTCCTCCATGTACTCATGCCTCTCCTCTGCCATTGCTTTGCCGGTTTTGGTATTCATCAGGTCTTTTAGCAGGAAAAGTTTTTCATGGAAATGATTGATGGTGGGAGCTGGGGATTGTTTATATTCTTCCTGTGTTGAATACTGTTGAATTGGAATTTCAGGATCATGCAGGGCTCTGTTTTTAAATCCTCCGTAATTAAATGCGCGTGCAATTCCAATGGCGCCAATAGCATCAATTCTGTCGGCATCCTGTACAATTTCATATTCTACAGAGGTGAATTTTTTATCACTTAGCCTGCTCTTAAAGGATATATGATTGATGATATTCTTTACATGACCAGCTTGTTCTTCCGTGACCCCCTGATCGATCATGAAGTCAAATGCCAAATCGCCACCCAGTGATTCGGGTCCATCATGAAATTTAGAATCAGCAATATCATGTAACAGTGCCGACAATTCAATTACAAGTAAGTCACCTTTCTTTTCCTTCTTGTAAATATGCTTTGCCAATTTCCATACTCGTTCTGTATGTGACCAATTGTGACCGCCATCGAAATCCTTCAGCTTCGATTGTGCAAATTCAATTGTTTTTGAAATCAGTTTATCCATTAATGTATCTTGAAAAATTTACAATTTATGTATAGCTAAATTCGAATTTTGAAGCTTTTAAACCAACCCTGCAAACCCCATAAATGCCATTGCCATCAATCCTGCAACGATAAACGCAATAGGTACGCCTTTCATCCCTTTGGGAACATTCATCATGTCGAGTTGCTCCCTGATACCTGAGAACGTGATAAGCGCAAGTCCGAAGCCCAATGCATTACCTATGGCAAAAACCGTACTTCCCAAGAGTGTAAAGTCTTGTTGTACAGCTAGCACAGCTACACCGAGAACGGCACAGTTTGTAGTGATAAGCGGGAGAAAGATACCGAGTGCCTGGTATAACGGCGGACTGATTTTTTTCAGGATAATCTCTACCAGCTGAACCAGCGATGCAATAACCAGGATAAATGTAATGGTCCTGAGATAAGTTAAGTCGAGTGGTACCAGAACATACTGATATATAATATATGTGACCAGGGTTGCTATGACCATAACGAAGGTCACAGCACCGGTCATGCCGAGAGCTGTTTCTACTTTATTGGAAACACCAATAAAAGGGCATATACCCAGAAACTGGTTCAGTACGATATTGCTGACAAATACAGCAGCGATGATGATCAATACATATTCCATAACTAGGTAGTTTTTTCTTTAAGTTTATTCGCCAGAACAATCAGATATCCCAATGCCAGAAACGCTCCAGGGGGAAGGATGAAAAGCAACATGCCATCACCTTCAATGAAGGATAAGCCGAAAATTGAACCGCTTCCGAGTATCTCTCTTACTCCTCCAAGAACAGTAAGTGCCAGCGCAAATCCTACACCCATTCCCAGTCCGTCGATAATGGAAGAAACAACATTATTTTTTGAAGCAAATGCTTCTGCACGGCCAAGTACAACACAGTTAACCACGATAAGGGGGATAAACAGACCCAATGCGTCAAACAGTGATGGTATATAGGCCTTCATCACCAGTTCAACAACGGTTACAAATGCTGCAATGATCACGATAAATGCAGGAATCCGAACTTTATCCGGAATCGCGTTTTTTACCAGTGAGACCACCAGGTTCGACATGACGAGTACGAAGGTGGTGGCAAGTCCCATTCCCAGTCCGTTAACCGCAGAGGTAGTAACTCCGAGGGTAGGGCAGAGGCCAAGAAAGAGTACAAGTACAGCGTTCTCCTTCAGTATGCCTTTACTAAAATTATTCCACTGATTCATATTAATTTTCTTTAGGTTGAGATGAAATATAGGCGTCGTAAGCTCTTTGTACGGCTTCGCAATATGCTCTTGATGAGATGGTTGATGCTGTAATAGCATCCACATTACCGTTGTCTTTTACCACCATTAGTTTAAAATCATCGGGATGTTTTCCCTGGAACTGAACATGAAAATCAGATTTTCTAATCTCCATCTTGTCTCCCAATCCGGGAGTCTCGGCATGCTTGGTTACTGCTACATCAATGATGGTTCCATCCGGTGCAAACCCAACCATTAATTTTATCAAGCCGCTGAATCCACTATTTGTAAATGTCTCAACTGCTACTCCAACAACAACACTATCCATAGTTGCTGTATAGATCGATACTGAATCTCCATCAATTCCCACCTTATAAAATTCCTCTGATGCATTGTTATTGAATTCCGGAACGACCATTTTTATAGCATCATTTTTCTTCTTCAATTCTGCCAGACGAATGGGTTCCTTGGTAAGAGCATAAACACTTCCCAGTAATCCTGCTGCTATCAGGGTTACAACAAACAGGGTTGATACCATGTTAAAGAAACTTGATTCTTTCTTAGCCATGCTTGACCTCCTTTCCAAAACGTTTTGGTTTGATATATTTATTGAGCAGGGGAACGAAAGCATTCATAATGAGGATAGCAAACTGAACACCTTCAGGATATGCCCCGAATACTCTGATGAGCACTGTAATTATTCCGATGAATATGGCATAGATAATCATCCCTTTCTTAGTCATGGGAGAGGTGACATAATCTGTGGCCATATATATTGCTCCCAGTAAGAGTCCTCCTGTTAAGAGGTGAAACAGCGGATCAGCATAGCTCTCAGGATCAATTAACCAGAGTATTCCGGTAAACACCACCACAGTTGCCAGAATAGTTACAGGAATGTGCCAGGTAATAATTTTCTTCCACAGCAAATATATCAGTCCAATGAGCAATGCTATGGCAGCAACTTCACCGACAGACCCCATCATTTTTCCAATGAACATATCTAAATAACCTGGTAATTCGTTCATGATTTCACTAACCGGCTGTTTGCCCATCCCTTCCTTCATAACTGCAAGCGGAGTTGCTCCGGTTTCTGCATTAATGTATTTAAGCCTCTGCAGTGGCTCGGGCCAGCTTGTCATGGCAACAGGAAAGGAGATAAACAGGAAAACCCTGCCAACAAGCGCTGGATTAAAAATATTATTTCCCAGTCCGCCAAAGGTCATCTTACCAACTCCAATGGCTACCAATGCTCCAATTATCACTATCCAGACAGGAAGATTCGCTGGAAGTGTAAATGCAAGCAGCATTCCGGTAAGAATTGCAGATCCATCCTTATGAGACGGCTTTCCCTTCAGCATATATTTTTGGATCAGGAATTCAAACAACACGCACGACAACACTGAAACGGCAGTGATGATGAGCACACTGATTCCAAAAAAATAGATTGATACTCCCAGTGCAGGAATAAGTGAGATCATCACTCCATACATCAGTTTTGGTACTGACTCAGCAGAACGTGCATGTGGTGATGGTGATACTACTAATTTGTTCATTCTTTAATTGCGTTAAGCACATAAATGTGCATTTTGCTTTTTTTATAGATATATTGCTCCCCGGAGCAAAGACTTTGGTTTAATACCTTTTATTTATACTGCTTTTCGTGCTCTGAGAATTTTTCCAAGTTCTCCTTTTCCCAGTCTTATATAGTCAAGTAATGGTCTCGAAGAGGGACAGGTGTACACACAACTTCCACATTCAATACAATCCATTACTTTCTCGCCCTCCATTTCTTCGTACATCGCTTTTTCAGCTTGTGTCATCAGAAGGTATGGTTCGAGACCCATGGGACAAACTGTAACACATTTTGTACACCTGATACATGATTGTGTTTCTTTGCGATATGCCTCCTCTTCCATTAAGAGAAGAATGCCTGAGCTGCCTTTTACGATGGGTACATCAAGTCTTGAGAGTGCCTTTCCCATCATCGGACCACCATTTATTACCTTGGCGGTATCCTCAGGTAATCCACCTGCTTTTTCTATAAGATAAGAAACCGGCGTTCCAACCCTGGTTAGGAAGTTGGAAGGTTTTTTTACTGATTTCCCTGTGACAGTTACCACTCTTTCGAGCAATGGACGATTCTTTTGGACAGCAAGGTATGAAGCATATACAGTACCCACATTGAAGGCTACGACGCCGACATCGATAGGCAGTCCTCCGGATGGGACTTCACGTTTTAACAGAGCCTGGACCAGTTGTTTTTCTCCACCCTGAGGATATTGAACCTTCAGTGGTTTAACTACAATACTATCAAACTCCGCACTGGCTTTTTCCATGATTTTAATGGCATCCGGCTTATTGTTTTCAATGCCAATAATTGCTTTCTCAACACCAAGCCCTTTCATTAAAATTCTAACCCCGACAATCAGTTCATCGTGTTTCTCCAGCATCAGGGCATGGTCGGCGGTGAGATAAGGCTCACATTCAACACCATTGATAATAAGATATTCGGCAGTCTTGCCTTTGGGTGTCATCAGTTTAACATGGGAAGGAAAAGTAGCACCTCCCAATCCGACGATACCTGAATTAAGTATTATTTTTCGAATTTCATCCTGAGATTTGTCAAAATCTTTCACCAGTGTATCGCTAAGGTCAATGCCTTCCACCCAGTCATCCTCTTCAACCTGAATTTGCACAGCCTGTCTCCTGTAGCCTGATGAATCAGGAAAGAGATCAACTTTCAATACTTTTCCTGTAACTGAGGAATGAATATTCGTTGATACAAATCCATTTGCCTCAGCAATAATTTGTCCTGTTTTAACAGTATCACCTCTGGCTACAACCACCTTCGAAGGCGCTCCAAGATGTTGAGCAAGCGGAATCGTTACTATTTCAGGAAGGCCGGGACTTTCGATCTTTTTTCCGGCCGAAATCTTATTTTCCGGCGGGTGAATTCCACCAAGGGAGAATGTCAGTAATCCCATTGTTTAATTCTTTTGTTTGGTTTCGTTTTCTTTACTTTTACTGGTCTCAGTTTCTTTAGCAACTCCCACTATTTTTGGTGGCGGGAAATGAATCTCATGGATGGCATTTGTTGGACAAACAACCACACATTTGCGACAGAGCCTGCATTTAACAGGGTCGATATACGCAAGGTTGTTATTCATTGTGATGGCATCATGCGGACATACTTTAAAGCATGCACTGCAGCCAATACAAACTACAGAACAATTTCTTTTTGGGATCGGTCCCTTTTCCTCATTGATACAGCTAACAAAGATCTTGCGGTCTTTTTTATTCTTTTTTCTCAGCTCGATTATATCTCTCGGACAAGCTCTCACACAAGCGCCGCATGCTGTACATTTATCATCGATCACTTCGGGGAGTTCTGTTTCCGGATTCATATGAATTGCATCGAAATCACATGCATCAACACAATCTCCATGTCCCAGGCAACCATGTGGACAACCACCTTCTCCTGTGTGCAGACTATGTTCAACCGCACATGAACTTGCTCCGTCGTAAGTATTGGTTCTGGGTCTGAATTCGGGTGTGCCATTACAACGGATCACAGCAACCAATGGTGCACTTTCAACGGCCTCTCTACCAAGAATACTTGCAACACTGGCCATGGTATCATTTCCTCCAACCGGACAATTCAATCCGTCGAATGAGTCTGATTTTACCAATGCTTCTGCAAAATTTCTGCAACCGGCAAAACCACATCCTCCGCAATTTGCTGCGGGTAATGCTTCTTCCACCTGATCGATACGGGGATCTTCGTAGACTTTAAATTTCTGTGCAACGAAATAGAGGATGATGGCTGCTACTGCTCCAATGGCCACCAATGTGATGATAGTGTATATAATTATCTGACTCATAGGTCGAAATTTGTTTTAACCAACTTAAATGTAAATGAGTTTCCAATTTTATCTCTCAGTAAATAAATTGTCAGGTAATAGGGCAGGAGTGAAAAGAGGGCAATCAATCCGGCAGATAGCTCGCTCAAGCCTATCGAAGTACAAACAATAAGTGTTAGCATCAGCATAAGGAAAGGATAAACATACCCAAAGGCTACTGCCCGAAGTCCGGTTCTTTTGGAGATGAGTACTTTTACCCTCTCACCAGGAAATACTTGCTGGCCATTTACAGGCACCATCATTACCTTTTCTTCCTGGTCGGCAGCTGAACATGCACCTTTGGCATGACATGCCGCACAGGCCGACTGGCTGTTTATAAGAACTTTCGCCATGTTCTCAGAAACCAGTTCAACTATACCTTCGTGGTCAATATCCTTGTTTACAGACATTATTATTTTTTTCGAAATCAGATACAAAATTATTCATGTTCCACATCTAATTGAGATTAGAAAACATAATCTTGCAAACAGATGGTTATTTATTTTCTGTTTAAATAAGAAAAAACTATAAGAGACTGATTTACAATAACTAAAGAAATCATTTGGGAATCCAGATCTTGGACATATTTTTGATACTACCCGAAAATTGAAAAATTAATGGAAATATGTCATTTTAAATTAGTCTCGATAGCTATCGGGATCAACTAATATTATCCCAACTAATTTTTTGCGGTGATCCTTTTCTGACGTGTTTAGCGAAGACAAAGTTCTTTTCATCTGTGAGATGAGGATCTTCCTCCAGGATCTTTTCAGCGATATCTCTGGCCAGTTGCAGAATCTGTTGATCTTTAGCAAGGTTGGCAATTTTAAGATTGAAGGGGACACCACTCTGCTGAGTTCCTTCAATATCCCCTGGTCCCCTGAGTTTCATGTCCACTTCGGCAATTTCAAAACCATCAGTGGTTCTCACCATGGTTTCGATTCTCTTCCTTCCGTCGTCGGATAGCTTATAGCCTGTCATGAGGATGCAATAAGACTGATCAGCTCCTCGTCCTACTCTGCCACGCAATTGATGAAGTTGAGAAAGTCCAAATCGTTCTGCGCTTTCAATGACCATAGTTGTTGCATTGGGAACATCCACACCAACTTCGATTACGGTTGTGGCAACCATAATGTGTGTCCGGCCTTCAACGAAATGTTTCATCGAGATTGCCTTCTCCTCCGATTTCATTTTCCCATGTACCACACTTACCTGGTATTCCGGGATAGGAAATGCCCTCGAGATTCTTTCATAACCATCTTCCAGGTCTTTGTAATCCATTTTCTCAGATTCCTGAATAAGCGGATAGACAATATAAATCTGACGTCCCTTTTTTATCTCCTGTTTTAGAAATCCAAACATATGAAGACGTTTGCTATCAAAAGAGTGTTTCGTAATAATTGGTTTTCTGCCGGGTGGTAATTCATCAATAACAGAAATATCGAGGTCTCCATATAATGTCATAGCCAGGGTCCGCGGTATCGGAGTAGCTGTCATTACGAGTACATGAGGCAGAACCTTGCTTTTCTTCCAGAGCTTGGCGCGTTGAGCAACTCCAAACCTGTGTTGCTCATCGATGATGACGAGTCCAAGATTTTTAAACTGAACCACATCTTCGAGAAGTGCGTGTGTACCCACAAGCATGTGCAAAGTCCCATCTTCGAGCGATTCATGTATACGTACTCTGGCTGCCTTTTTTGTAGAACCTGTAAGAAGTTCAATATTGATATCAAGTCCTTCCATAAACTTCGAGAGACTATTGAAGTGCTGGGTGGCAAGTATTTCGGTCGGGGCCATCAGACATGTCTGGAAATCGTTATCCAGTGCAATCAGCATCGACATGAGTGCTACCAGTGTTTTACCGCTGCCCACATCTCCCTGCAATAATCGGTTCATCTGTTTCCCTGAACCCAGATCGTAGCGGATTTCTTTGAGTACTCTTTTCTGCGCATTTGTAAGTTCAAAAGGAAGCTTTTCCTGGTAAAAATTATTAAGATTTTCACCCACCCTGGAAAAAACATTTCCTTTGAATTCATTTTTCCGAAGAGATTTTTTCTGAAGAATATTCAGTTGGATATAAAACAACTCTTCAAACTTAAGCCTTAGTTCAGCCCTTTTATAGTCATTTGTATTGTTGGGAAAATGAATCTGCTTTAAGGCTGTATCCAGGTTTACAAAGTTGAGTTTCTTAAGCAGCCATGCGGGAAGGGTTTCATTGAAATTGGCAGGAAGCATCTGTATAAGCGTAGACTGCAATTTGCTAATTGCCTTTGAAGTCAGGTAGTTAGACTTCATTCTTTCGGTAGTTGAGTATACTGCCTGCAAACTTGACTTAACCGTTTTTAATTTTGCAGGATCCTCCATCTCCGGATGGACGATGTTAATTTTTTTACTAAAAACAGTCGGTTTTCCAAATACAACAACTTCTTTCCCCGGAGGGAAATTTTCCGGTATCCACTTGGCTCCCTTGAACCAGATCAATTCAATATTTCCTGTTTCATCACCAAAACTTGCAACAAGCCTTTTTTTCCTTCCTCCACCCAGTGATGCATAGCCTTTAATGGTCCCCCTGATTTGTATAAATGGTAAATCCGGATTGATCTCGTTTACTTTGTAAAACTTGCTTTTGTCAATATAGCGGTAGGGGAAATGGTAAATGAGATCTTCAAAAGTGTTAACATTTATTTCCTTGTTGAGCAAATCCCCCCTGGCCGGTCCCACGCCGGGCAAAAATTTAATATCTTGTTGGAGGAAATTTTGCATTTAATTTCGATTTTTTAAAACAGTAAACTGTAAAGTTAAAATTTTGAACAGAACAGGCTCAGGCATAACAGCAGTTTTAATCAAATATCTCAAGTACAGAATTCGGTCGAAGCATAAAAAGGGTAGGGGGATACACTCGCCTTTTGTATTTGATCTGGCAAGCAAGGTTATTTATAACGCTGATGAAATAAAGCTTTCCACCTCAGTTCTTGATATGCACAACAGGCTTTTTAATTCAGGCGAGATACTATCTATTACAGACCATGGGGCGGGAAGCAGGATAACATCAAAAACAAAAAGAAAAGTATCCTCCATTACAAAATCATCTTCTGTAAATAGAAAATTTGGTAAAATATTGTATCGTTTAGCTACCTGGTATCAGCCTGAGACAATACTTGAGCTGGGTACAGGCATAGGTGTCAGCACTGCATATCTGGCTGCCGGAAGAGCAGATTGTGAGGTTCACACTATAGAGGGAAGCCCGGAGAAACAGGCATTTGCCAGTGAACAACTGGCAACAGCCGGTTTAGAAAATATCTCATTTTATCAAGGGACCTTTGATAATTATTTTGGGGATCTGTTGAGGAAATTAAAAAACCACAGCATTGTATTTATTGATGGTGATCATCGTTTTGATCCCACAGTGAATACGGTAAGAATAATTCTTGAGGAGGAGAGGCTGAATGAGCTAATCATTATTCTGGATGATATACATTGGTCAGACGAGATGGAGAGCGCATGGAAAGAGCTATGTCAGGATGAAAGAATTTCAGTTTCTGTTAATCTTTTTTTCATGGGTATTCTGATCATAAGACCTGAGATGAAAAAACAGCATTTTAATATAACTTTGTAGCAATTTTATGAGTTAATAATTCGTATTATAGCTACATTCGCAATCAATTTAGCAAGAAATGGAAAATGTTATTGATCTTCAGAACATAGATAAAAACTATTATATAGGTACAATTGTTGTAGAAGCATTGCGGTCTGTATCGATCAAAATGAAACCCAATGAATATGTGGCAATTATGGGTCCTTCAGGTTCGGGGAAATCTACCTTGATGAATCTTATTGGTTGTCTGGATACAGCTACCGGAGGAGCGTATATATTAAATGGTACTGATGTAAGTAAGATGGAGGATAACCAGCTTGCAGAGATCAGGAACAGGGAGATCGGTTTTATATTCCAGACTTTTAATTTGTTGCCAAGGTATACTGCACTGGAGAATGTGACTTTACCCATGGTCTATGCGGGTGCAAGCAGGCAGGTGCGTACAGCGAGGGCAAAAGAAGTTATTGAGAGTGTGGGGCTGACTGACAGGATGTTGCACAAGCCAAATGAATTATCAGGGGGACAGCGTCAAAGAGTTGCTGTAGCAAGGGCTTTGGTGAATAATCCATCTATTATCCTCGCAGATGAACCAACGGGAAACCTTGATTCGAAAACTTCTTTGGATATAATGAATCTATTTGATGATATCCATTCTCAGGGGAATACTGTTATTGTAGTTACGCATGAGGAATCAATCGCAAAGCGTGCACACAGAATCATCAGGTTGATGGATGGTGAAGTGGAGAGTGATGAAATAAATAAAAATCCTGTTGGCAAAAGCTAAATCAAATATCTATACAAAGGGTGGTGATAAGGGTGAGACCTCATTGCTTGGGGGGAAACGTGTCCCAAAATACCATCAGCGGATTGAATCATACGGGACGATTGATGAATTGATGGCGCATACAGCTCTGTTGAGAGATTATACGAGTGATCGTATTGCGAAGGATGAATTATTAAGAATTCTTGAGATGCTCATGTCTGTTGCCTCAGTATTGGCATCTGATGGGGAGAATCTTCCTGCTAATATGCCTGAAATTAATGATGAGGATGTAGAATTTCTTGAAAATTGTATTGATGAGATGGATAGTGTACTTGAACCATTGCAAACTTTTATCCTTCCCGGAGGTGCAATTGAGGTATCTCAGGCACATGTAGCACGTACAATCTGTCGTAGAGCAGAGAGAAATATATTAAAATTAGGAGAAACAGAACCCATTGATGAGGTGATATTGCGATTTATCAATAGACTTTCAGATTATTATTACCTGTTATCCAGGAAGTTATCGTCAATAAATAATATTGATCAACTACCATGGATTCCATGATTGTATTATTGAAAAAATATTTTATATTTGCGCCTTATTAAAAGCGGAGTATATACGTATTATTTAAATTTGTTTTTTGTATGTATTGGACATTGGAATTAGCCTCGAAACTCGAAGATGCACCCTGGCCCGCAACTAAGGATGAATTGATTGATTTTGGAATCAGGTCAGGAGCACCACTTGAGGTAATAGAGAATTTGCAGGAAATTGAAGATGAAGGGGATGTTTATGAAAGCATCGAAGACATCTGGCCGGATTATCCGAGCAAGGATGATTTTTTCTTCAATGAAGATGAATATTAAAAAAAAAGGAGCTGAATTTCAGTTCCTTTTTTTATTTCCATATAAATACATCAGAATATTTCTTAGGCCTCCATTGGTCATGCCAGGCAAAGCCGTCGAGGAAGGCTTCTGAAGATGGAAGCAGGTTCAGGGGATAATACTTTCCCGCAGGTTGTACGAGGTAGTTTACTCTGCTTACCTGGTTGTCAACAAGGTAAATATTTAAATCGGTACACTCGGCCTTATTTACACCAATGATTATTCCAAGGTCTTCTGCGTAATATAAGGTTTGGCCATTTCCGGTAACATCAAGCCTTACCAGGTCATTGTTCTCAAAATATCCGGTCATACTTTTTCCTCTGATCTGATTGTATTTCGTCGAATCCTCCATGGAAATCAACAGTGCAGTATTCCTCATGTAGAGTCGGTACATTTCGTCATTTCTGGTTTGCAGCTCTATTTTCGATGCAGTAAGCTGATTCTCATCAGCCCATAGGACCGGGTCTCCAAAAAGATGAAAGGTGCTGTCATCCTCAATATAAGCAAGTGAATCACACATTCCCTGCAGGTCCTGTCTGTAGATTTTGACATGCTTGAAAGCAAGTAGTATTTTGCTATCTGTGGTACTGGCAGTGTCATTAATTGACTGCAGTGTGTCTGCATGGATAAAAAGAGAGTCTAATCCATCAATCTGTATCATAAGAGCACTGTCAGAAAGAGTGATAAGACCTTCATTTTCATAATATATCCCTTTGTTTCCTCTAAGGATAATATTTTGAGTTGAATCTATCATCTCTACATTAGATATGGCACGGCCAAAACCATTGTCTCTTTCATAGTAAAGTGAATCTCCCTTCAAGACCCTCCCGTCATTTTCAAGGAGGGCATTTTTATTTAAGAGTGAAATATCTTGTTTTGTATCGTACCATCCGCCCTCACAGTATATGTAGTTCTCTTCACCAATGATCTCAGTGGGTCCGAAAAAATATGATACTTCGGTTTTTGTATTGTACTGAAGCGTGTCTGAATAGATCTTATAATCAGGATTATCAATTACAACACTGTCTTTGAAATAGAAGATCTCTGTCTGCGTATGGTAGTACCCTTGTTCACTGGAAAGGATATTGTCTTCCTGGGTAATCACGCCACCGTTGAGATAGTATGCAATATCAGTTTCACGGTTATAGTCAAGATAATCAGTGATTAAAACGGTTTCATTATCGATCAGCTTAACATTCTTCCGTATCTGAGCAATTCTCGTATCTCCTTCATAATGAAGTTTATCGCCATAGAGTGTCAAGGTGTCGCCTTGTTCAATTACCACATTACTAAAGGCATCCAGTGAGCGTGATTTTGAATAGAAATATGCCGAATCGCAGGTCATGATCCCATCTTCGTGTTTCAGTTTTACGTTGCCAATCAAACGTTGGGCTCCCATACCCAGTGCTTCATCAAGCTCTATAAAATCGGCCTGAATAATTTCAATCTGGCGCATTCTCTGACCCTTGACAGTATTGAATGGAATTGCAAACCAGATAATTGCAAGATACAGAAACAGAGAATACTTGAAATGTTGTTTTCTTTTCATCTCCTAATGAAATACGCCCTGATCAGTTAACACATTTATCGAATGAAGGATCAATCTTAATGTATGTTTTTTCCTTCTTTTCCTTGTACCACTCATTCATTACATTTTGCCGTTTTTCACCAAGTGCCATATTTTGCAGCAAAAGATAATCTTCTTTAGTATTGGCGCGATGTGGTTCTGTCATGGACAAGAGCTTGATCATTTTATAACAAACTTTTCCATTCGGGTCCTTGGTTTCGAAAGGCATTGAGACCTCGTTGACTTCCATCTCTCTGATGGTATAATAATCTTTGGTATCTAATTCCTTAAGTTCAAAGGTAGCTGCACTGGTCCTTGGATTAACCAGTAGTCCACCATTTACATTGGTTTTTTCATCCTGAGAATAGAATATAGCTGCTCTTTCAAATGTGATCGAGTCATTCACAATGAAGGTCCTTAAGCTATCTATCCTTTCAACTGCCTGGGTCTTTGCCAGGGCATCAACTTTGGGTTTCATCAGAATATGCCTTGTATTTAGCATATCTCCTCTCCGTTCAATGATTTGAATAATGTGGTATCCGAAATCAGATTTTACTATTTTTGAAACCAATCCTTTTTTTAGCGACCATGCTGCCTCTGCATAGGCAGGGTCAAGATTTCCTTTGCTCATGAATCCAATCTCACCCCCCATAGATGCAGAAGGGCCATCAGAATACAGAATTGCAAGTGTAGCAAAATTCTCTCCATCCATAATTCTTACACGCAGATCCAATAATTTTTCTTTTACCTCAAATATAGCATCTTCACTTGCAGGTGGATAGAAAACAATTTGAGCCATTTTTACTTCAGAGTCAATATAAGGTATACTGTCTTTGTCCATTCTTCTGTAAAATGATTTTACTTCAGAAGGCGTAATTCTTATTTCGCCTGTAATACTTTGCTCCACCTCCGAAGTAATCATCATCTCTTTCATGGTTTTGCGAAGGTCATCCTTGATATCAAAAATCGATTTATTAAAATACTCTTCCATCTCCTTTTCACTACCAATCTGATTTATAAACACAGACAATCTCGATTCCATTGAAAGCTCAACCTGTCCGGGAGAAACTTCAATACTGTCTATTTTTGCCTGGTTCATCAGGAGCTTTTGTTCAATGAAATAGTTGAATATCTCACACTTCGCATCTTCAGAAACATATGGCTGACTGGCTTTTAACTGAATAAATTGTTGCTCAATATCAGATTGGAGTATTTCAAAATCTCCTACAACAGCAACCACACGGTCGAGGATAAACGCCTCATTCTGTGCCTGCAATCCTGAAACCATTATAATAGCCAGGATAGCAAACGATAGTCTTCTTATCATCATCTTCATTCTTTAATAAATTTCAAACTGGTTGCGATTCACGCCCTCATTATATACCTGAGATTCCAGATTTTGGTAAAACTCAATCTTTCTTTTGTTGAGGAGAATACTCTTTATATCGTCCTGGATCAGAACCATGGGTGTAATATCTCCTTCAGTTTTATGTTCGCTTATGTGTATAAAATAGTGGTAGAGGGAATCGGCTGTTTCAATATTCTTGTTATACCTGATGAATCTGGCCAGTTGATCAATATTCAGAGGGATTCTTTCAAGTATCGTAGAGAAATATATCCAGGTATTGTTAAATGTATCGAATTTTTCAGCATAGTTTATACAATACTTCTCCAGCTGATCCAGGGCATCATTCGATCCGGATTTTGACCATATTCTTACGCTGCCTATGTTGGGAGCTGATAGAGGTACTTTCACAAAAGCACCTTTAACAATGTCTTTATTTAATACAAAATTATTGATATTGTTCTCATAGTATTCCAGTATATCGGCTTCTGTAATTATAGTATCCATTTTTTGCAGAAGTAGTTTCTGGCGATAAGAATAAATAAGCAATGACGATCTGTACTCCTCAATTTGCTTGTCGAAATCTTTCTGCTCATTCGAAAGTGCAAGTTCAGCCCTGTTAAGCATCAGTTGATTTTTTATCCATGCTTCAATAACCCTTCTGGCAATTACCATGCTATCCTGATCACTTATTCCCTCAGGGATCGCATCCTTAATGTCTGATCTGTAAAGATATTGATCAAGTGTTCTGGCAACAGGCTGATCTGATTCTTTCTTCAGAAGGAGATCACATGATGATACCCCAATGAATACTAAAGCGATCAGAAAAAGGTATTTAAGGTTTGACATGTGTTATTGCTCAATTTCGGACAATAATTCTTTATTGATTTCTACTTTGTATTTGCCTCTTAATTCTTTCAGCCATATGATTTCAAGATAATCCTGGTAATCAGATGTAACTTGTCCCCTGGTTTCATTTAATTCTTTCGGAGTTGGTTTGATCAAGCCATGAACTATTACAAAATTATTTCTTTCTGCTTCTTCGTAGACCTCACCTGTTCCAATTGTTTTATTCAGGGCATCAACATGCTCATTTACTCCCTCTTCGACTTTTAGATTTTGTATTGATATGCATGTAGTTGAATCTGAACTACAGAATTTTTCATTTAATTTATCTTCATCCCATTTTCCTGAAGATATTTTTGATGCTTTCTTCATAACAAGGGATACATCAACACCACTGTCACATGAAACTATTACAGCTGAGACCCGTTCTTCCCACATGTAATCATTCCTGTTTTCAGCATAAAATGCTTCCAGACCAACGGTATCTTCAACTGCGTGGGACCATACTTTTTGATCCATTAAATCAAACAGCAGGATACCATCATGGTACTCCTGAAGGATATACCTGTATTCAGGAAATCTTTGTGGAAGTGTTGATTTCTCATTTTCCAGCATGTAGTTTTCCAGGTACTGACTGAATCTGAGGTCTATGAAATTGGTTATTGGCACAGGAGCTATTTTCCTGTGTCCTTTAATCAGGTGCTGAATAAAATCATCGACGCTTGCGCCTCCATTTATAATTGTGAACAGATCATCATCAAATGTTCTCACGTTCATATTTGGAGTCCACTCTGCACCAAAGATTGTTGAATCAATGATCTCATATAAGCTTCTGTAACTATCTTTATTCAATTGATAGTTATAATCTTTTTTAAGTTTTGACAAATACCGATCTCTTTTGATTCTGTCTCTGTCCCCTTTTAATGCTCTCGACTGCAATGTTGATTCCATCTCTTCATAGCTTCCGACAGGTTGTTTTTCAATCAGCTTTATCAGATGCCAGCCATAGGTAGATTTAAAAGGTTCTGAAATATCCCCGGAGTCTTTCAGGGAAAAAGCCACCTTTTCAAAATCAGAGAACATTCTGCCGGTTCCAAAGAATGGAATTTCTCCACCAGCTCTGGCACTATTTCTGTCCTCGCTTATATTTTTTGCTATCTCACCAAAATCACTGCCCATTTTAATACTGTCATAAGCACTGAACATTTTTTCTTTGGCGGCGATTTTTTCATCATTTGAAAATTCATCAGGAGCTCTGACAAAGATATGTGCAATTTTAACCTGTCCGACTGCAGGTCTCTTGTCATGAGCTTTAATAAGATGGTATCCATAACGTGTTCTTACAGGCATTGAAATATCTCCGATTTCAAGATTATACGCTGCAGATTCAAATTGGTAGAGCATCATAAAAACTGTAAAATAACCAAGGTCACCACCATTGGTTTTTGCCGATGGATCGTCAGATGTTGCCTGAGCGACAGTGGTGAAGTCTTCACCATTAATAATCCTCTGGCGTATTTCCATGGCTTTCTCATAAACTGCCAGGGTATCTTTTGGAGAGGGTTGTTTGCTCAAACCCAGGAGGATATGACTGGCATGGACATCAAACAATAACCTGGCATATGCCTCGCGCATCATCTCCTCTTTCGTTTCATCATCAGTCATATAAGGTTTGGCAAGTTGTTCCTTGTAGCCATTGAATTCCTTTAGAAATGACTGGGTAGTATCCATTCCAAGGTTTTCAGCTTCAGCAACTTTTAATTTGAAATTGATGAATAACTCAAGATATTCTTCAGGAGTCTGCTGATTTGTATTCAGACTGTTGTTATTCTTATTGTAGATTCTTTCAAACTCATCAATAGTAATATCATTTCCGGCAATGGTCATCAGGATATCCTGACCAAAAGTAACAGTAGTAAAAATTGTCATTACAAAAACTGTTAACAGTATTCTCAATCTAGTCATTATATGTAAAATGTTTATTTGATTTAAAACGTTATTTTCTGTTTGTTATTATCTGCTATAGTTTGGAGCTTCTCTGGTAATTGTAACATCATGAGGATGGCTCTCAGTTACACCTGCATTTGTTATTCTTACAAATTTCGCCTGTTGAAGCTCTGAAATATCTCCGGCTCCACAATATCCCATTCCTGCCCTGAGTCCACCAACAAGCTGATAGATAACTTCATTCAACGATCCTTTGAATGGAACCCTGGCGGCGATCCCTTCCGGAACCAGTTTATTTATGTCGTCTTCCACATCCTGAAAATACCTGTCCTTCGATCCCAGTTGCATGGCTTCAATAGATCCCATACCCCTGTAAGATTTATATTTTCTTCCATTATAAATAATTGTTTCACCGGGAGACTCTTCAACGCCTGCAAAAAGTGAACCGGCCATAATGGTACTGGCTCCTGCTGCAAGGGCCTTGACAATATCACCTGAATATCTGATACCGCCATCCGCAATAACCGGGACCCCGGCTTTCGAAGCAACAACTGCCACATCATAGATTGCAGATAACTGGGGAACACCAACACCGGCAATTATTCTGGTAGTGCAAATGGAACCGGGGCCAATCCCAACCTTAAGCGCATCTGCTCCCGCCTCAATAAGGGCTTTGGCAGCTTCTGCAGTTGCGATATTACCAACCACTACATCTAAATCTTTAAAATTTTCTTTTACCAGTTTCAAGGTGTCGATCACACCTTGATGGTGACCATGAGCAGTATCGATCACTACCGCATCAACATCGGCATCGTATAAGGATCTTACAGTTTTTAACACATCTCCTGATACTCCAATTGCTGCGGCAACACGCAGGCGTCCCTTGTTGTCTTTTGCAGCATTGGGCCGGTCTTTCGATTTTGTAATGTCCTTGTAAGTGATCAATCCAATGAGTTTATTTTTGGAATCAACCACAGGTAATTTTTCAATCTTATATTCCTGAAGGATATCAGCAGCTTCAGCAAGGTTTGTTTTCTTTCCGGTAGTTATAATGTTATCGTGGGTCATAACCTCTTTGATCGGGCGTTCCATAACTTTTTGAAAACGCAGATCCCGATTTGTTACAATCCCTATTAAAATACCTTTTTCATTAACAACAGGAATCCCTCCAATTTTATATTCCTTCATCAGGTTAAGTGCATCATTCACTGTTCCTTCTTTGCGAATTGTTATTGGTTCATAAATCATCACACTCTCTGCCCTCTTCACCTTTCTTACCTCATTGACCTGTTGATCTAATGGCATGTTCTTGTGAATCACGCCAATACCACCCTCACGGGCAATGGTGATAGCCAATTTCGCTTCAGTTACAGTATCCATTGCTGCAGAAACAATTGGAGTATTAACTTTGATGTTTTTGGAGAAGTAACTTTTCAGCTCAACTTCTCTCGGAAGGACTGTTGAATGGGCAGGAATCATCAGGACATCATCGAATGTCAAGCCTTCATATTCTATTTTATTGCTGACCAGGGACATTTTGATTTATTTTGGTTAATTTTAAATGTGGCAAAAATACAAAAAAAACGTCAATTTTTGCGTGATTTACCGAGGGATTATGGTTTATTATCAGTGGCATATTAAATATCAGCTTATCAGTCAAATATGAGTGTTTACAGAGAAGTGCTTACTCAATATTGGGGATATTCTGAATTTCGCCCTTTGCAGGAGGAAATAATAGAGTCTGTTAGTTCCGGGAAAGATACCCTGGCTTTGATGCCAACAGGTGGAGGGAAATCTATTACATTTCAGGTTCCTGCAATGGCAAAGGAGGGTATTTGTTTGGTCATAACACCGCTTATTGCCCTGATGAAGGATCAGGTTGAAAATTTAAAAGCGAAAAATATCAAAGCACTTGCCATTCATAGTGGTCTCTCGAAGTATGAAATTGATCATGCCTTGGATAATTGTATTTTTGGTGATTTCAAATTTCTATACCTCTCACCTGAACGACTCTCCACAGACCTGTTTAAAGCACGTGTAGTGCAGATGAATGTCAATTTAATTGCCATTGACGAAGCACATTGTATCTCGCAGTGGGGATATGATTTCAGACCTTCATACATGAAAATCATAGAGTTGAGAGAGCTTCTTCCGGATGTACCCATGCTTGCACTCACCGCTACTGCAACTCCCGGTGTTGCAACGGATATTATGGATAAGCTGGGATTTACGGAACCTCATCTCCTGAAGAAGAGTTTTGAAAGGGAAAATCTGATATATGTAGTGAGACATACCGAGGACAAGCACCGGGAATTGCTTAAGATTGCAGGAAGAATTGATGGTTCTGGTATTGTGTATGTACGAAACAGGAAGAAAACCAGGGAGATTGCTGCCCTTTTGAACAAGGAGGGGATTAGTGCAGATTATTATCATGCCGGATTGAGATTTGAGGATCGGACTAAAAAACAAGAAGACTGGCAACAGGATAGAACCAGAGTTGTGGTATCAACCAATGCTTTTGGTATGGGCATCGATAAGTCCGGTGTTAGATTTGTGGTGCATCTTGATTTGCCGGATTCTCCTGAGGCATATTTTCAGGAAGCGGGAAGGGCTGGGAGAGATGAGCAAAAGGCATGGGCGATATTGCTCTATAGTCCGGCAGATGAGAAAAGTGTTGAGCGGCGCATAAGTGTAAATTTCCCTGGTCTGGATGTTGTTAGAGAAGTTTACACGGGACTCTTTAATTATCTTCAAATTCCTGTTGGAATTGGGAAAGGACAATCCTTCGATTTTATTCTCGGTGAGTTTTTATCAATGTACAAGTTCAATGCACTGGTTGCGACAAGTGCTTTGGCTATATTGTCAAGGGAAGGATATTTTGAAATAACTGAGGAGATCAATAATCCTTCAAGGGTATATTTTATTGTTGGAAGAGATGAACTGTACAGGTTTCAGGTGAAGAATAAGCAGTTTGATGGTTTTATTAAGTTGCTGCTTCGTTCCTATACCGGTCTTTTTTCGCAATACGTGCCTATAGATGAACATATTTTATCCAGGCGTTCCGGACTGAGCCGTGACAATGTATACAAGTATCTTGTTTCATTGGCAGGTTCTCATATCATTCGTTATATCCCAAAGAAGAAAAATCCGGTAGTGAATCTGTTGGAGGAGAGGCTGGATGATAAAAATGTGTACTTGTCATCCAAGCAGTATATATTCCGAAAGGATAAGTATATTTCCCGAATCAGTGAAATGCTGATTTACGTAAAATCGGAAACCAAATGCAGGAGTCAGTTTCTGCTGACTTATTTTGGTGAAAAAGATGCGCCACGTTGTGGAAAGTGCGATGTATGCCTTAGTAAAAATGAAAAGAGTCTGAATCAAAAAAAGTTTGATGCCATAAAAGGAAAAATTAAAGAGTTATTGGCAGGCCAGCCAACGGAAGTGCTAAAACTCGTCAGAGCTGTAAATTTTGATGAGAAAGAGGTGATATTTGTTTTGGAGAGTTTGCTGGAAAATGGAAGTATTGAACGATTGGAGAGTATGGAGCTGGTCTGGAAACAGAAAGGGAGGTTGTTTTAGCACTTAGCCGGGTAATGGGAAGTAGCCGGTAGGCAGTATCCAAATTCCACAAGACAGCAGTTAGTAAGCATCGGATTTTTATTGAGACTTCAGGTATATTTTAAATACTGATAAGTAATCGGAAGTTTTATTAATTTTGCAGGATGATAGCAAATGATGATATCAGCAAGAGTGGTGTGTATGCCCCTGAGGTATTGGAATTCGTCAGTTCGGCAAATGAGTATTGTACATGGTTGCAAGAGTCTGATCAGCAGAATAGTGTGCAATTCATTAAGCAGGCTGTTCAATTGTTATCTGGAATTTACCACCATGTATTGAGATTAAAAGAGACAGAACCAGTTCTGGAAGGTGGCAATGAGAAATTTGTTACCGAGAAGGATTGGTCAGAAATTTTTCAAAAAATCCTTCACTTGCTGGGACCTCATAATTCATACTTGCGATTGGCTGATAGCGATGAGTTTGATCGTTCAGACCTTGTTACACATACCATATCTGAGGATATGGCGGATATTTATCAGGATTTGAGTGATTTTACACGACAATTCCGGCAAGGAATTGAGGAGCTTATGAATGATGCGATTTGGGAGGTGATGTCGGGTTTTGAACAATATTGGGGAACGAAATTATTAAATTCTTTGGCGGCACTACATCTTTTATATATTAATAAAACTGATCCGGAACAGGATTCGAAAGGTGAAAGTCAACAACTTGATGATGGTGAAAATTCACCCACCTACGATAATTCTTTTTTTACCAGGTTACAGGATTCAAATGAGGAGGATATTTAATGTTTTTGAGTGAGATAGCTAAGGAGGAGATTAATAAGTTAAAGGTTCATCAATTTGAGGGAAGAATCAGTGTTGTTGAGAATAGTGAAGATTTTGACAAGGCAATGTCTGAAATTGCCAAGTACAAGTTATTGGGATTTGATACTGAAACCAAACCGGCCTTTAAGAAAGGAGTGAAGCACAAGGTAGCTTTGATCCAGATCTCAAATTCTCATGAAGCATGGTTGTTTCGTGCGAATCGAATAGGATTTCCTTCAGAATTAATTGATCTTTTTGAAGATGAGGAAATATTAAAAGTTGGAGTGGGATTGAATGATGATATGCGAGGTCTGAGGGAAATGAAGGGTTTTAAACCAGCCGGTTTCCTTGATCTGCAGAAATATGTCGAGGCTTTTAAAATCGAATCGAAGAGCCTGAAAAAAATTGTAGCCATTGTACTGGGATACAAAATATCCAAATCACAACAGATGTCTAACTGGGAATCTCCCGAGCTCACTGAAAGCCAGCAACGCTATGCGGCAACTGATGCCTGGGTATGCCTGGAGGTCTATCATAAACTTAGAAATTCAATATCAAAATTCAAATGAAGGAGCTTGTAAAAATTATACTGAAGTCGGGGAAAGATCAATCCTTGCGAAGAAGACATCCATGGGTTTTTTCGGGTGCAATTAAAAAAATTCTTGGTCAGCCTGCAGAGGGTGATCTTGTGGAAGTGTATGACAATAAGGATGAAAAACTGGCTACAGGACATTACCAGGAAGGATCAATTGCGATCAGGATGCTGGCACTTGGTGAGGAGACGGTGGGGGATGATTTCTGGGAAAAGCGTATAGGTGCTGCATGGGAATTAAGAAAGGAAGTGGGGCCTGCAAATAGAAAAGATACAACTGTATTCCGACTGGTCAATGGGGAGGGAGACGGACTTCCAGGTTTGATTATTGACTATTATAATGGTGCAGCTGTGGTTCAAATGCATTCCATCGGGATGTTTCGAAATATGGAGCAGATAAAAGCTGCATTATTGGGATTGAAAGGTTTGAAGCTGGATACTATTTTTCATAAAAGCGGGAATACCCTGCCAAAACGAGATCAGTTTGAAGTGAAAGATGAGCTTATTTATGGAGAGAGAGAAGTGGGAGAAGTAACTGAATATGGCAATAACTTTTCCGTTAATTGGCTTAGGGGACAGAAGACGGGGTTCTTTATTGATCAGCGCGAAAACAGAAAGCTGCTGGAACAATATTCAAAGGGAAGAAGTGTATTGAATATGTTTAGCTTTTCAGGGGGATTTAGTGTTTATGCAGTGAGGGGAGGAGCGAAGCTGGTTCATAGTGTGGATAGCTCAAAGCATGCGGTTGACCTGTCCCGCCAAAATATTGAATCCAATTTCCCCGATTGTAAGATACATGAGGCATTTGCTACCGATGCATTTGATTACCTGCAGAAGATTGAAAACAAATATGACCTGATCATACTTGATCCACCGGCATTTGCCAAACACCGAAATGTGCTTAACAATGCATTACAGGGTTACAAACGTTTGAATCAGAAGGCAATGGAGCAGATTAAGCCGGGAGGAATATTGTTTACATTCAGCTGTTCACAGGCCGTTAGCAAAGAGAATTTCAGGAAATCGATATTTGTTGCTGCCGCCAATGCCGGCCGAAATGTGAGGGTTCTGCATCAGTTAACACAACCTGTCGACCATCCCGTGAGCCTCTACCATCCGGAAGGAGAGTATTTGAAAGGACTGGTTTTGAAGGTTGATTAGTCCTCCACTACACCCCAGCTAATTGTCTTGGTAAAAGTGGGTGTATCAGGGCCTTCTTCGTAATACTCTATGATTGCTGTTCCCCAATCCATCAGATCAATGAGCAGGGCCATTATTTCATTTTGTCTTTGCGATATAAAAGTTATTCCGCCATTAATATTACCATCTACCTTCCATCCTGCATTAAGCATCCCAATTCCAAAAGCATATTCACTGCTTCCAGGTTGCAACGTAAGCTTAATGGTCAGGCTTGAATTGATGGGAGTTATCGCAGCCACACAATATGGATTTGGAGCGAATTCAGTTGTCTGCGGGACCAATATATTTTGAATCATGGCATCAGGGCTGGAAATTGGATCGGGAGATGCCATTTCAGGATAGACGAAGCTTGTATAGATATTATTGCTATATTTTTTTTGAAATTCAGCGATGTATTTTTCAAAAGTCGGAATGGGTTCCGTGCTGCCAAGTTCCGAATACCTGGTTTCAATGTTATCGCGGATGTCCAGAAGATTCAAATTTGAAATATTATATAACAGCGTATCAATAGTAGTCGGGTTGATTTTACCGTCATCTCCAAAATCTGAGGATATGGTAGATAACAATGCAGTTAACTCTGCAGGCATCAGAAGTTTTGCACTGGTTTCGTGTACAAATCTTTGTATCATAACTGAAAAGGCCAATAATACAGCATTCTGCTCATCTGATTGAGAGATATCAAAATTTTCAAATTCGACATCGATCACTTCTGAAACACCAAGAAAAGTTAATAATTCTGATTCAGCTTGCAACTTAGCATCCTGATAAGAAACTCCTTCAGAGGTTAGATTTTCAATTCTCTTTTTTATAATGTGGGTAAGAACATTTATATTAACAGACTGGCCTTTTGATACATCAGCTAAAGCATGTAAATATATCTGAGCAGGAGAGACTGTTCCGTATATTTCGCTGAAATAGAATCCATTTGCGCTAATCTCCACGATATCTGATGACAGATCAATATCTGTAAATTCAAAGCCACCATCATCTGCAGAGATGGTTGTGTGGAATGTATTTCCTGTTTGATTTAATTCACCATCCAGCTGGTATAAGGTTAGTTCAGATCCTGCAATAAATGGTCCTTTTTGCACTTTCCCTGTCAGTGTATAGTTATGGGAACCCAGTTTTTCGCATGAAATCAGGGCACTTGTAATAAGCAACACGAGTATTAGTTTTGTTTTCATGATTGGAAGTGCTTATTTATTGTTGGTATTCTAAGGTACAATTGAGAAACAAGGGTTTTAGGTACCTTATAAAGGTATAAAACTTTTTACTCAAGGTCAAGTTGTAGAGTAGGGGACCATACAAATTGTAACTTGCCATCTGTAACATTTCATTCATTCAATCGTCATATTATTATTAGTCATTCTAAAATTTATAATCAGATGAACTGAATCCAGGTGAAAATCGGGGTGAGCTAAATCTGACCAAAACAAATTAATTTATAAGCAGATGAAAAAAATAATTTTATTATCAGGAGTACTTTTAGCTTTTCTACTTCAATCATGTGTTCTTAGTGAGTGGAACAATGGTATCTCAGGAGATGGAAATGTGATTACTGAAGTTGTTGATGTTGACGGATTTACAGAGGTAAAAGTCAGCTCCGGTATTGATATGAATCTTTCGCAGGGGCCTTTCTTTGTTGAGGTAGTTGCAGATGAGAATCTGCAGGAAGTTATTACCGTTGAGTTAAAAGGCAAGATGTTGGTTGTAGGATCTGAAAGAAATATTCACAGAGCCCAATCGAAAGTTGTGAATGTTACCTTGCCGGAATTAACAGCAATCAGGATCAGTAGTGCCGGTGATATAAATGCTGAAACTGATTTTACTTGTGAAGATCTCAGTATTGATATTAGCAGTGCAGGTGATCTGAAATTGGGTGTAAGTGCAGAGACTATTGATATAGACATTAGTTCCAGCGGAGACTGCAGGATTTGGGGGGAAACAATTGATTTGAATGCATCCTTGAGTAGTGCGGGAGACTTGAATGCTTACGATCTTGAGGCTGATTATGTGAAAGTCAGAGTTTCAAGTGCCGGAGATGCCAGGGTAAGGGCAAATAAAGAGATTGATATGGGCGTATCCAGTGCCGGGAGTATTTACTATAAGGGAGATGCTGTTGTAACTCACGAAAATACATCAAGTGCAGGGAGCATAGTTCATAAGAACTAGAATGTTGCATACATAGTATTTTTCCATCTGAAACACTATTATAAAAGGAATTGTGATATAATAGTCTCATATTTGAGTAATAATTTACATGATTAATACTTTAATAAATGAGACTATTTTTTTGGGTTCTTTTCATTGCATTGATCCTGACTTCTTGTGACAAACAAGTTGATCCACCTGCTGCTTACGGACCAATTCCTACTGATCGTCAGATGAGCTGGCAAAAGATGGAGTTCATTGCATTCTTCCATTTTACGACAAATACATTCACAGGTTTGGAGTGGGGTTATGGAGATGAATCCCCGGAAATTTTCAATCCTTCAGACCTCGATTGCCGCCAATGGGTGCGGGTTGCTAAAGAGGCAGGAATGAAAGGTGTTATACTAACTGCAAAACACCATGATGGATTTTGTTTGTGGCCATCAGCCTACACCAGTCACTCAGTAAAAAGTTCTCCATGGAAAGATGGCAAGGGTGATGTGATAAAAGAATTGGCTGAAGCGTGCGAGGAGTACGATATGAAGTTGGGACTCTATTTGTCGCCATGGGATCGAAATAGTTCTATTTATGGTGATACAGCCTACATTACATATTACCGGAATCAACTCCGTGAGATACTGACAAACTATGGTGATATTTATGAAGTGTGGTTTGATGGAGCAAATGGAGGTGATGGATACTATGGAGGAGCTCGCGAAGTGCGTAGAATTGACAGAACAACATATTATGACTGGAAGCATACACAGGAAATTGTCAGGGAACTACAACCCAATGCTGTTATGTTCAGTGATGCCGGTCCGGATGTAAGATGGGTTGGCAATGAACATGGCTTTGCAGGAGAAACCAACTGGTCGCGTCTCAATGGTAATGATTTCTATCCGGGATCTCCAAACCATATGGAGTTGCCTTCCGGACAGGAAAATGGAGTAGACTGGATACCTGCTGAATGTGATGTGTCAATACGTCCCGGATGGTTTTATCATGAAGCACAGGACAGTCTTGTAAAAACTGTTGATGATTTGATGCAAATATATTATAATTCAGTTGGTAGAAATGGTACATTTTTGTTGAATCTGCCTCCAGATAAAACCGGACAGATAAATAAACATGATGTGGAAGTTTTGAAGGCATTTCGTGTAGCGCTTGACAATGAATTTGTCGACAATCTTGCTGCTGGTAAGGAGGTAAGTGCAGACTCATGGAGAGCTGAAAACAAAGAGTATGCGGCATCAAATCTGACAGATGAAAATGAAGAGACCTATTGGTGTACGGATGATGAAGTGTTGAGCGGAGTTGTGACTATTGATCTCGGCGGGCAGATGGAAGTAAACAGGATTCTTATTCAGGAATATATTATACTTGGACAACGTGTCAAAGCCTTTGTTGTTGAGGCTATGCTCGATGGAAGCTGGGAGGAAGTGACCGCCGGAACTACGATTGGTTATAAGAGAATTCTTAGTTTTCCAACGGTAAAAACTGAAAAAGTAAGACTCTCAATTACAGCATCTAATGCATCCCCACTACTCAATAATATTGAACTGTACAGGGCGCCGGACAACAATAGATAGCAAAATCGAGTTTTTTTCCTTTACCCCAGGTAACTCTTCAATATCTTGCTCCGCGTTGTATGCTTAAGCCTCTTGATGGCCTTTTCCTTTATTTGTCTCACGCGTTCACGGGTCAGGTTGAACTCTTCACCTATCTCTTCCAGGGTATGCGGATGTTTTCCATTCAGTCCAAAATATAGTCTGATAATGCTGGCTTCCCGATATGTGAGTGTAGATAAGGCTCTTTCAATCTCTTTGCGAAGGGAGTCATTGAGCAAACCTCTGTCCGGGCTGGGTGTGTCGGCATTAAGCAAAACATCATACATATTTCCATCCTCACCATCAAGCAATGGAGCATCCATGGAGACATGTCTGCCGGAACTTCTGATGGCGTCTTTTACATCTTCCGGAGCTAATTCAAGGGCTTTGGCGATTTCCAGGATAGTCGGTTCCCGTTCAAATTTCTGCTCCAGCTCAGCAAATGTTTTATTGATCTTATTGATAGAGCCAATTTTATTCAGGGGAAGTCTGACAATTCTGGCCTGTTCTGCCAATGCCTGTAAAATCGACTGACGAATCCACCAGACAGCATAAGAGATAAATTTGAATCCCCTGGTTTCATCGAATCGTTGCGCTGCTTTAATTAGTCCTAAGTTTCCTTCATTGATCAGGTCTGGCAGGCTAAGTCCTTGATTTTGATATTGTTTGGATACGGAGACTACAAAACGAAGATTCGATTTGATTAGTTTTTCCATGGCCTCAGCATCCCCTTTTTTAATCCTCCTGGCAAGTTCAACCTCTTCATCGGCAGTAATCAGATCAACTTTGCCAATTTCATGCAAATATTTGTCCAGTGAAGGGGTTTCCCTGTTGGTAACCTGCTTAATAATTTTTAGCTGTCGCATGCAAAGAGTCGAATTAAAATGGCTGAGTTTGCTTTTTTACGAACAATTATAGCATAAGGTTACAAAAAACTAATTAAATTCTATCATGCTCAATCTGTTATATAGCAATTAAATTGAGCATTGGTCAAATTTGTAAAGCAAAAAAATAATTTTTTAAACATCAGGAAATCAATAAGATAAGGAGATATGTAGCAAACTGGATGTTTTTCTGACGTCTTCATTATAAATGAATTAGGAGAATATTGTAGTAAATCTTTCATTATATATTTTGCTAGTTGGGTAATATTCTTTAATATTGCATCGAATTCCAGACAAACCAGGTCTGCAGCTTTTCAACTATTTCCTTATAATAGATTTTATTTTAATCCAAACATTTTAACAAATTCCTATATTATAGTATGTACGATATTCTTGAATTAAACAAAAAGCTACTTTCTGAACTGAAAGACATAGCTAAAGAATTAAAAGTCAAGAGGGTAGAGTCATTTCGTAAACAAGATTTAGTTTACAAGATACTTGATACCCAAGCGATTGTAGCTTCTGAGTCCAAGACAGCAAAGAAGAAAACACCATCCGGTAAAAAGCAAGAATCTGCGAAGAAGCCGATGGTGTCAGATGATAACAAGCCTCAGGGTGGGGCAAACCAAAAACGAAAGCGTCCTGACAGGAAAGATGATAAGAAAAAATCTCCTGAGAAAGCCGTGTCCAAAGATGTTTCTGAAGTAAAGAATTCTGATAAGAGTTCTCATGAGGGGCAGAAATCTACGCACAGAAATGTGCAAAGAAAAGGACGGGATCAGGAGAAGCAGAGTAAGCAGAGCAAGCAGGATCCCGTACGGGAGGGTAACCAGGGCAATCAGGCTAGCCAGGGTAACCAGAATACTCAGAATACCCAAGGAAACCAGGGTGGTCAGAGTAAGCAGAGTAACCAGGCTTACCAGAATAAAAAGAAGGATGATTTCCAAAACAGGAGAAATCAGCAACAGCATGATCGTAATTCCGGTGACCGTAACACAGGGAATGATCGGAGTCCTGGTAATGACCGCAATGCTGGCAAAAGACAATTTGACAGAAGTGATCGTCAGGACCAGCACAGGCATGAAAAGCCTGAGCGCAGAGTCGTTGATAAATATGATTTTGAAGGATTGATTGTCAACCAGGGTGTACTTGAAATTATGCCTGATGGTTATGGTTTTCTTCGTTCAGCAGATTACAATTACCTGAATTCTCCTGATGATATATATGTATCTCAGAGCCAGATTAAATTATTTGGATTGAAAACGGGAGATTATGTGAAAGGTGCTATTCGTCCGCCGAAAGAGGGTGAGAAATATTTTCCACTTATCAAGGTTGAGCAGATCAATGGTCGCAGTCCGGATTTTATTCGTGACAGGGTACCATTCGATTATTTGACACCTCTGTTCCCTGATGAGAAATTTACTTTGGTAGGAGAGGGACAAAACAATTTATCTGCTCGGGTAGTAGATATGTTCGCACCTATAGGTAAAGGTCAGCGTGGATTGATCGTAGCACAGCCAAAGACAGGTAAGACAGTTCTTTTGAAGGATATTGCCAATGCAATTGCAGCAAATCATCCTGAAGTATATATGATTGTACTTCTTATTGATGAACGTCCCGAAGAGGTGACAGATATGGCCAGAAATGTTAATGCGGAAGTAATATCTTCGACATTTGATGAGCCTGCTGAACGCCATGTGCGAATAGCAAGTATTGTACTCGAAAAAGCAAAGAGATTGGTTGAGTGTGGTCATGATGTAGTGATTCTGCTGGATTCAATTACTCGTTTGGCAAGGGCATATAATACTGTTTCTCCTGCATCCGGTAAGGTGCTTTCCGGAGGTGTGGATGCAAATGCACTTCACAAGCCAAAACGATTTTTTGGTGCTGCAAGGAATATTGAAGGTGGCGGATCATTAACCATTCTGGCAACTGCTCTTACCGAGACCGGTTCAAAAATGGATGAAGTGATCTTTGAAGAATTTAAGGGAACCGGTAATATGGAACTGCAGCTTGATCGCAAGCTGTCCAATAAGCGAATTTATCCGGCTGTTGATCCCACCTTATCAAGCACACGTCGTGAAGACCTCTTACTCGATAAGCCAATGATGGATAAGATATGGGTTCTAAGAAATTATCTGTCAGATATGAATCCTGTTGAGGCAATGGGATTCCTTAAGGACCGCATGATAAAGACCAGCTCAAACGAAGAGTTCCTGATTTCAATGAATGACGGCTGATTCTAATTAGCCAACTGCTATTGAAAAATAAATTATTAAAAGGTGATGCTGTTAGTGTCACCTTTTTTTACTCAGTATATCGAACTTTGAACTCCGAACTCTGAACTATAAATTTTGTACTTTTAACCCCGAATAACCCTCCCTATTTGTAATCAATTTATATTATATTATATTCCCTGAGAATATTAAAAAATATACGTAAAAATTATAATTTTGTTAGTCCTATTAGAAATATGTTAAATAATTGTAATCTAAATACTTAAGTTTTATAAAATGGCAAAAAGCAAGAGTTATATTACTTGTGACGGCAATCATGCTGCCTCACATATTGCTTATATGTTCAGCGAGGTGGCTGCCATATACCCAATTACTCCCTCTTCCAACATGGCAGAGAATGTTGACGAATGGTCAGCAAATGGTCGTAAGAATATCTTCGGTCAGACCGTACAGGTGACTGAAATGCAGTCGGAAGGCGGAGCTTCAGGAGCTATGCACGGTGCACTCCAGAGTGGTGCTTTGGCTTCAACTTTTACAGCTTCTCAGGGTCTGTTGCTGATGCTCCCGAATATGTTTAAGATCTCCGGTGAATTGTTGCCGGGAGTTTTCCACGTTTCAGCCAGAAGTCTGGCTGCACAGGCACTCTCCATTTTTGGAGATCACAGTGATGTGATGGCTGCCAGGAATACTGGTTGTGCACTGTTGGCAACTGGTGGCGTGCAAGAGGTAATGGACCTCGCTGCTGTAGCTCACCTTGCTTCTATTAAGACACGTATTCCGTTTATCCATTTCTTTGATGGATTCAGAACATCACATGAGATTCAGAAAGTTGAAATTTTGGAAAATGAAGATTTTGAGGGTATGATTGACATGGATGCGCTGAAAGCATTCCGGGCTAATTCATTGAACCCGGAGAAACCTGTAACACGTGGTACTGCTCAAAATCCTGATATCTATTTCCAGTCAAGAGAAGCTGCAAATAAATTTTATGATGCTATTCCCGACGTAGTTGAGGGATATATGCAGGAAATTACAAAAATGACCGGTCGTGAGTATCATCCATTTACATACTATGGAGATCCTGATGCTGAGAATATCATTATTGCAATGGGTTCTGTTACTGAAACAATTCAGGAGGTAGTGGATCACCTGATTGAAAAGGGAGAAAAAGTTGGTATCGTTTCTGTTCATCTTTACAGACCTTTCTCAGCCAAGTATTTCTTTAATGTTATTCCTAAAAGTGTAAAGAGGATTTCAGTTCTCGATCGCACAAAAGAGCCGGGAGCAAATGGAGAACCTATGTTACTCGATGTGAAAGACCTGTTCTATGGTAAGGAGAATGCACCCCTGGTAATAGGTGGTCGTTACGGCCTGTCCTCAAAGGATACAACACCTTCCATGATTGTATCAGTATACGATAACATGAAAACAAATGAGCCTAAAGACAGGTTCACAGTTGGTATCGTTGATGATGTTACCTTTACTTCACTTCCATTGCAACCTTATTTATCAGTAATGAAAAAGGGAACTTTTGAAGGTAAATTTTATGGTCTTGGTTCTGATGGTACTGTTGGAGCGAATAAAAACTCCATCATGATTATTGGTGAGTCAACAGATAAATACTGTCAGGCCTATTTCGCTTATGATTCAAAGAAATCAGGTGGTATAACAACTTCACACCTTCGTTTTGGAGACAGCCTGATTAAAGCTCCATACCTGGTAGGATCACCTGACTTTGTAGCTTGTCATGTTTCTTCATACCTTACCAAGTACGACATGCTTAAAGGACTGAAGGATGGAGGAACTTTCCTCTTGAATTCTGTATGGGATGAGAAGGAGACAGGCAAACATCTGCCTGATCACATGAAGAAATACATGGCAGATCATAATATTAATTTCTATATTATTAATGCCACAAAACTGGCCCAGGATATTGGGCTCGGTACACGTACGAATACTATTATGCAATCTGCATTCTTTAAGATTGCAAATATTATACCTTACGACCAGGCTGTTGAAGAGATGAAGAGATTCATCATCAAGAGTTTTGGAAGAAAAGGTGAAGAAGTAGTGAATATGAACTTTGCTGCTGTTGCACAAGGTGCAGAGGTTATCAAAGTGGAAGTTCCTGCTGAATGGACAAAGTTTAATGGTGATCAGCCTGCAGCAAGAACCGATGTGCCTGATTTCATCAAAAATGTGGTTGATCCAATCAATGCATTGAAAGGTGATGATCTGCCGGTAAGTGCATTTTTGGGACGTGAAGACGGTACCTTCCCTCCGGGAACTGCTCAGTATGAGAAACGAGGTATTGCTGTAGATGTACCTGAATGGCAAGATGAACATTGTATTCAGTGTAACCAGTGTGCTTATGTTTGTCCTCATGCATGTATTCGTCCATTCCTTCTTGATGATGAAGAAAATGCAGCTTTACCTGATGGAGTTAATACGATTGATTCCAAAGGCAAAGGAGTTTCAGGAATGAAGTTCAGAATCCAGGTTTCTGTACTCGATTGTACAGGTTGTGGAAACTGTGCGGATGTTTGTCCTTCCAAGGAGAAATCATTGGTAATGAAGCCGCTTGAAACACAACTACAGGAAGTGGACAACTGGAATCATATTTCAAAAAATGTTACTTACAAAGATACACTGGCTGATAAGAAGAAGACCGTGAAGAATTCTCAGTTTGCTCAGCCTCTGTTCGAGTTCCACGGAGCTTGTGCCGGTTGTGGTGAAACACCATATATAAAGCTTATTACTCAGTTGTATGGCGACCAGATGATTATTGCAAATGCAACAGGATGTTCATCCATCTATGGTGGATCAGCTCCTTCAACTCCATATACTGTTAACAGTGAAGGACATGGTCCTGCATGGGCAAATTCACTTTTTGAAGACAATGCTGAGTATGGCCTCGGACTTGCAATTGGTGTAAATAAAACCAGAGAGCGTATTGCCAGTATGATGCTTGACTCGAAAGATAAAGTAGGCAAAGCAACAGCCGAAGCTTATGATGCATGGATAGCTTCCATGCCAGAGCTGGATGCTTCAAAAGAGGCAACGGCAATACTTCTTCCTCTATTGGAAAAAGAGAATGGCTCTGTCGCTAAGGAAATCCTGGAACTTAAGCAGTTCCTGGTTAAGAAATCTTCATGGATATTTGGTGGAGATGGTTGGGCTTATGATATCGGATATGGTGGATTAGACCACGTTCTTGCTTCTGGTGAAGATGTGAATGTGTTGGTTATGGATACTGAAGTTTATTCAAATACCGGTGGACAGGCTTCTAAAGCAACTCCGGTTGGTGCAGTTGCTAAATTTGCAGCTTCAGGTAAGAAGATCAGAAAGAAAGACCTGGGAATGATGGCTATGTCATACGGATATGTATATGTTGCACAGGTTGCAATGGGAGCCAGTCAGTCACAATATCTTAAAGCTATTCGTGAGGCTGAAGCATATAAAGGACCATCTTTGATCATTGCTTACTCACCATGTATCAGTCATGGATTGAAATTTGGAATGGGTAAAACACAAGCCCAGACTAAATTTGCAGTTGAATCAGGATACTGGCATATGTATCGTTTCAATCCGGCATTGGAAGATGAAGGAAAGAATCCATTTGTACTCGATTCTAAAGAGCCACAATGGGATCAGTTCCAAAACTTCCTGAAATCTGAAGTACGTTATACTTCACTTCAGAAAGCATTTCCTGAAGAGGCTGCTGAGCTATTTGTTGCAGCTCAGAAGAATGCAAACTGGCGCTACAATTCTTATGTAAGAATGGCCAGCCTGGATTTTACGAAAGATGAATAGATAGTATCATTAGATATGATTTAAGCCGTCTCAATTTGTTTTGAGACGGCTTTTTTTTGTAATTTTGCATCAAACAGTATATTTTGGGCAGGTATCTTTCTATCGATTACGGAACCAAACGATGTGGTATTGCAGTTACTGATCCACTAAAAATGATTGCCAGTGGAATTGAAACAGTGGCGTCACATGATTTAATGCTATACCTGGATTCCTATTTTCAGAAGGAGTCTGTTGAATGTGTGGTTTTCGGTTTACCTATGAAGACAGATGATACTCCCAGTGATTCTTATATTTTTGTTGTACGGTTTGTGCAGGCATTTAAGAAGCGATTTCCCGAGATGAGAGTGGAATGGATGGATGAACGTTATACATCCAAACTTGCGGTTCAGGCAATGATCGAAGGAGGGATGAAATTGAAGGATCGACGGAAAAAGGAGAATATTGATAAAATGAGTGCAGCAATAATATTGCAATCTTTTTTAGAGCAGGAAAACAATATTGTCTCCTGACTGTTAAACAATTGAAATTATTATCATGGCTTTTAGTTTAGCCTGATTGTTGAATCTTAATCATGTAATTATTTTTAGAATGGAACTTCCGGTTTATGTGTATGGGATGTCAGTATTGCGTAAAGTAGCTCAGGAGATTGATGAGAATTATGAGGGACTGGATCAATTAATAGAGGATATGTTTGAGACGATGCAGGCAAGCGATGGAGTTGGTTTGGCAGCACCACAGATTGGCAAATCAATTCGACTGTTTCTTGTTGATGCTTCCCGCATGGAGGATGTTGAGGATGAGCCTGATATTAATAATTTTAAAAAGATTTTTATAAATCCCTGTATCGTGGATGAAAGGGGTCGCAAGTGGAGTTTTTCCGAAGGATGTTTGAGTATTCCCAATATCCGTGAAGATGTTTCACGCTTATCAAAAATTACCATAGAGTATTACGATGTAAACTGGAAATTTCATGAGGAGGAGTATGATGGAGTCAAGGCCAGAATAATTCAGCATGAATATGACCATCTGGATGGGAAATTATTTGTTGATTTGATCAATCCCTTAAGAAGGAAACTTCTGGCACCTCGCCTGAAATCCATCTCTAAAGGAAATGTTGATACGGATTATAAGATTGTCTTTCGGAAAAAATAATCTCAAAATAAAAGCCGGTCAGGATTCCCAACCGGCTTTATCAATCATATAAAATTTTATCTGTTTCCTACACTATAGGATTAAAATGCTCTTCAGATTTTAAGATCATATCGATATACTGTGCTCTTTTGTATACAAATGGATCGTTAATGGCATTGCTGGACAGACTGCCTTGGAAATCTTTTAACTCTTTATACCCTTTTCTATCCATCCACTCTTCCAGTTCGATTAGCATTGCAGTAATATGATTTACTCCATTGTGATAAAATGTTGAAACTGCTTCAACAGCATTGGCTCCTGCCAGAATCATTTTAACGATATCAAGGCCTTCATAAATACCATTATTAGCTGTAATTGATGCATTAATATTTCCATAGAGCAATCCAATATATCTAATGGACAATCTATGGTCTCCAGGTGTACTCAGGTTCCATGGAGCAGCATGTTTCTCAGCTTCAACATCAATATCAGGTTCAAATAATCTGTTAAAAAGTACGACGCCATCAGCTCCGGCTTTGTCCAGTTCAGAAACTGCATTCAGTACATTTGTATAGAAAGGACTAAGCTTCACGCTTACAGGAATCTTAACTGCACTCTTAACTGCTTTTAAAGTTTCCAGCTGACTTAAGATGATATCTTCAGAAGATTTATCAAAGTCTCTTGGTATTGCGAAGAAATTCAGCTCCAGTCCATCAACACCCGTCTCTTCAATCTGTTTGGCATAATCGACCCATGTCTCCTTGTAAATTGCATTGATGCTTGCAAAGAGTGGTACAGAAACACTCTCTTTTGCCTTGCGTAAATTATATAGATGCTCCTTTGGTCCACCGTGCTCAATATTAGGAAACAGGTTGATCATCTCTGCATTTCTTTCATTGAAGGCATCCATCTGGCTTCCTAGTTCATAGTCTTCGAGTTGCATCTGCTCTTCGAACAATGACCGGTAAACAATTGCAGCAACTCCTGCGTCTTCTGCTTTCTTAAGATTATCGATATTACTTACGAGGTTACTGGCTCCAAGAATTAAGGGGTTCTTTAAAGAAACGCCCATGTGTTTTGTAGTTAAATTTGCCATAATTCTAAGGGTTTTTATTCATTTCAGTTTAATTATAAACCCATTTTCTACCAGAAAAGTTCAAATTTTTCTGATAATTCTTCGATAATGTGTCATAAAACGACATTAAAGGGAAAAAGCAAATTTGAACAAGTTTATCCAGGATATAGGAAAAGTGCCTGTTTTACGGGTCTTATTTCCGTTTTTAGTCGGAATAATTATTGGTCTTAATTTTTCGGAGAGAAATCTCAATGTCTGGCTTTTTTCAGTCGCCCTGATTGTCTTTTCTGTGCTGATGGCAATTTGGTTCCTGAAAAGAGGATACTCAAATCAAAAAGTGATGCTTCTGTCACCGGGCTTATCACTCTTGTTTGCTTTCATTGGCGTTCTGTATAGTATGGAATTGCGAGAAAAAGCTCCTGACATAGTCTGTGAAGGAAAGGCGCTTGTGTCAGCACGCCTGCTTTCAGATATTGAGGAGAAGGGGAATAACTATGTAGTAAGCATTGAAACTGATCAATGGATTATCAATGATACCCTTCTTCAGAATAAGCAAAAAATGATGCTCTATATTAAAAAAGACTCACTTGTACCTGAAATGTTTGCCGGTGAGAAGTGGATCTTTGGTGGAGAAGTACGTAGAATAAAAAACAATGGAAATCCCGGTGAATTCGACTATGCAGCATATATGCACCGAAAGGGTTTTTGGAATATTCTTTTTGTCTCACCCAAAATATATACCAGATTATCAGAGCCTCCTGTCAGGTCCTTGAAATATTTACCCGATAGAATAGCACGAAATATCAGAAATGGATGGAACATGGACGATCCGGATATTGCAGTTTTAAATGCCATTACCCTTGGGGACAAGCACATGCTGACGCGGGAAATAAGGAGTGCATTTTCAGGTTCAGGAGCCATGCATCTTCTTGCTGTATCCGGATTACATGTCGGGATGATCTGGTGGATTCTCGACAAAATTATTCGCCTGCCACGGAGAAAACGCCTTTTCAGGATTGTGAAAGTGCTGATTATACTCGGAATATTATGGGTCTACGCCGGGATTACAGGATTTTCAGATTCTGTGACGCGGTCGGTAACCATGTTTTCTCTGGTTTCTATAGCTACATCATTCAGCAGAAGCTCCAATATCTATAACACTCTCTTTTTATCTGCTTTTATCCTGCTGGCTTTAAAACCTTCAAGAATTGTGGAGCCGGGTTTTCAATTGTCCTACCTGGCAGTATTTGGAATTGTAAGCTTACATCCTCTTCTCAGTAAAGTTTTTTCTATCCGGAGTAAACCGGGGAAGAGGATCTCTGATCTGATATTTGTGAGTATAGCAGCGCAACTGGCAACACTTCCGCTAAGCTTGCTTTATTTTCATATATTTCCTGTGTACTTCATCCTGACAAACCTTGTGGCCATACCCATTGTTAGCCTGATCCTCGCATTGTTTGTGCTGTTTTCGCCACTCTTTCTAATGAATATTCATCCTGAATTTTTCTCCATGATTCTTTTGAAGATGACGCATCTTTTGAATGTAATAGTTAATTCAATCTCCTCACTTCCAGGGGCGGTGATAGAAAATGTTTCCTTAAAACCCGCGATTAGTCTGCTGCTACTTGTCTTTATATTTTCCTCAGCAGCCTTCTTTATATACAAGAGAGTTAGCTGGATCATTATATCTGTTGCTCTTCTGGCATCTGCATTTTTTATATCATCTTATACTCATCAGAAGGATAGGGATCTTGAATCTATCACTATATACAATTTCCATGACTGTACAGTAATTTCTTGTGCAGGTTCAGGCGAAGAAGAGACTTATCTCCTCTATCAAAATGAGAAACCCGGACCTTACACTTATGATTATCTGTCCATGGCGGGAACTTATAACAAAAAGGAGGGAAACTCAAGAATGATAGAAATAGAGACTAACTCCGACTCTTTACACACTTGTAATCGGATCTTTGAAATTTGTGATGGAGCATGGGCTTTGTCATATGCCGGACAGAAAATACTGATATGTGGTGACTGCAAGGGGAATAATCTGCAGCAAATGTTAGACGAAATTCAATGGGATCTTGTGGTATTCAGAGCAGGTCTTCCGTATCTTAGCGAACAACACATAAATCTATTGGAAAGAACACTGGTCCTTGCTGATGGAACCTTTCGTAATTTTGAGTTGAATCGTCTGAAAAATGCTTTGCCCAATATTTATGCAACATCTGTAAATGGTGCCTTTTTGCTTAATATTCCTGATACTGTTATCGTGGATACTCAGAGACAGTAAGCTGACGATCATCCGTCCATCTTTTTTTGTGATGATAATCTCTTACAAAAAAAACAGCGAAAGCATAGGTCAGTTTGGAAGATTATCTGTTATTTTACAAATTCATTCTACTGAAATCAGAATATGAGAATAATTCTTGCCGGGGCCGGAGAGGTTGGATCGCATCTTATAAAGATGTTGAGCAATGAAGATCATGATATCATTGTAATTGATAATGATCCTGTCAGACTTAAGTCTGTCAGTGGCTCACTTGATGTTATGACCATAGAGGGCAATGCCAATTCTATAAACATCCTCAGGGAAGCGAAAGTAAGTAAAGCAGATCTGTTTATTGCTGTAACATATTCGGAAGATGTGAATATTAATTCAGCCATATTGAGCAAAAAGCTTGGTGCGAAAAAGACGATTGCACGGATTGACAATGAGGAGTATTTGCTGCCTGCAAACAAGGAGATTTTTTCGACGCTGGGTATTGACTATATGATTTATCCGGAAAAAATTGCAGCTCGTGAAGTTGCCGGTTTGATCGCACAAACCGGGAGTACTGAGGTTGTAGAGTTTTCCGGAGGTAAGCTGCAGATGTATGTGATCAAACTTGATGAGAATGCATTGATTATCGATAAATCTTTGAAGGAGATCGATCCGGAAAAAGCCAATAAGGAATTTCGTGCAGTGGCAGTTACCCGGGGAGGCAGAACGATTATCCCCTCGGGTGATGATAAGTTTAAACAAGGTGATCTGGTATATGTTATCAGTAGCCAGGCCGGCATGAAAGACCTCTTCAAATATTCGGGCAAACAGCAATTTGAGGTTCGGAATATCATGATACTGGGAGGATCAAGAATTGGAATGAAGACGGCTAAAGCACTTGGAAATCAGCATTATGTAAAAATGATTGAGATCGACAGGCAGAAGAGCTATAAGCTATCAAATTTACTTCCTAATACGCTGGTAATTAATGGTGATGGTACAAATATGGAGCTTCTGAAAAATGAAGGTCTTGAGAAGATGGATGCGTTTATTGCAGTTACCGGAAATTCTGACACGAATATTCTCTCTTGCTTATTGGCCAGACACATGGGTGTTAAAAGAACCATTGCAGAAGTTGAAAATATGGACTATATCCAGCTCGCTGAAAATATTGGCATTGATACCATCATCAATAAAAAACTGATTACAGCAAGCAGAATATTCAGATTCACCATGAGTGAAGAGGTATCCTCTTTAAAATGTCTCACTGGTACTGATGCTGAAGTGTTGGAATTTGTTGTCAGGCCGGGCGCTAAAGTATTAAAGGCTCCATTAAAAGATATTGATTTCCCTAATGAAGCTATAATTGGTGGTGTTATCAGGGGAAAGAATAGTTTTATCGCTTACGGTGATACATTGATAAAACCATATGACAGGGTGGTGGTTTTTGCCCTTCCCTCCCAGATATTTACAGTGGGAAAATTCTTTAACTAAGCTGATCAATGCCTAATCCAAAAACTACTGCACGTATTCTTGGAATCCTTCTTATTTTTGAAGGGTTCTTTATGTGGCTTTCGATTCCGGTTGCGCTGATTTATAAAGAAGATGATGTACTTCAGTTTTTTATTTCCGGAGCAATAACTTCTTTAGCGGGTTTTCTGGCTTATTTTTTAACGAAAAGAGTACATCTTGAAGTGACCAAGCGGGATGGTTATGTCATTGTCACTTCCGGGTGGCTGATCTTCTCATTTTTTGGAACTTTACCATTTATTCTGACAGGGTCGATCCCCAATTTTACCGATGCATTTTTCGAGACAATATCAGGATTTACGACTACCGGTGCATCAATATTGAATAACATTGAAGACTTGTCGCATGGCATCCTCTTTTGGAGGAGTCTGACACAATGGTTGGGAGGTATGGGAATAATTGTCCTCTCCCTTTTGGTGCTTCCTGTTTTGGGGATTGGAGGGATGCAGCTATTCGCAGCAGAAGTGCCTGGTCCAACACCTGATAAACTTCATCCGCGTGTAAAGCAGACGGCAAAGCGTTTATGGGGTATATATCTGATATTTACGGGAGCTGAAATATTGCTCTTATGGATTGGAGAAATGGGATTGTTTGATGCTGTTTGTCACTCATTTACAACAATGGCAACGGGTGGATACTCCACCAAGCAGGCAAGTATAGCTCACTGGGATTCCCCATACATACATTATGTAATTACTGGTTTTATGTTTCTGGCCGGAACAAACTTTACGCTTTCATACTTTGGTTTTCATTTAAAATTCCGGAAAGTATGGAAGAATGAGGAGTTTCGTTACTATCTGGGCTTTGTGCTTGGTTTTTCTTTGATAATTGCATTGGGCTTGTATCTGACAACAGGGGAGGGGGTGGAAAAATCATTCAGGAATTCCATCTTCCAGGTCGTATCTATAATTACTACCACCGGTTATATTACAGCTGACTACTTAAAGTGGACTCCTGCACTCATAATATTGATATTTACACTCATGTTTTTTGGGGGTTCAGCTGGATCTACAGGTGGTGGCCCTAAGATCATGAGGATTGTTGTGATGTTAAAGAATAGCACACAGGAATTAAAAAGGTTAATCCATCCCAATGCTGTTATTCCTGTAAGGTTAAATAAGCATGCCGTGGATACCGAAGTGGTCACCAATATTTTGGCATTTATTGCTTTTTATGCTGTCATTGCCATTGTTAGCGTATTTGTTATGTCGCTCTTTGGACTAGACTTTGAGACGGCAATTGGTTCTGTGGTCACTTCATTGGGAAATATTGGACCAGGTATCGGTGATGTAGGTCCGACTTCCAATTTTGCTGAAATTAGTGATGGTGGGAAGTGGTATCTCTCAGCCTTGATGTTGGTAGGCAGGCTGGAACTTTTCACGGTACTTATTCTGTTCTCTCCTGCGTTTTGGAGGAAGTAGGATTTAAGGAAAAAGTTAAAAGGGAATGTCATCCTGAACTTGTTTCAGGAAAGTTAAAAGACTAATCTACCTCACCAAGGCCTTCTCTTATCAATACTGGCTCATCTCCGGTGCAGTCAAGAATTGTTGAGGGAATTACTCCACCATAACCGCCATCAATAACCAGGTCAACCAGGTCTTTATATTTATCATGAATCAATTCAGGGTCGGTAGAATACTCCAGGATCTCATCATCTTCCTTCAGAGAGGAGGTAAGTATTGGTCGTCCCAGTTTACGCACTATTTCCAGAATGATATTATTATCCGGGATTCTAATACCCACAGTTTTTTTATTTTTCTTTAGTATTCTGGGAACATTGTGACTTGCTGGTAGAATAAAAGTGTAGGGTCCTGGCAGATAAGCCTTCATTAGTTTAAAGGTATTGTTATCTACATGTCGGGCATAATCGGAAAGATGGCTCAAATCGGAGCATATAAATGCAAAATTTGCTTTTTCGGGTTTAATTCCTTTGATCCTGGCAACTTTTTCAATGGCACGTGCTTTAGTTATATCACAACCTATCCCATAGATAGTATCAGTAGGATAAATTATAATTCCACCTCTTTCAAGAATATCCACAGCCTGTTCTATTAATTGTGGATCAGGATTTTTATTGTAAAGCTTAATTAACATTATTAGAAATAAATTCGGGTCAAAAATAATCGAATTTATCGCAATCAACCGTTCTTGCTTCCTGAATTACCTTATTTTAATTAAATTCAGATCAAAATAGATCAAAAATAATGGACTTAAAGGAATTGAAAGGCTCATGTTTTGTTCTGAGACCGTGGGTAACAGAGGATGCTGAAAATCTGGTAAAGCATGCAAGCAACCTGAAGATTGCAAGAAATCTCAGGGATGGATTTCCATATCCATATACAATGTCTGATGCGACATCATGGATTGAAATGATTCTATCGAACAGGAAAGATGTTGTATATGCGATTGAAGTAAATGGAGAGGCGTGTGGGGGAATCGGATTACATGCAATGCAGGATGTTTACCGTTTTAACGCAGAGATTGGTTTCTGGTTATCAGAAAGGCATTGGGGGAAGGGAATAGTGACAGAGGCGGTAGGTCTGCTCGTGAACCATGCATTTCAAAAATACCAATGGATCAGGATATATGCAGGTGTATTTAGTACGAATAAAGCTTCAATGCGGGTATTCGAAAAGAATGGATTTATTCAGGAAGCAATACACAGGAAAGCGGTAAAAAAGGAAGGCGTATTTTTGGATGAATATATCTATTCGAAATTGAAGGAATGAGGGAAATATCCAATCTCAGTTCCAATAATTATATCATAATCAGACTTTAAGACAAAGCTATTTTTAGGGATATTATATATTGGCTGATTGCATGAATAATTTAATTATTCAATGATTCATTCATGGGAAAAACTATCGAATTAAGATATTAAAAGCTATATTTTAGTTTAAACATCATCATATTATAGTCATTAAAATTGGCGAAAAGATTATCTCCAGTGCCTTTAAACAAAGCTGCTGAAAGAGTTAGTTCAGCATTGTCTGTTGCCATATATGAGATATTTGGGATATAAACTACTGCATAGTTATTTTCCACATCTTTCCAGTCAGATACAATAAATCCGCCTGCCAAAGGAGCAATTTTCAGTCTATCATCAAAGAATTTTTTATCCAATTGAGCAAAGAAATAGTCGTTTAAATTTTCGCTGCCTCGCTCATTCATAAAGCCGTGTAAATATTGAATATTAAGATAAGTTCCATTTGCAAAATTGTAATCCATACCAATAACAAATTTTATATATAGTTCTTTCTCCAACATTATTGAATCCTGAGTAACAGATCCCGGAGGCGCAAGAAACAGTGCTGAAAGATCATTGGTCATTATAACTTCATTTTCAGGTAAAAATGCTGCTGCCTCTGCCCATATACCAGCACCTCCAATACTCCCTGCTATGTCTGCTCCAAAAATATGAGTTCTGTAAAATGATAATTCTGAATTAATATTTATTCCTCCAATTGCGTCAACAGGAATAAAAGTATTGTATGTAGACATTGGCAGTCCATCTCTTCCCCATACATAGCTTAGAGAAAAATCATATCCAGCAGCAAAACCTTTGAATTTTATTCCGGCGGTTGAACTCTCCGCCAGATTGTATCTTGGCATTTGTATGGTGTCATTGAAATCTTTTAATGTCATTCCCATCGGCATTTCCATACTTGGTGTAAGTGCATTTGCAAAAATGCCAACAGGCATATTAGCGGGCTGAAAGAATGGAATAAATGCACCTTGCAGATAAAAATCGGAGTTGAAATAATAATCAAAGCTAATTGCATCAGATCCTCTGTGTCGACCAAAATCCAGAACATCTTCCAGATCATAAGGATTCAGATTGTCTGTTGGATTGAGTTTATCGGCTGTCCCCCAGGTAATTCGCTGACGACCAATTTTTACATCAAGGTTTTTAGATAGGAAGCCAAATAATTGAACATAGGCTTCCCTCACTTCAAGATTGTAAGGGTCAAGAATCCCTTTATTATAAAGGTCTGCTGAAGAATTTATACTTGGTAAACCAATATTGCGAAGCCAGACTTCGCTATAGAATTTTGAATTATCTGTTAATTTCTTATTTAACTTTAGCGTTAAACGATTTTCATTCCAAGCCCAATCATTAGGATCTTCAAGTAAAAACCGCTGGTCGCTTAATAATTCACCAGAGAGTTTTAATTTCAAATCGTTTTCTTGTGCAATGGTAATATTTATACTAATGAGAAGAAGGATAATAGAACTGATAATAATTTTTAATCGTTTCATATTTAAAATTTATTGAATTGATTTCTAATTGATTTTGTTATTAAATTGAAATGTTTAAACGCTGTAATGGCAATTTGATGTCCTTCCAGAATGAATTCTTTCATGGCTCGTGAAGTAGTTGTTTTATCAAATTTTGTTGGATGTTTTAATCCGCCTAACATTACATATTTAACTCTCTTTCCCTCTGATTGATAATAGAGGTTAATAAGGGTTTCGACACCAAACCTTGAGTCTTTCATCTTATCGATTATTGGCAAAATATCTTTTTTCAAAACTGTTCTTTCTCCAGTGAATGATTTAAAAGGATTCATACCATAATTAATCAATGTCTCTGTTGCCTGACCAAGAACCATGTCTACTTTCTTGGTTAATACGGGAGTTGTTAATTGAGCAAAATGTTCATCCTGCAGGTTGGATAAATCAGCATCAATAAATGCAATTATTTCATTTGTTGCATTCTCAACTCCAACAGCCATGGCATATCCTTTTCCCTTATTCTCCTGGAAATGAATGTCGGTTATTTGGATGTTTGAATTAATTGCTTCAATTATCTTCTTTGTAGAATCAGTTGATCCATCATTTACAACTACAATCTCATCTATAGCTGATGATTCAAAAACTGACGCAATAACATCTCCTATAGTTTTCTCTTCATTATAAACACAAATTACTGCTGATACTTTTTTCATGACTGTAGTTATTGGTTTTTTAACTGTCCTATGTTGTTATGGGTGAGTTCTCTCCCCAATTCAATTTGCTCTACGGCTTTATAGAAATCAAATGTGCCGCATGATTCAATGGATATTTGAATAAGTATATCAGGTGGATCAATTTTCAATGTTAAATCTGTAATTTGAGATAACATAAGGTGCGCTGTATCTACGACAAGGTGAAAGTATCCTCTCTTATCATGATTGTTTGCAGGAAAAAGTTTTGATAATCTCCGTTGAAATCGCTTTAGCTTACCCTTAGTAAGTTTTTCAAAATATGCCCAATTCTGGCTTGCATCAATTTTTGATTTTTCATACGGAATTTGAGCGCCTACATCAACTGCAATAAGAATGTCCCCTTCCTGGCGACTTACCCGATTTGTTGGTACTGGATTCAAAACACCTCCATCCACAAAAAGTGTGTCATTTTTCTGCAAAGGAGTGATAATCATCGGAATTGATATTGAAGCACGTATTGCCTCAAACAGACTACCATTAGTAATTACAACTTCCTTTTTATTATTGAAGTCGGTGGCTACAGCGGCATACTTAACAGGCAGGTCTTCGATCTTCTGGTCGGGAATAAACTTTTGTATCTCCTTTAATACTTTATCAGCTTTAATAATTCCACTTTTACTAAGCGTAAAATCGACCAGATTAAAAATATCTATTTTGCTCAATGAGAGCAACCAGGTTTCATATTCATCTAATTTTCCAGCAGCATATATTCCACCTACCAGCGCACCCATAGAACTACCCGCAATGGAGCTTATTTCATAGCCTTGCGCAACAAGTTCACGAATTACTCCGATATGAGCAGCTCCACGAGCACCTCCGCTTCCCAGCACCAACGCTACTTTTTGCTTCATTTTATTGCTTTAATTTTCTAACTGTAAAGTCATCATCTGTTATACCTGAATCGTATTTCACATCAGACATTATCATCTTTGTAGTATGGTTCTTTTTTATGTCTTTAATAAACATTTCTTGTGCATTCCAATACTTACCAATTTTTACAAATTTGTATGTACCCTCTTTGACTTTTTTATTACCCCTGTCATAATAATCCATTGCTATTGGATAGTAATTAGTTTTATGGATTTTTGCAATTAGCCTGGAATATGACGATTTAGGTGATATGGGTATTAATTCTAAAACAAAAGCACCCTCTTCAGTCTTAATCAGTGTTGGAGTATATTTTTCAGAATATGGTTTTGCTTCCATATCATCATAAGAAAAGTCTGTCCCTGCAAAGTTTTGACTTTTTACTGATGATGAAATTCTTCGTTCTTTTCCAAAAGCAGGCATGTATAAATACATCACATCATCAGGTAAGGATAAAACTGCGATCCCTGCTTGTGAAGAAGGTGCGGTAAATCTAAAAATACGTTTGTCGTTGCCTTTCTGAATAATATCTGCTTCCCTTATTTTTTCTTTCCCTGCCTTATCAATTATAACAATTTTTGTTTTCCCTGTCATATCTTTTGGAGAATACATTACGTCGTCCATTTTCTTTAGAATGGTGTTTGCATCTTGTGCGTTTGCACTTAATCCTGTCAGTAGTATTACTACACTTACGATTACTGATAATTTTATAATTCTCATATTTTTTAATTTAAAATGTTAAAAATTTTCGCTTTGTTTTTTTCCTTTCTTCTGTAATGAAGTATTAATATCACTGGCAATAATGTTAGTGCACCTAATCCTGACCCAACCATACTCAAAGCAACGAGTATCCCGAAATTTTGCAAAGGCACTATTTCAGAAAATATTAATACCAAAAAACCAGCAGCAACTGATAAAACATTAATGACTATAGCTTTGCCACTAATCATAATGGTTTCTTCCATCGCTTTGTCTAATTTTCCAGTCACTTTATACAAATGATTAAAGTGTGTTATGATATGAATTGAGTAATCAATTCCAATCCCCAGTGCAACACTTGCTACAAGCACAGTTGCTATGTCCAGCGGAATACTTGTAAAGCCCATGAAACCAAATAAAATTGTTATTGTAGCAATAATTGGGATTGCAGCAAATATTCCCTTAATCGGAGAGCGTAGTACTAAACCTACAATAATGAGCACCATAATTATTGCAATCACTAAACTACTCAATTGACTACTAATAAGACTTTTGTCTAATTGTGAATAAACTGAAGGCATTCCAGTTACTTCTATTTCACATTCCTCTGTAGAGTTATTATCAACAAAAACATTCATGTATTCAACAAAATCGTTTAATACTTTACTATCTGTTGAAGCAAATTTTGATTGAATAATTGCTCTGTCAAGTTCATCCGAAACTAATTGTGACATTATTTCCTGTCCATCCAATAAGAACCAAAGGTTCTCAATTTTAGCTCTTTCATCAGGTATTTTCTTCCCTTCCCCCATTACATCATTCATCTCCTCCACAAGGTCCGCTATAGATTGTGTTCCATCAATTGCTGAGAATTCTTTCATGTAATTCTCAGTTTGTATCATCATCTTCAAAACATCGGGACTTTGTATATCACCATTAAATACAACATAAACAGGTTGTGAACCACCAAATTTTTCTTGCATAATATCTTCAGTTATTCTGGTGGAATTACCTCTTTTAAAATATTCTGCCATATTTACTTCCCTTTCTATTAGGGATACCCCCCCTATACTTAGAAGCATTACAATACCCCAAACAGATAAAATATATTTTGGATGATTCTGCAATAAAGCATTCAATGGCGAAAGGATGAAAGTATTTATAAAAGAATGCTTCTTTTTACCATTACGCTCTATTTTATCTGCACTTTTATACATGGAAAATGCTGATATTAATGCAGGAACAAAGAATATCGAGAGAAGCATTGCAAATACTACTCCCAACCCAGTGAAAATTCCAAAATCACGAATTATATCCAGATATGCACCAAATACAAATGATGTAAATCCAATCATTGTAGTTAATGCTGCAAGAATTACTGGTACAGTAATATAGCTTAATGCCTTGATAAGTGCTTTTTTACGATCTTGGTCAAAGGTGGTGTTGACTCGGTTTAATACATGTATTGTATATGCACTACCGACCGCAAGTAATATGATGGGAGTTATATTAGAAATCATAGATAATTCATATCCAAAAACAACCATAGTTCCTAAAACCCAAATAACCGATAAAGCTGCTGTTAACATTGGTAATATTACGCCTCTGGCTGATCTAAAAGCCAGAAAAAGAATAAAGGCTATTAGAAAGAAAGTGATTGGTATAAGTCTAATAATATCAGAGACAATTAAATCTGCAATATCATTCATCATAAATGGAAGACCACCATAATATA
>JAUUZQ010000042.1 GCA_030589895.1 Bacteroidales bacterium
AAATTCCCCTGGGCATTCTGATGCTATTTCCATACAGATACCTTTGGGGATCCTGTATCTGATGAGCATATCCAAGTTTAAATGTCTGGTGCTTCAGAAATCCCGGTAAATAAAGACTCAATACATAGGATGAAATACTTCCAAGGTTATAATCATCATTTGGTGCATGCTGGTAAAAAATACTACTCCTGATTCCCAATCTCGGGAGAATATCTTTTCTTCCTTTTCTGAGATATGAAGTGAAATAAAGACGATAGTTGAACCGGTGACTTCCACCCTGATAAGACGATAAATCAGGATCATAAAAGACATCAGACAAATAATTCCATCCAATACCCGGTTGCATAAACGTAATAAACTTCCCTGTATTGAACCGAACCGGTATATATACTGATGAAGAAAAACTCATCCTATCAGGTCTTACCGGTACTGAATCATTTTCATCAATCTTGTACACATCAGGATATCCCCCATAATCCAACCTGAAGTCAAATATGGGAACCCTCCCTTTTAGTGTGACACCAGTATGCAGATAGTGCAGCTTATCCTTGTATTCATATCCAATCATGCCTGTTACAGTGCTTAATAAGTTCTGTGAAACCAGTGTAAATCCGGGACTCACCGGAATCTCTTCAGCACTAAGTGCTACTTCAGGGTTCAGGTAATCAAAATAAAGCGGAAGCCAGGAATGTGGGTGTATGGAATTAAGAATCTTGTTATAAGGCTTTGGACTATATTCACCCGGCTCAACAAATTGCTCTCCCTCGATTATTATTTTCTCATTTTCCGTAGGCAGAAAATCCAGTTGCTCATCTCTTTCCGGCATATCTTTCAATTGTATAAAGCTATTTTCATCAAGAGTTGCTGACACTGCATTGTGTCCATCTGCATGATAATCTGAATAGGAGAGCATTGTACCCGAAGAGGAAATCCCGGGTTCAAAAGCACCAAATTCAGAAGAGGTGACCATGAACAGTTTCACACGCTCCATATCGTAGCAGTAGATATTATCTATTCCGGAAAAAGTCCCGCTAAAATAGATTTTCGAACCACTCACAACCGGATTGGAAATATCATCAGATCCCGAATGAAAAAGGGCTGTCCAACGCTCATTTTGAAAAGAATAACTATATAAATACTCTCCCTTTAGATCGTTGAGTGTAAGTATAACTGCAGAATCCTGCTCCATCCATGCAGGATGTTGTATAAATCTATTCCCCGGGGATTTGATTGACTCAATAAGTTTTCCTTCCAAATCAAGAATAACCAGGTGAAAAGACTGGTCTGATCTCTGCTCGATTGCAGCTATCCTTTCACCATTGTTCGACAATACAGGAGCATAATACCTTGTTTTTGATCCAAGATTTTTCACTTCCCCTGAATTCATATCCAACAGGCGTATTACAGAATAGTTCCTGTTGCTCCACCGCACATCCGGTACCCATTCGTCCCAGATAAGGAAAGAATTCCTATAACTGTACTTTCCGGAGTTCATATATCCGGGACGAAAAACCCTCTTCTCAATGCCTTCCGAATCAAGTGTAATAAATTCCGGAATCTGGTCGAGTCCGGTTTTTAGCACCAAAAAGGAAGAATCGGATAACCATTGTGGAAAATGATAATTTGTAAAACTGCCATTCCCAACCTCATTCCATGTATGATTATCAGTAATGTTTCTCTTATTCCTGGTTTCTGACCAGTGTAGAGAATATTCATCCAGCGCTTTGTTGTAGAAGGAGCCTTTTGATTTCACCCCGTATTTCTTCATACTGAATATCATAGGGAAAATTGTAAAAGGTTTTCTTGCTACATAATCTTCCATGTCTATCCATATCTGGTCTCCATATTTTCGTCTGCCATAACGAACAAGAAAGTATCCGGTTTGATAATGATTAGGGGCATAATCTTTATATGATCCAAAAAGAGATTTTGAAAATGAATAACGTTTTTTATCCAGAAGAAGAGCCTTCATTCCCATTTCAAAGGAAGGCAATCTGCCTCTTCCGGTAGAAGAAAACCTGGTCTCCGCGTCTACTGCATCTCCCTCCAGATACCACATAGGTAAAAAACCTGTAATTGCACCCACAACCTGTTCACCACCAACTACAGATAGCACTTTTGAAAATCCCTGGTTTAATTTTGAAACCTGAACAGCATGCCTTCCCTCATGAATAGCAAGCTGTGTGAGCCAATCCTGAGGATATCCATTCGGATCCGGATTTGTAAATATCTCCAAACGCTTAGGCGCCCACACAAAAACACCATTGGAAAAACTTGCCTCATTATGAATGACAACAGGCAGCTTTTCATGTTCATGTGCTAATGTCTGTGCCTGAAATGGATAAAAATATTCTAATTTATCTGCAAATTTCATGGCCAGTGTATCCAGTCCGCGTGGATAGATCAATTGATAGTGCTGACTGGAAAAGTGATTCCACCTGATTGAACCGGCATCCTGACCATACTCATAAAACTGAGCATTTGTATCTAAAAGAATAAAATTAGAAATGATAAACAGCAGGAACAGAGTAAGCCCAAAACCTCTTTTCCTAGGAGACTTTGGCAAATTGAACTCCAAATCCTTGATTGCGTAAATAAACATAAGCCCTCTTTCTTACATCACCTTTCAAAATTACATCATACATTCGGGAGGACCCAACAGATCTGCAAACATTTTGCAATTCATGCTCCAGATTGATCAGATCACTTCGCTTTCCGATAAATCCTATTACAATTGTAGTAAAATCCCCATCAATCTTCCTTTTTCCAAGACCGATTGTAAGTAGCTGTTCCTTAGGGGTAATCGTATCCGGCTCCATCACATTGGCATGCTCATTTTCAAATTCCGGGTAGGTAGAATAGATCACATCCTCTGGAGTAGAATTAATTTTTGCATTCATGGTTTTGCTCTTTGAAGAATCACAAATATATGTTTCTCTATGAATCCAACACCAAAATACCTTCAGTATTATCCTAATTTTTTGTTAAAAATTTCTAATTGGCTAGTTTGAAAAGGATTAGAAATAATAATCCTCTTTCAATCTCCAGACAAATTTTTTCTTCAGTCTCCTGCCAATCTTTTCTTCAATCTCCTTCCAATCTTTTCTCCAATCTCCTTCCAATCTTTTCTCCAATCTCCTTCCAATCTTTTTCTGACACGAGACATGCTTCATCTCCTCTTCTCCCTCCCGATAGCTATCGGGACTCATTATTCCCTCCATTATTCCATAAATTTCTTTAAATTCGAAACTTCTAAGCGAAAATTGCAAGAGAAGAGCTGTTCTCCAAAAAATAACAACTATGAACTTCAGAATATCAAGTTCTTATTAAGTTGATAATCTGAGTGTTAAAAAAATATTAGAAATGCATACATTCAGAAAATACAATCTGATAATTGGTTGGGTAAGTTTCCTTATCGCCCTCACTGTCTATCTGCTTACGATTGAACCAACGGTAAGCTTGTGGGATTGTGGGGAATTCATTGCAAGTTCCTATAAACTGCAAGTTGGACACCCTCCGGGAGCACCATTTTTTCTACTGGTGGGACGTGTATTTGCATTATTTGCAAGCTCACCGGAAACAGTAGCGCGCATGTATAATGCAATGTCTGCAACTGTCAGCGCATTTACCATCCTGTTTCTCTTCTGGACAATCACCCATCTTCTGAAGAAAATCTACATTAAAAAAGAGGGAGATTATACGCTTAGCAACTATATCCAGATCCTCGGTAGTGGATTTATTGGTGCAATGGCTTATACATTTTCTGATACATTCTGGTTTTCGGCAGTAGAGGGAGAGGTTTATGCGATGTCATCCCTCTTTACTGCAGTTGTCTTCTGGGCCATTTTAAAATGGGAGAATATTGCAGATGAGAAGCATTCCAACCGCTGGCTGATCCTGATCGCCTATCTGGTAGGTCTCTCCATTGGGGTACACCTATTGAATCTACTGGCAATACCTGCCATTGTCCTTGTTTATTACTTCAGAAAATATGAGGTGACTAAAAAGGGGATTGCAATGGCCATATTGACCGGGGTTGTCATTTTGGGGGCTATAAATTACTTTATTATTCCAGGATTGGTTCTGGTTGCCACCTGGTTTGAGCTTCTTTTTACAAATTCATTTGGATTGCACTACAATACGGGAGTAATCATATACGCAATTCTTCTTTTCGGGGGATTGGTTTATGGTATTTACAGGACCCAATTCCAGAAAAAAAATGTCTTGTTAAATACTATCCTTATTGGTATCACGGTGATCATCATTGGCTACTCTTCATATGCTTTAATCGTAATTCGATCTGTCGCCGCACCTCCAATGAATGAAAACAGACCTGAAAATGCTTTTGCTTTGCTATCGTACCTCAACCGTGAGCAATATGGAGATCGTCCCCTGGTTACCGGACATCAATATAATTCAGAAGTAACGGATGTTGAATATAATGAACCGGTTTATGTACTCGACAAGGAAAAAAACCAATATGAAGTTGCCTATCGCAAGCCTGAATTAAAATATGATGGTCCTGCGATGCTTTTTCCCCGAATGTACAGCCGTGATCGTATACACAAGCAGGATTATGTCAATTTTGCAAGCATAAAAGATGTAAATAATCCAACTTATCTGGATAACATTGAGTTCTTTTTCCGATACCAGGTAGGACAAATGTACTTAAGGTATTTTATGTGGAATTTTGTGGGTCGCCAGAACGATATTCAGGGTCACGGAGATATCCTGAATGGTAACTGGCTTAGCGGTATTAACGCAATCGACAAAGTGCGTCTTGGAAACCAAACGCAGATTACTTCTGATATGGCGAACCACCCGGCCAGAAACACTTACTTCTTTTTACCTTTCATTTTGGGTATTCTTGGGATGTTGTTTCATCTTAAACGACATGTAAAGGATTTCTGGATCATTATGTTCCTTTTTGTTATTACCGGCCTTGCCATTGTGGTATACCTGAATCAGTCACCACACCAACCACGTGAAAGAGATTATGCCTATGCCGCGTCATTTTACTCATTCTCTATATGGGTAGGAATGGGTGTAGCGGGCTTAGCGAGTATTTTGCAACAATGGTTAAAGTCACATGTTGCTGCAGTGATTAGTTTTATCATTGCATTCCTTGGAGCTCCGGTTCTTATGGGAACACAAAACTGGGACGACCATGACCGCTCAGGAAGGTATACAGCAAGAGATATTGCAAGAAACTACCTGGAATCCTGCGACAAAAATGCCATTCTCTTTACTGTTGGAGACAATGATACTTTTCCTCTCTGGTATGCCCAGGATGTAGAAGGTATACGTACCGATGTGAGGGTTGTGAATACCATGCTTTTCAATACAGAATGGCATATCGACCAGATGAAGAAGAAGGCATATAAATCAGACCCATTACCCATTTCCTTCCCATTTGATAAGTATAAAGACGGTACAAATAATTCCATTTATGTGCGAGAAAATGATCGATGGGCAACGGTTGATTATATTTCATCTTTTATAAAAAGTAATGATAAAAGAACGCAGCTTCAGCTGAGGGATGGAAAATATGTTGATTACATACCGTCTCCTAAGATTGTTATTGAGCTTGATTCTGCAGCTATAATTGACAAGCATATCATCGATATAAAAGATGCTGACCTTATGGAGGATGTGCGTTTCCAATTAAAAGCCAACTCCCAAATTTTAAAAGGATCCATGATCCAGCTTGATATTTTTGCGCAGAATAACTGGAATCGACCGATCTATTTCACATCAGGTGGATTTGACGGAAGCCTCGGCCTGGAAAATTATTACCAGCTGGAAGGGATGGCTTACAAGGTGGTACCCATAAAAACTCCCCGAAAAAGTATCCTGGAGATGGGAAGAATTGATACCGAGAAGATGTACGATAATGTAATGAATAAGTTCACCTGGGGAAGAATGAATGAACCGGATGTAACGCTGGATTATTACACGATCCGCACCTTGTCTGTAATTCGCTTCAGAGGCATGCACACAAGACTCGCTCTTGAACTTCTCAATGAAGGTGATACAGTGAGGGCTGTTAAGGTTCTTGACAGATGTATGGAGCTCTCGCCAAACAGAGCCGTTCCCTTCGACAGATTTATTGCCGGATTAACTTTCCCTGATGGAAAGGGAAATACAGTTCACCATGCAGGAGTTATTGAAGCATACTATATGTGCGGAGAGCAAGAAAAAGCCAATGCATTGCTAAAAGAGTATAATGATATTCTCAATGAAAAGGCAGTGTATTTTAAATCCCTGAAGCAGAAGCATTTTACAAATATCGAACAGGACTGGTATGAGGTAATGGCGCAGATGCAGGAGCTTCAGGAGTTACTGAGAAAATATGGAGGTGGTGAAGGCTTGTTGGGACTAGGGTTGTAAATAGCCAATAGCCAAAGATAATTCTCTGGACAATCAGCTATGCATTATTTATTTCTTCCTCTCCATCAAAAACGCTGCAAATTTTAATAGCTCAGCCTTGCTCTCCTCGGGTCTGTTAAGATTTTTCAAATTCTCAAGGGCTTCTTCAAAATAATGATGAATCATTGTTTCGGTGAGCGATTTTATATTCAGGGCATCAAAGATTTCAACCACCGCTGAAACCTTCTCTTCAGGATCAAAATCAGTAACGCTCAACCAATTCAACAACGACTTTTTTTGTTCCTCATTGGCCTCCCGCAAAGCTGAAATCATTAAAATAGTTTTCTTATTGTCAATGATATCCAGGCCTGTTTTCTTCCCAAACTCAGCAGTATTACCATAAGCATCCAATAAATCATCCTGTAGCTGGAAAGCAATTCCGAGGTTTTTACCAAACAGATAGAGATCCTCAGCATCTTTCTCTGCTGCCCCTCCCAGCATTGCTCCTATCTTGAGACTTGCTGCAATAAGTACCGCTGTTTTTAACTCTATCATGCGCAGATACTCTTCCTCTTCCACTGCTTTACGAGATTCAAAATTCATATCAAACTGTTGTCCCTCACAAACTTGCATAGCTGTCAATGTGAAGACATCGTTGACATTTCGCAATACTGCCCCCGGCGACTCATTTATAAGCCTGGAAGCCAGGATAGACATCACATCTCCCGATAAAATGGCAACATTTTCATCCCATTTCAAGTGTACTGTCTGCTTGCCACGCCGAAGATCAGATTTATCCATAATATCATCATGGAGAAGGGTGAAATTATGGAATATTTCTATAGCCAGAGCCGGAAAGGTTGCTGCTGATACTGATCCTCCGAACAAATCACATCCCAGTAAAACAAGTGCCGGTCTCACCCGTTTCCCTCCTATTGATAAAATATATCTTACAGGATCATATAATTCCTTCGGCTCGTCGGGGAGGTTTAGGTTCTCTATTCTATTCTCAATTATATTCTGTGCTTCAAGCAAGGTCAACATCACTATATATATTTATTAAACAGTCTTTTTCTTTAATCTTTACGAAGTTAGCTCCATTTTGAACTGATAACAAGAAATAATGTTTAAATGTTGAGGAGAGAGGGAAGAGAGTATAATTTTATCACATTGTTGCATTGTCGCATTGTTGCATTATCGCATTAATTAATGGCACAATGCTTGTCTTGAACAATAAGATTTTTCATAAGAAGGTTTTTTACTTATTATGATTAAATTTGCGCATTCAATTTTAATTTGATTTGTATTGTAATGAAAAGATTTCATATTATCATATATACTTTGCTTTTTGCAACGCTTGGATTATCTGCACAGGGATACAAAATTAAACTCAATGCTCCTGATTTTCCCGCTAAACAAGTGATTCTTGCAGAATATTTTACTTCACGAATGGTGCCAAAAGATACTGTGGAGCTGAGCATAACAGGCAAAGGAACATTCTCCGGAGAAGAAGCTTTTGAGGGTGGTCTCTATGTTCTCTATTTTGATGCCAATCACTATTTTGACTTCATGATTGGTGATGATCAGGAATTTGAAATATCTGTTGACAGTTCAGATTTTGCTAATCTGACACAATTTTCAGGTTCGGAAAATAACCGGCTTTTCTTCGATTATAAAATATTTCTCTCCGAAAAAAGAGAAGAGCAAGAGAAGAACGGAGAAGCATTGACCAATGCAAAAAATGAGGCTGATTCCGCCGGTATCAGGAAAAAAATAGAACTGCTAAATGAAGAAATGATGCATTTCTCTGATCAGATTATCGCTGACCATCCGGATCTTTTTGTCTCTGCTTTTCTCAAAGCCATGAAAGAAGTACGCGCTCCTGAAGAGATGATAGTTGGAACAGCCAGGGAGAAGGATTCTATCCAGTATGTTTATTACCGGGACCATTATTTCGATTATTTCGATGTATCAAGTCTCCGCTTGTTACACACTCCGCTCTATGAACCAAAGATTAAAACATACCTCAACAAGGTTGCCTACCAGCACCCTGATTCATTAATTCTGGTCATTGATGATCTCATCGAAAAATCCAGAGCCGATGAAGCGCTGTTCAGGTATATGCTCATCACCGTCTTTAATAATTATGCTGAGAGCAAGATGATGGGAATGGATAAAGTATATTTTCATATAGCAGAAAAATACTATATCCCTGAAGCCACCTGGAGCAGTCCGGAGTTTCTCGAAGATTTAAAGAAGAATTTCGAAAAAAGCAAACACATATTTATAGATAATCCAGCACCAAATTTTGTTTTTAAAGTTTTGCCTAAAGAGCATTTCTTAATGGCTCAGATGGATACTGCAATAAAAAAAGACCCACATATTGGAAACGAAAACTTTCTTTACCAGATTGATGCAAGCTATACACTTCTCTATTTCTGGGAGGCAGACTGCGGTCATTGTAAAAAATCCACACCGGCTCTCTATGAAGTATACCAGAAATATAAAGATCAGGGCGTGAAAATAATAGCCTTACATGTAATCAACTCAGTGGAAGGAAAAGAAACGTGGATTGATTTTATAAATGAACATGAGCTATATGACTGGATCAATTGCTGGAGTCCCTATGACAATGAATTCAGAAATCATTATAACCTCACAAGCTTTCCTCAACTCTTTATCCTGGATGAGAATAAAAAGATTAAGGCGAAGAGCATTTCAACTGAACAAGCAGATAAGATCCTGGAGAATTTTTTAAATAAATAACTTAACAAATTAACCTTTTTTCGCAGCATGGAATACCCAAAAATCCAACTCAAACTTGAAGACGGAAACATTTATGAAGGAAACTCTTTTGGTTATGAAGGAAGTATAGCAGGTGAAGTGGTTTTTAATACTGCCATGACCGGTTATCCTGAAAGTCTTACAGATCCATCCTATAAAGGTCAGATACTAGTACTTACCTATCCAATTGTTGGAAATTACGGAGTACCTGATGAAGAACTGGAAGACAAGATGTTTCGCTTCTTCGAGTCTGAAAAACTTCATATTTCTGCACTAATCATCTCCGATTATTCGGCTGAGTATTCTCACTGGAATGCACAGAAAAGTTTGGGCGAATGGCTGAAGCAAAACAAAATTCCAGGTATCTTCGGCCTGGATACACGAATGCTGACTAAGATTCTTCGTGAGAAGGGATCGATGCTGGGTAAGGTGATTTACAATAACGCTGAACCGGAGTGGTATGATCCCAATACTGAAAATCTTGTAGCCCAGGTTACAATCGATAAGAAAGAGGTCTATGGATCAGGGAAAAATAAAATTCTTCTCATCGACTGCGGCGTAAAATATAATATCATACGCTATCTACTTAAAAGAGACACCACTGTAATCAGGGTTCCTTATGATCATGACCTGGATCAGGAAGAGTTCGATGGACTATTTATATCAAATGGTCCGGGTGATCCAAAGCTTTGTAAAGCTACGATTGACAACCTTAGCAAAGCATATAAAAACGATACCCCCATTTTTGGGATTTGTTTAGGGAATCAGTTAATGGCACTGGCAGCAGGAGCAGACACTTACAAACTAAAATATGGTCACAGGAGTCACAATCAACCAGTGCTGGAAGTAGGAACCGATAAAGCATATATCACTTCACAGAACCATGGGTTTGCTATCGATAATGACTCACTATCAGAAGACTGGAGTCCACTGTTCCTAAACCTGAATGACAATACCAATGAGGGCATGAAGCACGCTTCAAAGCCATTCTTCTCCACACAGTTTCATCCTGAAGCATCGGGTGGACCGACGGATACGGCACATCTGTTTGATGATTTTATTGATATGGTAAAAAGGAAGAAGTAGTTTTACCTGATCTGACCGTCTCCATAAATTACATATTTCGTAGTAGTCAACTCCTTTAAGCCCATCGGTCCCCGGGCATGAAGTTTTTGTGTGCTGATCCCAATTTCTGCGCCATAACCAAATTCAAATCCATCGGTAAATCTTGTAGAAGCATTTACATATACCGCTGCGGCATCCACTCTTTCGAGAAAATAATTCGCATTCTTATAATCTGAGGTGATGATTGATTCTGAATGTGAAGATCCATATGTATGGATATGATTGATGGCATCATCCAGCGAATCAACCACCTTCACACTCATGATATAATCAAGATACTCCGTCCCCCAATCTTCTTCACTGGCAGGTATTGCTTTTTTGAGCATACTACAAACCTGTTCGTCTCCTCTTACTTCTACACCACTATTAAGCAATGCCTCACCAATTATAGGAATAGCTGTCTTTGCAACCTTACTGTGTATCAAAAGACTTTCAGCGGCATTGCACACACCCGGACGATGGGTTTTTGCATTTATAACAATTTTTTTAGCCATTTCCAGATCGGCAGACTCATCCACAAACACATGACAGTTTCCAACACCTGTTTCAATTACCGGAACTGTACTGTTCTGAACCACTGCCTGAATCAAACCTGCACCTCCCCGGGGTATTAATATATCCAGGTAATCGTTGAGCTTCATTAATGCGTTTGCACTCTCCCTGCTGGTATTCATTACCAGCTGAATCATATTGCTATTTAAACCCAGGAGATCAATCTCCTTCCTGAAAATCTCCACGATGATGCGGTTCGAATTGAAAGCCTCTTTTCCTCCCCTGAGGATACAAACATTACCGGTCTTCAAGCAAAGGGCTCCCACATCTGCAGTAACATTCGGACGTGACTCATAAATTACGCCCACCACTCCCAGTGGAACCCGTTTTTTCCCAATCATCAAGCCGTTGGGGCGCTTTTTCATTTCCAACACCTCTCCCACCGGATCTTCCAGCAATGCGATCTGCTTCATCCCCTCCGAAATATCTTTGATCCTCTCTGCTGTGAGCGTCAGTCGATCCACAATTGCCCCCTTCAAGCCTGTCTCACGGGCATGGGCCAGATCCTTGCTATTCTCCTTTAATATATCTCCTGTTCTGGAGAGAAGTGCATCAGCCACTTTCAACAATATTTCATCTTTCACTGATGTGTCCAGGTGGGCAAGCTCATATGAAGCCTCTTTTGCCTTTTTACCAATATCGATTATCTCTTGCATAGGATCTGAAAATTAATTACTGATATATAAAGTCGTGAAGGGAGTGTAGTACAAAGTGAACGGGGAATACAATTCTAAGCAGAATTCCGTTCTGTAGCTTCACTGACAAATAGTGTTCCAAAGGGTAAGCCATCCAGAATATCATATATTAATGCCGGACTAAATCCCTCTGCAATTACGACATCAATATTATGTTCCCGACACATCTCTGCCGCTTGAATCTTCGTTTCCATTCCTCCCGACCCCAGCTTGGATTTCCCTTCCAGATTAATTCCCTTTAAATCTTCTTCAGCCTTCATGACTACAGAGACTTGCTTTGCATCATCATGCACATGTGGATCAGCCGTAAAAACGCCATTTGTATTTGTAAGAATGATCAGGAGGTCAGCCTGAATAAGATTTGCAACCTGTGCAGAAAGCATATCATTGTCTCCAAACTCAATCTCTTCGGTTGAAACAGTATCATTTTCATTGATCACAGGTATCGCGTTCATCTCCAATAGCCTCAGTATTGTATTGCGGGCATTCTTTCTTCTTACACTATTTTCAATACCATCCCTGGTGAGAAGAACCTGACCCAGTGTCTGATTATACTCATCAAAAAATTTCTGATACATACGAAGTAATTCTGCTTGTCCGATAGCTGCCAAAGCCTGTTTCTCAATTATTGATTCCGGTTTTTTGCCATTTGCAATTTTTCCCATTCCGGCACCAACAGCTCCCGAAGAGACCAACAAAACTTCCTTCCCCATGTTATGCAGATCAGCCAGTACCCGAACCAATTTTTCAATTCGCTGCAGATTTATACTCCCGTTTTCGTGGGAAATTAAACCTGTCCCGATTTTGACAACGATCCGTTTTTTATCCTTTAATTTCTCTCTATGCTTCATTTTTTCACGTAATAGGTCTTCAATTCTTCATATATCTTTTCAATCGGCTTCACCTGAATTTGCTCCATCGCCTCTTCCATTTTCTGAACGATTCTATCAAGTCCCGGGTTTCCAATACTTCCAACATGTGTATAGGCACTTCCTTTTCCCGGACTGTAACGATCACTGTCAATATCAGCTGCAACCTCACGATAAGCATCTCTGAATGGCTTGCCCTCCATCACCTTTTTGTTCACCTCCTCCACCGAGAAGATATATTTATAGGTGTCCTCTTCCAATATTCCCTCTCTAACCTCCATATTCGAAATCATCAGTCGCATCATGCTCATATTTTGCTTTATCTGCTCAATGGCAGGGAAAAGAAGCTCCTTGGTTAGTTGAAAATCCCTATGATAACCAGAAGTCAGATTTGAATATATACCAGTCAGCATCGATGGAAGATTTACAATTTTATTGCTGTGCGCACGAATCAGCTCCAGGACATCCGGATTCTTTTTATGTGGCATGATGCTGGAACCGGTCGTTAGCTCATCAGGAAATGAGATAAACTTCAAATTCTGTCCCATATAAAAAATGGCATCAGAAGCTAAGCGAGAAAGTGTCATCGACAAAGTACTTAATCCGTAAGCCATCAATGTCTCCATCTTGCCCCTGCTAAGCTGAGTTGATACAGCGCTAATCTGAAGTGCATTAAACCCGGCCAGTTTTGTTGTAAGGTCTCTGTCGATGGGAAAAGAAGTCCCATAACCGGCTGCTGACCCCAAAGGATTCTGATCCAGGTTTTTGATTATTCCTTCTGCAAACATCATATCCCCGGATAGTGATTCAGCATAAGCTCCCAGCCACAAGGCAAAAGACGAAGGCATGGCAACCTGCATGTGAGTATACCCCGGCAATGGAATATCCTTGAATTTCTCTGCTTGTTGAATAAGGGTGTCGAACAACGCTTTTACCTCCACGCTAATGTCTCTCCACTCCTCTTTTAGCATCAGCATGAGCGCCATCATCACCTGGTCATTTCTTGATCTGGAAGTATGAATCTTCTTCCCTGTATCTCCCAGTTTATCTACCAAAACTTCTTCCAAATGAGAATGGATATCCTCGGCATCAGGATGCAGCTGAAATCCCTCCATTTGAGTTTCAATAAACAGCAAAGACAGTTCATCCACCAATTGCCTCGATTCGGTGGGTCCTATCAGTCCTGTTTCGCCAAGCATAATTGCATGTGCCATGGATCCTATCACATCATAAGGAGCAAGCTCTTTATCAAAATCAGGATCGTTTCCCATTGTAAACTGCATCACCTCTTTACTGGTGTCTATCTCTTTTTCCCAAAGCTTCATAACTCAATATTTAGAAATTCTTCTATTAACAGTATGTATAAGGAGATGGCGTCCTCAATCTCGCTCTCCATGATATATTCATTCGCGGTATGGGATCTTGCCGAATCACCAGGACCAATTTTTATTGAAGGAAGTGACAACAAGGCCATATCTGACATGGTAGATGACCCAAATGGAGTAAAACCAATTTTCTCAATAACAGAAAATACCGGATGTCCTGGGGGAAGTGAAGAGGATTTTAATCTCAATGATCTTGGTGTCAGTTCAGAGATGCATGTCTGCTCCAGGATCTCTAAAATTTGTTTGTTTGAATATTGATCATTGCTTCGTGCGTCAATCACAAACTTACATTCGCCGGGCACCACATTGTGACCTGTACCTGCATCGATCATGGTGACGCTTACAATCGGATCGGGCAACCAATCAGATTTATTTTGAAAACTTATCTCTCTTATTTTACGAATATCTTCCAGAGCTATATAAATCGCATTTATGCCTTCGTCTCTTGCAGCATGACCACTTCTCCCACGGGCAAGACCATCAATTACCATTAGCCCTCTCTCCGCAACTGCAGGCTGCATTCCGGTAGGCTCACCAACAATTGCGAGCTTAATATTTTGTAAATTTGGCAATACAGCTTCGATTCCTTTTTTACCACTTACCTCCTCTTCAGCACTAATCAGCAATAGAATTTCCGATGACAATCCTTTCATTGCAAGATCTTGAAATGCAGCAATCAGAGAAACAACAGAAGCCCCTGCATCGTTGCTTCCAAGAGCTGTTATCTGTCCTTTTTCCCTTTTAGGTACAAAAGGATCTGTATTCCAATCTTCTGAACCGGGAACTGTATCGATATGTGAATTCAGCAGTATTCTTTTATTATCCAAATTGCCATCAGAAGTCACCAGCAGGTTATTGTGGATACGCTTAACATGCAAACCTTCATTTTTCAACCACTTGTCAAGCTTATCAGCTCTCAACTCTTCCTTCCGGCTCAATGCAGGAATGGCAAGCATCTCAAGTAAAAGATTTATATATTTTTCTGAAGTACTCATTTTAAATCTGAAATTCCAGCATGAGAGGTGATAATGCCTTTAATCAAAGCGGAGCTCAGACCATAGTGCTCCATCTCATTCAGTCCGGCAATGGTACATCCCATTGGAGTGGTCACCTTGTCAATCTCCTGCTCGGGATGATTTCCTGTACTTAAGAGTATCTGTGCCGCACCTTTAGCGGTCTGTGCAGCTATTTTTCCAGCTTCATCAGCATGAAATCCTATCTGAATTCCACCCTGCGTTTCGGCACGGATAAACCTGAGAAAGAAAGCGATGCCACAAGCAGCAAGAATAGTAGCTGCCGGCATGAGTTTTTCCTGTATTACAAGCGTGGATCCCATGGGTTCAAAAATCTCAACAATAACTTTCTCTGCTACATTGTCATTACCTGCAACACAGGTCATTGACTCACCGAATTCAACAGCAGTATTGGGCATTATTCTCACAACAGGAACCTTCTTGTCTGTCCATGATTCCAATTCTGCAACTGAAACTGCAGAGACCACACTTACCAATATGTGTTTTCCCTTGATCAGCTCACCCGAAATTGCCTCAACAACATCTTTTGCCTGACCGGGAAGTACCGCTAGTATAATTATTTCACTGGAGGCTACTAAACTGTGGTTATCATCCAGACAACTCATCCCAATCTCACTAAAATCTTTAAGCAAATGACTCTTTCTACGACTGATGGAAATCTCCTTAGCGGAGTATTTAGCATAGTTTATCAATCCCTTTGCAATAGCACCACCAATATTTCCCGCACCTATTATTCCTATTTTTTTCATCTTAATTGTTTTTCATGTACCAAATTTTCTGCTGCATCCCCAAAATCTTCGTAAATCCATCTACATCAGCGGCACTCCATGCCTTGTTCTCTTCTCCATAAGCAGCGATTTCTGCTTCCATCAGATCATATTTACTTTTTATACCGGTGACTGAAAAATGGTACGGACGCAAGCGCAGTGTAACTGTTCCAGTCACATTTTCCTGACTTGACTCAAGGAAACTCTCCAGATTTCTCATTACAGGTTCAAGAAATTGAGCTTCATGAACAAACATGCCGTACCAGCTTCCTATCTGCTCTTTCCAGTGTAGCTGCCAACGTGTAAGTACATGCTTTTCCAATGCCAGATGTGCGTCAATTAACATTCTGGCGGCGGCGGCTTCAAAACCAACCCTTCCCTTAATTCCAATAATGGTATCACCAACATGGACATCTCTTCCAATTCCATAAGACAAGCCAATCTTATCCAGTTCCAGAATTAATTCTACTGAATCAAGTTTTTTACCATTCAGTCCAACAGCCTCTCCTTTTTCGAACTCAATCTCAATCAACTCTGTCCTGTCGAGCGGCTTTCCACCCGTATATGCCTCTTCCGGCAATTCTTCATCACTGGTCAGGGTCTCTTTCCCTCCGATGCTGGTTCCCCATAATCCTTTATTTATTGAATACTGAACATCTTTCATATCCATCTTAACTCCCTTATCTGCCAGGTAAGAAATTTCATCCTCCCTGGATATTTTCAGATCACGTATTGGAGTAATCACTTCAATTTCAGGAGCAAGAACCTGAATAACCAGGTCGAAGCGAACCTGATCATTTCCTGCAGCGGTGGATCCATGTGCGATTTTTGTAAATCCGCACTTTTTGGCATACTCCACAAGTGCGATGGCCTGAAAAGTACGTTCCGAGCTCACTGATAAAGGATAACTGCGGTTTCGCAAAACATTTCCAAAGAGCATATATTTAATACACTTTTGATAATACTCCTGTGTAATATCAAGCACTTCATGGGTTTTAACCCCTAGCCTGTTTGCGTGATTTTCAATTTTTTGAAGCTCTGAAGCAGAAAAACCGCCAGTATTTACAATGGCAGAGTGAACTTCAAAATTCTTCTCTTTGTCCAGATAAACTGCACAAAAAGTAGTATCTAATCCACCGCTAAAAGCAAGTAATATTTTCTCTTTCCCACTCATTATCTATATGTGTTTCATCTGTTTATAAATTATTTCCAATGGCCAGATGAACCCCAAAGGGCTCAGCGAAGCCAAACTCTCATATTTCATTATTAAGCAGCATGGTTTCTAAGTTGTTCTTTTTCTGAACTCTTTTCAGCAGAAGCTTCCTTTAACATAGCCGTACATAAACACTGAGTGCGTTTTGTTCTCACGAGAATATCATAATAGGGACATGACTCGCATCCTTTCCAAAAATCATTATCATCTGTCAGCTCAGAAAATGTCACAGGTTTATATCCCAGTCCACTGTTAATCTTCATCACTGCCAAACTGGTAGTCAGACCAAAAAGTTTTGCTTCCGGAAATATCTCCTTTGATAATTCAAGGGCTTTTTGCTTGATCTTACTTGCCAATCCCTGTCCACGGAACAATGAACTAACCACCAGTCCGCTATTGGCCACAAATTTCTTATGTCCCCAGGATTCAATATAACAGAATCCGGCCCAGGTACCATCATGATAGATGGCAATAACTGACTTTCCTTGTCTGATCTTATCGCTAAGATACTTCCGTGATCTGACGGCAATACCCGTACCCTTTACAGAGGATGATTCAATAATTGCTTTTTCAATATCAGGCAGGTATCTCAAATCCTTTTCTCCTGCAACATATGTCTCTATAGTATTCATCTTACTTTTTATTCTTTACTTTTATCTTTTTACTTGTCTCTCAGCCCCTGAAGAAGTTGAAGGGTCCGCTTAATTCATCAGGTGATTTTTAACTTCCGGAATCTTTGTTTTAAACAGATTAACAATATCTGACTTTGTAACACCATCCCTTGGAATAAGCAGGATGGTATCATCACCTGCAATTGTCCCGGCTATTTCATAGCTATTTAATGTGTCCAATGCATAAGCAACACTGCTGGCATGTCCGGGCAGCGTTTTTACAATCCCCATACCCTGCGCAAAGTCTATAGATACAAAACCTATAAAAGGAAGATTATCAGATTCTGAAACCTCTGTCCCATAATTCTCAGTTAAAATATATACATAGCCTTTTTCGCTATCAGGCATTTTTGCAACTCTCAAATATTTCAGATCTCTCGACAATGTTGCTTGTGTCATACTATACCCTTTCTTCTCCAGGAGACTCAGAAGCTCCTCTTGTGATGAAATAGTAAGCTCGTTCACAAGTCTCCTTATGTCCATTAACCTGTCATTTCTGTTTTTCATATTGTATATTTATACATTTACAGTGCAAATTTATACATTTTTATCAATTTAATGCTATTCTCTCTATTTTTTTTATAATTTTAAACCCCGAATCGCAAGCTCATAGGTTTCAAGTATGAATCAAGGCGTGGCTTTTCAACAAAAACATACAAAATCAATGATCGACAACATCAGAAAAGTTCTTGTCCTCGGTTCGGGGGCATTAAAAATCGGAGAGGCCGGAGAGTTTGATTATTCTGGTTCCCAGGCGCTAAAAGCATTGAAAGAGGAGGGGGTTGAAACCGTTTTAATCAACCCAAATATTGCCACAGTACAAACTTCTGAAGACGTTGCTGATCATATATATTTTTTACCTGTTACGCCATATTTCGTTGAAAAAGTGATCATTAAGGAGAAGCCTGAGGGAATTCTTCTGGCTTTTGGGGGACAAACAGCGCTCAATTGTGGTGTAGAGCTCTACAAAAATGACGTCTTAAAAAAGTATGACGTTGAAGTATTGGGAACTCCGGTGCAAGCCATTATGGATACAGAAGACAGGGAGTTGTTTTCGAAAAAGCTTAAAGAGATCAATGTTAATACTGCCAGGAGCGAGGCAGTAACTTCCATAGTTGCTGCGCAAAAGGCTGCTGAAAGACTTGGATTCCCTGTAATTATCAGGGCAGCCTACACTTTAGGCGGACAGGGTAGTGGATTTTGCTACAATGTTGAAGATATAAAAAACCTGGCTGCAAATGCTTTTTCTTACTCCAATCAGATTCTTGTTGAAGAGTCATTGAAAGGCTGGAAGGAAATAGAATATGAAGTAGTCAGGGATCGGTTCGACAATTGCATCACAGTGTGTAACATGGAAAATTTCGATCCGCTGGGAATACATACCGGGGAAAGTATTGTCGTTGCTCCTTCTCAAACGCTCACCAACAGTGAATACCACAAACTAAGAAAACTATCCATCGATATCATTCGTCATATTGGTATTGTTGGAGAGTGTAATGTACAATATGCTCTGGATCCTGAATCTGAAGACTACAGGGTAATAGAGGTAAATGCAAGATTATCACGCTCCTCTGCGCTGGCATCCAAAGCCACGGGATACCCTTTGGCGTTTGTTGCTGCTAAACTTGGATTAGGATATGGATTGCATGAATTAAGAAACTCCATTACAAAAACAACATCTGCATTTTTTGAACCTGCCCTGGATTACATTGTTTGTAAGATTCCAAGATGGGATCTTAATAAATTCGAGGGGGTCTCAAAATTGATTGACTCCAGCATGAAATCTGTGGGAGAAGTTATGTCCATCGGTCGCACCTTTGAAGAAGCTATTCAAAAGGGCATCCGGATGATCGGTCAGGGTATGCATGGATTTGTTGGAAACCAAAACCTGGAGTTCGATGATATTGACAAGGAGCTAGCCGAGCCAACTGATATGCGTATCCTGGTGATCGAAAAAGCATTTGAAAAAGGATATACGGTTGAGAAAATACATGATCTTACCAAGATTGATAATTGGTTTCTGGTGAAACTAAAAAACATCTTCGTTCTCAAAGATAAGTTGGAAAAGGTCCCTTCCCTTGATAAACTTAATGACGAACTGCTTTTACAGTCAAAAAGAGCCGGGTATAGTGATTTCCAGCTGGCCCGATTAATAATGAAAAATGGTAATGTCACTGCGAATCTCTCGGCAGTTCGTGCACACCGCAAGAAACGCAACATAATCCCCTATGTAAAACAGATTGATACACTGGCTGCTGAATATCCTGCCCAGACCAATTACCTCTATCTCACCTATAGTGGGAGTGAACATGATGTTGAATTTTTTAACGATCAGCGATCTGTAGTGGTACTTGGATCGGGGGCATATCGAATTGGAAGTAGTGTGGAATTTGACTGGTGTAGTGTAAATGCTTTGAAGACAGTCAATGAAGAAGGTTACAGATCAATCATGATCAATTATAACCCGGAAACTGTATCTACGGACTATGATGTCTGCGACCGGCTCTATTTCGATGAATTGTCGTTTGAACGGGTAATGGATATCTATGATCTTGAGATTCCTAAAGGTATAATTGTCTCGGTGGGAGGGCAGATCCCCAACAACCTGGCTATGCGTTTGCACAATGAGAATGTAAATATTCTTGGCACCTCACCCCTTTCCATCGACAGGGCTGAAAATCGTCATAAATTCTCCATGATGCTTGACGAACTTGAAATTGATCAGCCAAGATGGAAGGAGTTAACGAGCATAGAAGGGATCAATGGTTTTGCCAGGGAGGTTGGTTTTCCATTATTGGTAAGACCCTCTTATGTACTCTCCGGGGCAGCTATGAATGTCGTTTCAAACAGTGAGGAACTGGAACACTTTCTTACCCTTGCAGCCAGGGTCTCAAAACAGTACCCTGTAGTAGTCTCTGAATTCATTGAACAGGCCAAGGAAATTGAGATCGATGCAGTTGCGAAGGATGGTGAATTGTTCTCTTATGCCCTCTCTGAGCACGTCGAATTTGCAGGGGTCCATTCGGGTGATGCAACCATGATTTTCCCTCCACAGAAAATCTATTTCGAAACTGTTCGCAGGATCAAAAAAATTGCAAAAGACATTGCCAAAGCACTTGAAATATCAGGTCCGTTTAACATGCAGTTCCTGGCGAAGGACAACAGTATCAAAGTGATTGAATGTAACCTGAGGGCATCCAGGAGCATGCCATTTGTATCCAAAGTCTTAAAATCCAACCTGATTGATCAAGCAACGCGGATCATGTTAAATGTACCGGTAGAAAAACCACATAAATCAATTTTCGACCTTGATTATATTGGATGTAAGGCGCCACAATTCTCATTCTCCAGATTAAAGAAGGCAGATCCGGTATTGGGTGTCGATATGTCCTCAACCGGTGAAGTTGGCTGCATAGGAGATAATTACTACGATGCTATTTTGAAAGCAATGCTCTCCGTTGGATATACCATTCCAAAAAAGAATATTCTATTGTCAACAGGAGAAATGAGATCTAAAGTAGAGCTTGTTAATTCTTGCAAAATGTTGATTGAAAAAGGATACCAGCTATTTGCCACCCATGGAACCCATCAATTCCTGAAACTCAACGGAATTGAATCTATCGATCTGGCCTGGCCCGATGAAGATAAAAAACCAAATATCCTGGATTATATATCCAATGGACAGATTGACCTGGTAATAAATATTCCGAAGGACCTTTCTTCACATGAACTTTCAAACGACTATACCATACGCCGAAGTGCAGTCGATTTCAATGTGCCATTAATTACCAATGCCCGACTTGCCAGCGCATTCATCTATTCATTTTGCAAAATGGAGATGGATGATATATCTATAAAGAGCTGGGAGGAGTATAAGTAGAGAGTAGAAGGTTGGCAGTAAACAGGAGTGGCTACTACATGTAGACATGGTGGTTCATTTGATATTAGACAGATTACATTGTATCTTCCCCCTACATCAATCTGTGTCAACCATGAAAAATATCTTTAATTATTACAAAATTACAGGAATCACATTTCTTGTGTTTATCTCATTTTCTCTTTTCTCACAAGTCCCACAGGGATTTTCGTACCAGGCGGTTGCCAGAGACGCTGAGCAGAATCCGCTGGTTAACACTTCTATGGTAGTCCATTTCAGTATCTATAGTGGTACAGACGAACTGATATGGAAAGAAATGCATGATGTTACTACCAATGATCTTGGATTGTTCAGCCTGGTTATCTGCAATAATGACCTAGATAAAACAGATGGTTCAGCAACTCTGCTAACTGATATCAAATGGGGTGATTCTCCCCATTCTATTCAGATAGAAATTGAATATGCCGGATCATTAATTGACATGGGAAAGAGTCCCTTAATGACAGTGCCTTATGCTCATTACGCCAACAATAGTTATGGAGGATGGATAACTAATAGTGACACCTTGGTTTCAATGTCAAATGTCGCCATTGGCACCTCAGAACCCGGTCAGTCAGAATTGGCAGTCAAAGGATTTAATATCAATTCTACACAACCACTATTCGAAGTAAAAAGAAATGATGGTGTTCCCGTATTCGCTGTATACAATGATGGTGTATATGTTTATGTTGATGAAACTACAAAAGGAGTAAAAGGTGGATTTGCGGTTGGTGGTTATAATGCAGCTCTAAAAAGTATTACCAATGAATATTTAAGGGTTAGCGGTGATAGTGTGAGAATATATATCAATGATGAAACGTCTAAAGGAATAAAAGGCGGATTTGCAATTGGTGGATACAATAGCACAAATAAAGGTGCCGTAAGAGAATTTTTTCGTGTTACAGATGACAGTACACGAATATATGTGGATGACGATGGTACGAAGATGACCAAAGGAGGATTTGCAGTTGGAGGATACAATGCAAGTGGTAAAGCAGTCCCATATAATTTTCTCAACTTAACGCCCGAAAATTACTTTATCGGCCATGAAAGCGGAAGTTCAATTACTACCGGAAAATACAATGCCTTTTTAGGATATCAGGCGGGAATGTATAATACAACTGGAAATCACAATATCTTCATCGGACAGAGTGCAGGAAAAGAGAATACTTCCGGTGGCTATAACGTTGCCTTGGGATCATTTGCCGGAAATCTAAACAATGGAAGTTATAATGTCTTCATTGGCTTTGAAAGTGGCTACAACAATATTAGCGGGGCTGACTCAAGGTTCAGTAAGTACAATACATTTGTTGGTTATCGTAGTGGAAAAGGGAATACAACAGGATGGAACAACATTGCAATAGGTTTTCAAGCAGGATTAAAAAACCGGGTAGCTACAAATCAATTTTTCATTGGTAATGGTGCAGGAGAAAATCTGACTGCTGGTTATGGAAATACATACATAGGCCACCTTTCTGGTCAAAAAAGTCAAGATAACACGGAAAATACATTTGTAGGTTACCAGACAGGATGGGATAATTTAACGGGTGATTATAATACGATAGTAGGATATGCTGCAGGTCTAAAACTTCTTGGATCGGGAAATGTATTTCTTGGAAGACGCGCAGGATTTAACGAAACAGGTGACAATAAACTCTATATCGAAAATTCATCTTCAGTCACTCCTCTTATTTATGGTGAATTCAACAATGATCTTGTTGTCATAAATGATCATCTGGGAGTGGGTGTAACACCTACGCTGTCGCCATTTGCTGTGGCTGGTTTACCCCCAACATCCGGAGGCTTATATGTGAGATGGTCGGGAAACCACTTTTATTACCTCTCCTCATCACGAGCCACCAAAGAGCAAATAGTACCTTTAAAGGAAGATTTCCACAAAATTCTTCAGGCAGAACCTGTCTCTTTTATCGACAAATCGACCGGAGAACCTCATATCGGATACATTGCTGAGGAATTCGCTGAAATGGGGTTGGAAAACCTGGTCATATACATGGATGGAAAACCTGCATCGTTAAGTTATGAATTGATATCACTCTATAACCTGGAGATTATCAAAGAACAAAAATCCTTGATTGAGGAGAAAGACAAAGAGATTGTAGATTTGAAGTCACGACTTGAAAGGATAGAAGCTTATTTGGGATTGTGACCCAGCCCCCTTAACTGGGGTGGTTCCTTGACATTGAACAGATTAGATTGTATATTACATCATCATCAATCAGTTCTTTGTTATGAAAAATACCATTCCACTTCACCGATTTACGGCGATTATCGCCTTATTATATCTATCAATTCCCCTTTTTGCCCAAGCGCCGCAAGGATTTTCGTATCAGGCCGTTGCACGCGATGCTGACCAAAATCCATTGGTAAATGTCTCTCTCAGCGTACATTTTAGTATTCTGGACGCAACAGATCAACTAATCTGGAAGGAACAACATGATGTTTTAACCAACGATCTTGGATTATTCAGTGTTATTATATGTAATAATGACCTGGATAAAACAGGAGGATCATCCCCAACACTGTCTGAGATCAATTGGGGAGTTTCTCAACATTCTCTTCAGGTTGAGATAGACGATGGTGGCTCACTGATCGATCTGGGTAAAAGTCCGCTTATGGCGGTTCCATACGCATTGTTTGCCCTTAATAGTGAACCGGGACCTGAAGGAGCACAAGGGATTCAGGGAGAAGCAGGCACACAAGGAGCTGATGGATTAGAAGGACTTCAAGGAATGACAGGAGAACAAGGACTAACCGGAGCACAAGGCATACAGGGTCCTCAGGGAAATCCTGGAATAGACGGACCACAGGGAGTCACAGGACCTCAAGGAGATAAGGGAGACAAAGGAGATGCTGGTACAGGCCTGACAAACAAAGGAAATTGGTTATCGGGTACAACATATGATCCGGGTGATTATGTTTTTGATCGCTCTACCGATAATGCACTCATCAATTCCATGTGGATACTGGAAAACCAGGTGGCATACTTATCCTCAATTGAACCTTATACTGATGCAGTTCACTGGGTGGAATTTCAAGCTCCTGAAGGACCTGAAGGCCCTCTCGGACCTGTTGGTCCACAAGGAATTCAGGGAATAGATGGATTGCAGGGAATACAAGGAATAGATGGATTGCAAGGAATACAGGGAATAGATGGATTGCAGGGAATACAGGGAATAGATGGATTGCAGGGAATACAGGGAGATTCGGGAGAACCAGGAGATCCGGCAACGGATGATCAATCACTTACTTTATCCGGAACAGAGCTCTCTATTTCAGGTGGAAATTTAGTGGATCTGGCAACTTTGCAGGATGGAGTGGATGATGCCGATGCTAATCCTAATAATGAGATACAAGATCTGCAACTTAGCGGCGGTCAGCTCACAATTACAAATAATATTTCTGCTACTCCTATAGACTTAAATGCCTTTAACGAAACTAATATAGGATGGAGCCGTGATGGTAACAATGTTGTATATGTGAATGGAAATGTTGGAGTTGGAACAATCACACCCGAAGGAAGATTGAGCGTACAAGGAGTCGATGAGGCAGTAGATGAACCTCTGTTCCAGGTTCTCAGGAAAGATGGTTATCCGGTATTTGCTGTCTATGAAGATGGAGTTTATGCCTATACCGACACCGTTGACTCGGGCAAAGGAATTAAAGGTGGATTTGCAGTAGGTGGTTATAATAAGCTTAACAAAGGTCTGGGAGACGAGTATATGCGTGTAAATGCTGACTCCATTCGATTTTATATCCAGCAGGATATTAATATTTTTTCAAGGACAAAAGGTATCAAAGGAGGCTTTGCCGTTGGCGGTTATAATAAAACAGATAAAGCAATCGGAGACGAGTTTCTCCGTATTTCGCCTGATAGTGTTCGTATCTATATTGACGATGATCCTGCTGCCAAAGGGTTGAAAGGTGGCTTTGCAGTGGGGGGATATAATAAGCTCAATAAAGGAAATGCAGAGTACTTTAATATTTCAGGACAAAACCAGGCAGAGGTAATCGCCGGTGAAAACCGTGTAGTATGGTATCCGCAAAAGAATGCTTTTATGGTGGGGAATGTATTGGTTACAGATGCCGATAGTGTGGGTGAGAACAGTATGTCAACAGGCTATCAATCACAAGCAAGGGGTGATTTCTCAGAAGCATTTGGGTATCAGAGTCAGGCATTAGGTAATTACTCAACAGCCATAGGGAAAAATGCAAGAGCACAAGCAGAGAATTCTGTTTCAATCGGAAATCAATCCTTAGCAAATAATACCAGTTCCTTTGCCTTGGGAACAGGTGCTCAGGCAATGGGTGTTAACAGCTATGCATTAGGATCATCAGGTGTAGATTCTGCAGATGTCCCCACAGGAAATACAAAATCAATTGGTGAACAATCTTTTGCACTTGGAATGGGATCACAGTCTGTTGGGTTTGGTTCATTTAGTATTGGAACAAGTAATAACTCTAATGGAGACTATTCACTTTCTATGGGCTATCAGTCAGTAGCAAGTGGTAACCTAAGCACTTCAATGGGTGTTCATACAGTGGCAGGAGGATATAGTTCAACTGCTATGGGATATAATACAACAGCAACAGGGAATTATTCAACTGCTATGGGTAGGGAGACTTCTGCAAAAGGCTATTCATCTACTGCTATTGGAATTCTTTCAGAAGCATTTGGTGATTTTTCAACAGCATTTGGGCGATCTACCAAGGCAAATGGTTATTACAGTTTTACTGCGGGAATACATACAACTGCATCAGCATATAATAGTTTTGTAATTGGACGATACAACAAAATACCAACTGGTGCTGACTCATTGTATTGGAACCCTGTTGACCCTCTATTCATAATTGGAAATGGAAGTAACTCGAATGCAAGAAATAATGCACTATTGGTCAAAAAAAATGGTGAAATATATTTTCCAGCTGTCTATTCAGATATGGTGGGAGCGACCAACAGAAGTTTATATATTGATGACGACGGGAAAATTGGATACATTTCTTCCTCCCGCAAATACAAAGACAAAATAACATCATTACAAAAAATCAACTGGATCTATCAACTTCGACCCGTGAACTTTATTTATAAAGAGGACCAAACAGAAAAAAATCAATACGGCTTGATAGCTGAAGAGGTAGAGGCGGTCAATCCTGAATTTGTCAGCTATAACAAAGAAGGGCAGGTTGAAACTGTTCTATACAGCCTGCTTGTTACTCCAATGATAAAGGCTATACAGGATCAGAATGAGCAGTTGAAGGAGCAACAAAAGGAGTTGGATAAAAAGGATGCTGAAATCGATGATTTGAAGTCACGACTGGAGAAAGTAGAAGCTTATTTGGGGATGTAAAACACCTCTTCCTTTAAGGAAGCCCTCTAATAACTGAAAGTTTATCCCCTCAGTGCCTCTGCACCGCCAACAATCTCAATGATCTCGTTGGTAATTGATGCCTGGCGTGCCTTGTTGTATTCAAGTGCAAGATCCTTGAGCATCTCTGTAGCATTATCGGTGGCCTTGTGCATCGCTGTCATTCGGGCACCATGCTCAGAGGCATGGGAATCGAGTAGCGCTTTGTGAAATTGTAGTTTTAAAGACCTTGGAATAAGCTCTTTAACAATATACTCTTTCGTTGGCTCAAAGATGTAATCTATATTTTGTGTGCTTGCTTCTTCATCAATCTGACCTTCTATCGCAATAGGTAGAAACTGCTCATCAGTCAGAATCTGTGTCCCGGCATTCTTAAATTGGTTATAGATGATGTCTACATGATCATACTCCTCCTCAACATATAAATTCATCACCATTTCAGAAATGATCATACTTTTTTCGAAGGTAAGATCATCAAAAATATCACTCCCGTTAAAGATCACATTGTAGCCATTCTTTGTCAGAAAATCATTTCCCTTTTTACCCAGAGCAATAAAGTGCACCTTGCCGGCCATCATTTGATTAGAATAAGTTTCAAGTGCAGAATGAATGGATGCTTTAATAGCATTGCTGTTAAAAGCACCACATAATCCACGGTTGGAGGTGATCAATACCAGAAGTACGCTCTGCTCATCACAGTCACGGGCATATATGTTCTCCTCATCATCCTTTAAACTATCACTGATACTACCCAAAATTTCCTGCAGCTTCTCGGCATAGGGACGAAGCTGCACAATTGCATCCTGTGCCTTTTTCAACTTTGCAGCCGACACCATCTTCATGGCGCTGGTTATCTGTCTTGTTGAAGCAACAGAAGCTCGCCGGACTCTTATTTCTTTTAGGTTTGCCATATTGATGAGACCTTGCACGAAAGGTCTTTACATATTATGATTTTATTTTATCTACGATATCTTTTGCTACGGTTTCAAGAACAGTCGTTATCTCATCACTCAGCTTTCCTTCTCCCAATTGCTTCAGAACATCTTTATGTTTAAGCTCCAGATATTCAATAAACTCAGTTTCAAACTGTTTTACCTGATCAATCTTAATATCTGAAAGCAATCCTTTTGTACCACAATAGATAATTGCTACTTGTTTTTCTACAGTCACAGGAGCATACTGTCCCTGTTTTAGTATCTCCACATTCTTTCTACCCTTATCCAACACTGCTTTTGTTGCAGCATCCAGATCGGAACCAAATTTTGAAAATGCTTCCAGCTCACGAAACTGTGCCTGATCAAGTTTCAATGTACCGGCAATTTTCTTCATGGATTTGATCTGTGCATTTCCACCAACCCTGGATACAGAAATACCAACATTAATCGCCGGTCGAATACCAGCATTAAAGAGGTTATTCTCAAGGAATATCTGACCATCAGTAATTGAAATTACATTGGTTGGAATATAGGCTGATACGTCTCCGGCTTGTGTCTCAATAATTGGCAAAGCTGTAAGTGACCCTCCGCCTTTAACCATTGGCTTAAGAACATCAGGCAGGTCATTCATCTTAGCTGCAATTTCATCAGACTCAATAATTTTTGCAGCACGCTCCAGCAATCTTGAGTGAAGATAAAATACATCTCCGGGATATGCTTCACGTCCCGGTGGGCGCCTGAGGAGCAGAGATACTTCCCTGTATGATACTGCTTGTTTAGAAAGGTCATCATAAATAATCAGTGCAGAGCGACCTGTATCACGGAAAAATTCACCTATCGTACATCCTGCGAAGGGGGCATAAAACTGTAATGCAGCAGGGTCCGCCGCAGTAGCCATTACGATCACTGTATAGTCGAGAGCTCCATGTGCATCAAGGCTTTTAAGCACATTGGCCACCGTACTACCCTTTTGTCCAATAGCTACATAGATACAATATACAGGCTCTCCCTTGTCATAAAATTCTTTCTGGTTGATAATCGTGTCAATAGCGATAGCTGTCTTACCGGTCTGGCGATCCCCAATGATTAATTCTCTCTGACCTCTTCCAATTGGAATCATCGCATCCACAGCCTTCAGTCCGGTCTGCAGAGGCTCCTTCACCGGCTGACGATAAATTACACCCGGGGCTTTCCGCTCCAGTGGCAATTCATAAAGCTCACCAGATATGGGTCCTTTTCCATCAAGAGGCTCTCCAAGTGTATTAATAACCCTGCCCAGCAGTCCCTCTCCCACCTTAATTGATGCAATTCGCTTGGTTCTTTTCACTGTATCACCCTCCTTGATCAATTCTGAAGATCCAAGGAGTACTGCACCCACATTATCTTCTTCAAGGTTGAGTACAATTCCCATTACCCCACTATCGAATTCAATTAATTCATTGGACTGCACACTATTCAGTCCATAGATTCTGGCAATGCCGTCACCCACCTGTAATACGGTTCCAACTTCTTCAAGTTCAACATCGCTTTTGAATCCTTCTAATTGCTTCTTGAGTATTTCAGATACTTCTGAAGGTTTAATCTGAGACATGTTCTATCTTTTTACAATGTTTAATTCAATAATTGCTTCTTGATTGTTTTCAGCTTGTTTGCAACACTGGCATCATATTGCTGATTATCAATCCTAATCACAAAGCCACCTATTAAGGCAGCATTTTCCTCTGTAGAAAGTTCTATGCTGGCATTAAGTGTATCTTTTAAAATCTTTCCAATCTTTTCATGTGTTGTATCATCCATGGCGCTTGCGCTAATAAGAACAGCTGATTTGATTCCCTTATGCTTCTTATACAGCTCCTCAAAATTCCTGGCAATACCGGGAATAAACAATTCACGACTGTTTTTTAAAACCAGATCCAGCAAACCCATAGTCAATGCCTGAGCCTTGTTCTCAAGCATATCATTCATTAGCTTCCTTTTTTCAGACTCCTTCATAACAGGAGAACGAAGAAAATATTGAAACTCCTTCAACTTAGAAAGCTCCTGTAGCTGAAGCATATCCTGCCGCGCTTCATCAAGAACGTCTTTTTCCAAAGCGCTTTCAAACAATGCTAAGGCGTAGCGTACTGATATTTTACTATCGTTCATTATTCTTTCTAATTCAGGTCAATATCATCCACAAGCTTATTGACAAGGTCTTTCTGGGCCTTATCACTGCTCAATTTTTCAACCAGTATTTTTTCGGCTATCTCAACAGATAGTATTGCCATCTGTACTTTCATTTCTGAAATGGCAGCAGTCTTTTCTGAGCGAATAGCCTCTTTGGCATTCTGAATCATTTTAGATGCTTCTACGCCTGCTTTTTGTCTGGCCTCCGCAATAATTTCATCCTTCACATCACGTGCTTCCCTCATCATTGCATCTCTTTCTGCTTTTGCTTCAGCCAGAATTTTTTCATTATCAGCCTGAAGTTGAGCCATCTCTTCCCTGGCCTTTTCTGCAGAATCCAAAGCCTTGCGAATACTTTCATTCCTGGCAGCAATAGCTGTAATGATAGCAGGCCAGGCAAACTTGCCAAGAATAACCAGAAGGATCAGGAAGAACACCGTCGTCCAGAAGATCATTCCTATACCGGGAGTTACTAGATCCATATTATGTTGATTTTAATAAATTACAATGTAAAGCGACCTGCAACCAACCGTTACAGGTCGCCTCTTTTTTTAAGCGCTGTCGCCCATCATAGCTACTACGATGGCAAACAATGCCGCGCCTTCAATTAGTGCGGCTGCGATAATCATGGCTGTCTGGATCTTACCAGTAGCTTCCGGCTGGCGAGCGATAGCTTCCATAGCCTTTCCTCCTACTTGTCCGATTCCAATTCCTGCCCCGATCACTGCGAGTCCTGCTCCAATTGCTGCAAATGTACCTGTCATAATAATTAAGTTTTAATTAGAAAAATTAATCATGGTGTGCCTCAGGCACAGCCAATCCAATAAACAA
>JAUUZQ010000079.1 GCA_030589895.1 Bacteroidales bacterium
CTATAAGTCAATGCTCACCATGGATATTCCCATGGCCAAAGGTGCTTCAAAAATGGGGAAGAAAGAGGGAGAAATGATGCAGAAAGATTCTGTTGAGGTGAAAGGAAATCATGGAGAAATGATGAAGAAAGATTCTGTTGAGGTGAAAGGAAATCATGGAGAAATGATTCAGAAAGATTCTGTTGAGATGAAAGAAAAGGGTATGCCTGAAAAAGGAATGGGCAAACCGGAAAAAGAAATGCCTTCACATTCTTTAGAAAATCTTCCCAAAGCGCAGGCAGCCAAAGATGCTACTATGGCCTACTTTATAATGGAGAACTGGAGTGAAGGGAAAACAATGTTTCATTTCAACGGATCTTATCACTCCAATAATCACGAAGGGATAGTCTGGCACCTGAAACAACAGAACAAAGACTTAAAAATAGTGACTATCGCTTTAGTTTTACAAGATGAAATTACTGAGCTGGAAGATGAAAATGAAAATATTGCAGATTTCATATTCTGTGTACCGGAATCAATGACCAGAACCAGCAGATAAAACAGATCCCAAAAAGATCATATCTTTTAGCCTATGAAATCCCCCACATTCTCAATAAGGTATTCAGTCATAGCACTGCTATTGTTTTTCGCCAGCCAAATGATGGCACAACAAACCCTTATCAAGGTGATTGACAATGAAACATCTGATCCCTGCATATATACAAATGTTGTGTTATCAGGCCTTGATGGTCTTTTCATAGATGCAGGAGCCACAAATGAAAATGGTGAGATCACCTTCGACCTGAATAAAAATGCCAGGATATGTGTCTCATTTGTTGGCTACAAAACCTATATCGATACCATCACTCCCGGTGAAAACATAAGCATTCGTCTTCAATCTGATTTTATCAATATGGAAGCCGTTGTCGTTACCGGTCAGTATCAACCAAAGGCTGTAGATAAATCCATTTACAAAATTGATGTTATTGATGGAAAAACGATGCAGGAACGTGGCGTAAATAATCTTGCCGAAGCCCTCTCCAATGAAACCAGTATACGGCTTAGTGTAGATCCCGCCACAGGAACCTCAATCATTATGCAGGGAATGGGTGGAGAAAATATCAAGTACCTGATCGATGGGGTACCTATCGTAGGAAGAGTAAGAGGAAATATCGACCTCTCACAGATCAACATGGAAAATGTCGACCATATTGAGATTGTTCACGGTCCCATGTCAGTTCAATACGGTACCAGTGCCATTGCAGGTGTGATCAATATCATCACAAAGAAGAATAACTATTTTAGCAATATCGTTAAGGGCAATAGCTACATAGACAGCAAAGGGCATTACAATTTCGGACTCTATGCCTCACTAATAAGAGATAAGCACACCTTTACAGTCTCCGGCAACCGAAACCTTTTCCAGGGAGTAGATATTGATCTGAATGCAGATTCTCATTACGAGGAAGGTCATAACAGATACATGGAGTTTAAACCAAAGCTGGTATACAATGGCAATCTGGAATACCAATTCAAAAAAGAAAGTTTCCAGCTGAAGTTGAAATCGCAATATATGAACACCCTGGTAAAGAACTATGGTAATGTTCCTAAAACCTCTATTGCAGCCGATGAGGACTATTACACCACCCGCATAACAAATAGCCTGGTTCTAAGCGATAAAATAACTGAGAGTATCAGTTATAATATTATTGGTGCATACACGTATTACGATAGATATTCAGAAGAGATCATAGCTGACCTTGCCAACCTTACGAAGATAGTGTCAGACACTTCAGGCACTTCCTTCAATAACATCTTGTCTAGAGGAGATTTCACCTATGCTAAGGAAGGAGCAAACTTCTTTGTTATGGCCGGATGGGATATTAACTATGACAACGGCGAGGGGGACAAGATGGAAGAGAATGCAGAAATGGGAAATTATGCTATTTTTCTAAATGGACAGTACAGTCCGCTCAGTAATCTATCCTTTCAACCCGGTATTCGCTTCATCCACAACAGCATCTATGATGCCCCAGTGGCTCCCTCCATCAATCTCAGGTGGAGTATACTTGACAATCTTGGTCTCAGGGTATCCTATTCAAAAGGGTTCAGGGCACCATCGCTGAAAGAGCTATACCTCGACTTCCACGATAGCAACCATGATGTAAGAGGGAATAAAGACCTGAAAGCTGAAACAACCAACAGCTACAATGCCTCAATGGATTTTACCAAACAGTCGGATCAATACAGGTTGAAATTTGAACCAAAATTCTTCTTTAACGATGGGAAAAATGTCATTGCACTGTACACACCCGATCAGTCATCAAACACAACAACCTATATAAATCTGGCGAGAAGAAAAACCATTGGTGGAGAATTAAACACCTCCTTCCGCCACAAATCTGGTTTCCAGATTGGAGCAGGGTTCACCAGGGTTGGTGCCGCAATTGATGCTGATGAAGATGGAGATGGATCAAGGGAGTATTTACCCATGATTTTCTATAATAACTACTCTTTTAACACCAGGTATTCAATTGCAAAGATTAAGACCACAATTATTGCCAACCTGAAATATTATGGCAAGACACCGTCCCTGGCAGCTATTCCTGAAAGTCAGGGTGGTGGATATTATAATATTTTCGTTGAACCTTACGGCGATCTGGAAATCACATTATCAAAAAACCTATGGAAAAGCAGGTTGAATGTAGTCATCGGCGGAAAAAACCTGTTGAACAATTACATCAGGACTGTCTCGGGTTACAGAGACTTTGGAGATCCTGACTATGAAGAATTCAGCTATGGTCCTTCGAACTATGGAAGAACCTATTTCCTAAAAATGAACTTGAGATTTATCAAATAAAACAGGAAGGCAAACTGTAAAATTAAAAACACATGAAGAATCATATTATAATCTCAGTACTCTTTGTTTCACTTATCTTATCCTCATGCTTCAAAGAGATTGATACGGAGCCGATACCCCCTGCTATTGATGACAACTTTGTAGTAGAATATGCCATCAGGGAAGTACAGTCTTTCTACAGGTTTTATGAAAACACTGTTCTGCTGACTGAAACCACATCAAATACCAGCTGGGACCTGGCCTTTGAATCAGCAGGTGATGGAAATCGTGTCCTACTGGGATGGGCCAGTTATTCCAGGGCTACACCGTCCGGCAAATATAACTTTAGTGAACTAACACAAGATCTGTTCATGGAGATGGATACTTCGGCAGAATGGGAATTCGATGACCCGTCTTTTGTAAATATTATTGACTCCTTAACGCTGCCCAATCATTGGGAAGATGGTCAGATTTACCTTCAAAAAAGAGGTGTCTCATCAGATAATTACTATGCCATTCAGTTTATATCAAGCACAGAGGACTCCTACACATTCAAATACTCGTCTGCACAGGATCTGTCACAGGTTTTTGAAGCGATAGTGTACCGGGATGCAAGTCTTAATTACGTCTATTTTTCGTATAACACGAGGAGTACCATACAGGTGGAACCTGATAAAGAGAACTGGGACATACTCTGCACACCCTATAGCGGATGGTGGGAGACTGATGATCCAGGGGTATTTGCTCCTTTTAATATGAGTGGGATCATGATCAACAACGAAAACGGAGTAAGGATTGCAAAGGTATTTGATCCGGATATCGAATTTGAGGCGCTGGACAGCGCATCTGTTTATAATTATGAGTTCACAGATAAGAAGGGAGCCATTGGAGGCGACTGGAAAGTATTGGGTGCAGTTAATTCAAGTGATATGTACTCTATGGATCCTGACAAGAAGTATCTGATGAAGAAATACGATACCGACAAAGAAAAGTTCGTTTATTTTAAACTAAGAGTCGTCGATTATAAACTGAATGGTGTATACCATTTTCCTACTATAGAGTTCAAGTATTTAGGGTCTGAATAGGGTATTACACTATAGATAAAAAGAGCTCATCTCATAACTACATAGTTAAGAGATGAGCTCTTCCTTATTGGCATCAATGGTTTTCAAACCATCAGAAGAGGCTGTCCTTTTGGGACAGCCTCTTCTTAAATTTATAAGCTAATCAGAACTCTATAAAGCAGTAATCTCTCCATAGTAATAAAGAGAAATATCCTTTGTGCTTTCTTCAGTAAATTCACCTGTTGTCCAGTCATAAGAACCAACTGACAATACAGCATCAACTGTAATCTCGTATCCGCCATCGTCAAGCTTTGTAATAACCAATTCTCCTGAACCGGTTTTACCAATAGCTGTCCACTCGTATTCCATTCCTGCATAGTTAGCAGTATAGCCAACATCATAAGTACCTGCAGGTTTTTCATCAGCATCCCATGTGTATGTACCTTCAAGCTCATTCAGTCCTTTGTTAGGATAGAGTTTCAGGAGATCAGGATTGTCTTGTCCTGTAACAGAAGTAATCAACCTGATATAAGCATCACCACCCATAGGAGACTGATACCAAAACATAACTGAATCAACGAGGATTTCAGTTGAATCGAGTGTAATCGTATTTGGATCAGGATCTTTTTCACAGCTAATCATCACAGCCGCTACAGCAACTGCTACTAATAATAATTTAATGTTTTTCATAATAATGATTTCAATTGTTAGGTAAAAAAATATCTGACGCAATTTATGAAAAATCATTCTTATTACATATCGTTTTTCGATAAACTTCAATTGTTTTTGAGATTATTTTCAGATTTCGCCAGCTGCATCATTTTTTCAATCCCATTTCTTGATGGAAAAATCGATCTGCTTTTGTCCCCTATTATCTTAGCGAACTTAGATCAAAAACAGGAAACATTAAACGTGAAAAAGATATATGTTGGTATATTCCTATTGAATTCCTTAACTTTATTGAAATAATTCCTTTTAATTTGAAGTCAAACCTAAGATAATGGGAAAAGCTATTGTAAAAATGAATATTGCCACATACTCCGGAGAAGAGTACGTATTGGAGATACCATGCAAGAAAGATGATATTGATGATCTCATTATTTCCAGGGCCTGGAAAAAACTTAAGGAAGAAGAAGGAGGTTCCCTCCCCTACGGAAACCGTAGCGCTGAGATTATAAAAAGGATTGCTTAATCTTCTATGGATATAGAGGGTAGAATAAGGAAGGACTACGTCTTCCAGATAGCCCGGAACCACCGACCATGAAACAAACCTTGAGGTATTCCTTTTCTGTAAAGCAATGATCAGATCATGACATCATTGTTTAAAGATCAAAGGTGTATGTAAATTTCAACATGACGCTTCTCGCATCATAGTCAGGCAAACCAGGGACTGTTCTTTCCAGATAGGTGTTGCGTCCCTCATTGAATACTATATACAGGTCGGTTCCCTCTTTCGGATTATATCTGAAACGGATATTTGAAAGGACTTTCTCAATGGCAGTATTATATTGAATAAACGCTGATAGTGAAAACTTTGTACTGATCATATACAAGCCCCTGATACCTATAATGTGATTGCTTAGCTGCTGATCTCTCAAATTAAACCTTACAAAATCGTATCGATAAATGCCCGCCAACTCCACACTGGCCGAAATATTTATTGAAGGTTCGATTTTTGGAGAAAAGTTAAATCCATCGTAATACTGACCTGTCGACAAGCTTAGATTTGCCCTGTAAGGCAATGTCATTGGAGTGTTGAAGATAATATTTGCACTGAAGTAATTATTGATGTATTATGCGATTGCAAAGGAGATAGCTCCGGAGGTAAGCATGTATATTTTAAGATTCCCCTGGTGACATAGTAGTTCTGAAAAACTTCCAACCCTACTCCCGGCTCAAAATCTGTACCCGACAGTGTGTGAAGTAATGAATAGCTAAAACCGTTTGCCCGTCTTCTCTCCCAGCCTATCTGGTATCGGGTCGGGTTGAATGAAAATGGATTGTTCTCATTTTGATCGTCAAAGGTCTGGGCCCATCTGAAGGTCACATATTCACTTCCGAACACTTTAATAATAGCATCAATTCCATAGGCCAGATTATAGCTGCCATCCATTCCTATTCTTGATGTCACCATTCCCCCGGCATAGGAGTTCTGATTAAAAACCTTTCTCTTCGCACGAAACACCCCAAAATTTTCAGAAGGAAGATCCGTAGAGACACTTGTTTGCATATCCATCACACCAATATCCCAATCATTGACTTTAGTCACCAACCTGGCACCTCCAAGAATTCTAACCGGATTTCCATTGTGCAAGCCTATCCTCCTGGAGTAAAAGAGGGTATTGGGACCTCCCAGTCCAAAATCGAATACACTGGCACGCTCCAGAAAGAAAGCCCTTTTTTCTGGAAACACCAGGCTATACCTGGTCAGATTAAACTGCTGGTCGTCTGCCTCAACCTGTGCAAAATCAGTATTCACGGTAAGATCCAGTGTGGTATTTGTGTTGATACCATATTTAATATCGATTCCAGGCTCAAGCTTTTGATCCAATTGATTTTCATAGGCAGTTCCATCAGCATTCAGTGAATTAGTCTGATCAAAACCGCTTAAGAGGTAAGGACTAATATACAAAGGTCTTCCTGGCTTGATACCCTGAAAACTCACCTCAGCATATTGAGAGGGTTTCAGGTTACTGTAGGTACCCCAGTCGTAGGGAATATCAGGGAATATATATCCTTCATTCAGTTTGGGCACATACCTGTATAAACAGAGTCCCATGCTAACCTTTTCATCTGTTTCACGGAATCTTAAACTTGAAATTGGGATTTTGAATTCAGCATGCCAGACATTCTCCTCGTAAACAGTCTTGACCTCCCAAAAAGTATTCCAATTTGTATTGAGCGGCAGTTTGTCCTCAGCGTTCCCATCGTCACTCACAGTGGCGTCCCAACGAATTCCGTTTGGATTGGTGAAAAACAATAGTGAATTTTCTTTATCATTATAAGTGTCGAGTGAAACCCCTATCCAGTCACAGGAACCACTATTGAGGTCTCGCTTCTTACCAAATGCACTGATCATTTCAGGATCTTCAACAAACATGGATGCCCCGATATACATATAACTATCATCATAGAGGATTCTGATATCAGTTTGTTGACTTGGCGGAACACCATAGGTAGGTATTTGAGTGATCATAGGAAAGGGGCTGGTACTCTCCCAGACCGGCTCGTCCGGAATACCATCAAATTTTATAGTTCCATCAAGTTTAGCTATTTGTATCGGGGATTGACAATGACAATTCAAGCTGACAGTCAGCAAAGTCAGCAAAGGCAGAATCAGCCAGGAAGCTACGCATAAGAATCGCATAAATTGTTGGGATTCAATTATATTCTTAGCTGTAAGTTAAGGCAGAATATTGAACAAATCAAATCTTGTGAGAAGAAAGACGTAAGATCCAGTATGTCACATAAATAAAACAATATTTGTAGTTTGTGCAGTGGCTCACTTTTGAGCGGTATATGTGGTTCTCAGATAGCGTGTTTTCCAGAAACTTCAGAATCCAAAGAAATATTATATTAAAGTTCCCATATTGGGAATTTTAATTATATTTGCATCAAGCTTATCATTCTATGAAGAGAATTATTGCAAAAAGTACATTAAGGAAATTTTGGGAAAACCATAGTGATTCTGAGCAATACTTAAAAACATGGTATGATACTGCTTTAAATTCTAATTGGAAAACTCCAAATGATATAAAAAGTACTTATGCACATGCAAGTATTCTAAAAAATGGCAGAGTAGTATTTAATATAAAAGGAAACGCATTTAGGCTGATAGTGAGATTCAATTTTGATAAGCAATGGGCATTTATCAGGTTTATTGGAACCCATGCTGAATATGATAAAATTGACGCTAACAATATTTAAAAGAACTATTATGAATATTCAACTAATAAAGTCAGAAGCAGACTATCAAAATGCCCTATTAAGGTTAGATCAGATATTCGATGCTCGAAAAGGATCTGCAGAGAGCGATGAGGCTGATGTTATTGCCTTGCTTATTGATGAATATGAAAATCAATATTATCCAATTGAGGGTCCTGATCCAATCGAAGCAATTAAAATTCGGATGGAAGAAATGCAATTGAAGCAAGTGGATATTGCCTCTGCTTTTGGCGGTAAAAACCGAGCCTCTGAAATATTGAACCGGAAAAGAAAACTAACTGTTGATATGATAAGAAATTTGACCGGAAAATTGAACCTCTCTGCATCTCTGCTCATTAAGGATTATAATATTGGGGTATAGTTGTCAAGAAATTTCTCGATTGTGTAGTTACAATTTTCAATTAGGAAATAGATATCTATAAAATCTTTTACTGTTGTCCCATCATTAGAGATAGCATTTACTTTCATTGCTGAGATATCCTTGATTCCACAACAAGTTCCCGAGCAGCGTATGCATATAGTGACTATTGAAGAGATTATGACGCTGGGTGAACAGCTGGATGGAAATCAGCCTGCGCTGGAGCAGTATTTCTCTCCCACCCGGAGGGAGCATTTCGTGAAGGATTACATTCACTACCTGAATAGCTCACTGCTGGAGACAAAACACGGTAATCTCGATATGAATCTTTACCTGGTATTTGTTCTTTCGTTTCAGTTTGTGGCGCCCTTGCTGGAGATACCGGCCGAAAAGGAGTTGAGACTGTTTTTGATGAACTTTCTGTGTCCAGGGAGGGGATTGTAGGAGAAGAGGACGCCCTGTTTTCCTTTCGACAGGAGCTTGAATACTCCTATGACGGAAGAAGGGAAGTCAAGGAGAGCGTACAGAAGCGGTGCAAGAGTGAGATGAAGATGGTAAGTATGAGGGAGGCGAAGTCAGCGGGGAGAAAAGAATGTGGGTGGTGTTATTGAAACAAGAAATATCTTGATAGTAAGCAAAACAGAATAGATCAAAAAACTGATCAAATTCTTGACAATGGATATAGAAAGGTGTAATTTTATATCAATCAGCCAACAGACAGGCTGTGCTTTCCTTTTATTATCAGCTATGCTAAGCTGAAATTTCTTCCTCTCTTCAGCTATGCTAAGCTGAACTTTCTTCCTCTCTTCAGCTATGCTAGGCTGAAATTTCTTCCTCTCTTCAGCTATGTTAAGCTAAAATTTCTTCCTCTCTTCAGCTATGCTAAGCTGAACTTTTGCTCTACAATTACCTTGTTTCAACTTAAATATAATAAACACCACAGCATGAAAATTTTTACATTAAAAATATCAATTACCATATCCTTTCTGTTGTTTTTTGGTTTTTTAAATGGACAGGTTGCACAGGATCCTATTACCAATGTTTATAAAGTTGGAGGCTCTTCAGAGATATTCATAGCTTATTCAACAACTGGTAACGTTTTCTCCAAGCAGGGAGTACTGGATATTCCTGAAACACTGAATGATATTATCACTGGGGAAGAAGCTTCCCAGTCCAAATTCATGGAAATCAGAAAAACTGCCGCCACTACTGGCGACTTTAACGGTGATGGTGCTGATGAGGTAGTATGCATCAGAGACAATATCTCGGGTGGGATTAAAATAACAATTCCCCTTTTGGGTGAAGATTTAATTGGGGCTGGTCAAAAAGAGTATACCCTGGAGGAACTAAATACGATGGATTACAGAAGGCTGAGAATTTGCACCGGTAATTTCGATCAGGATTCAGAGGATGAGTTTGTGATCTGTTACGGTGGTCCGGGGGAAACAATCAGGCTTTCGATCTTTGAAACAGATGCGGACTTAAACATTAAACTGCTGGATTCCTTTAAAGAGATAGCTTATTTTGACTATAACTTCGATATCACGTCCGGAGACATTGATGGTGATGGAATAGATGAAATAGTCATGGTTAAAAATGAAGCCCTACCCACTGAAGCAAATTCTGGCGTTAACCCTCCTATATTTATTTCAGAATATGACCTGTACATCCTGAAGTATGATACTACGTCTAATGAGTTGGTAAAGATCAATGAGATGCAGAATATTCAATTGAGCAATCCACAGATGCCTGACTACGACTGGTGGCATACCAATGTGATCAATGAAATGAGAATTACGTGCGGCGATCTGAACATTAATGGCAAAGATGAAATTGTGGTGGGATGGTCCAACTATTATTGCTATTACAGGTGGAAGCACTATGATGATATTTTTCATATCACATACCATTGGAGATATAATTACCGTGCCCCGCTGTTTATAAATACATTTGAACTGGAAGCGCCATCCGGGGAGATCGTGAACATTCAGAATTTGTTGCTGGCCTATGATTACTTTGGAGAGAGGGGGGCAACCGCAGAGCAGCATATCGCCCTTTCACTGAAATGTGAGCAGATGGATAACCTGGGCAGGGATGAGGTGTTGATCAACTCGGCGAACGAATTCATTGTACTGGGTTCAACCGGCCAGGGTATGGAACTTGAGATCAAGGAGTGGCGCCCGGCAGCAGAGGGCTCTCTGAATATCCAGGGGACAGAAGCCTTTGTGGTGGCCGATCTGAACCCCGATACGGCGACGATGGACTTTAACAAGGAGGTGGTCCTGCTCCTGTCCAATCAGACTTACTATCATCAAATGTATAAAACCCCCGATATACCCTCCTTTGAAATATTGATGATAGATACCATCAACTCAGACACTATTGCATTTTTACCTCCGGGTCCGCCCTATGATTTACCATTTACAGATATAGATATTGAAATTTCGGCTTTGACTACCGGCGATTTTGACCTGAAAAATGCAGATCTTTACCGGATTGGAATTCCTGTTGTGACCCAGGTTATGGACCTGCAGTATCCCCTTATCATTCTAAATGCTCCGCCGGTACACTTCGATGTTATAGATGGTGTAAGCCATGATCTTTGTGATGCTTTTCTCAATGATGAAGATCCTGCTTTCTCTGCATTATATAATACCAAGGTTGATGAACTGAGTACCACGAGCATTGAAGTGGACAACAGCATTGGCTTTTCTTCCGACTTTCATGCATATGCCATGGCAGGAGGATCAGGTTTTGAAAAGTCTGTCAAAAAAAACTGGGAAAGTGGGGTCTCATTCTATGAAGCAAAAAGTCATAACACATTTATAGAAGAGGAGAAAAAGGTGTATACTGAAGACTATGTGTTGTATTCTTGCCTTGACTATAGCTATTACAGATATCCTGTTTACAATGAAGCGCTGGAAGAAATTGGCAAAATCGCAGTCTTAAATCCTGAATCTGATAATTTTTCATCGGTTTGGGGGAGTGGAAACAGTTGGGATCACCCGGGATATATATTTAACCATGAACCGGGAAATATTCTCTCTTATAAACCATTTAAAAATTCCATTGATTTTTGTAGCAGAGCGTCTGAATTTTCGTTTTATGAATTTTCCAGGGTGCCGGTAAGCAATACCGGAAACAGTAGTTTCAAATTTACTTTTGAGAATATTACCAGTGAGAGTGATGCATTCTCTTTTTCAGGCGGTGTTGGGTCGGATATGTTTATGAAAATAGGGTTTGAAGGAACTGCAACGATTAACCTGGGAGCTTTTGGTATAGGAGGATCTATAGCGACAGATATCAGGGCAGGTGTATCCAATGAGCTCTCCTCCTATTTCAGTAACTCATCGTTAACTAACCACAGCACTGAGCTTAGAGATGCGTTTCAAATTGACGGGAACATCGGCCGGCTCAATGAGAGCTATGATAATGTGGCCAGGTATTTCATTACCCCATACATATACCGCTCCCAAAGTGGAGCTTTGGTGCTTGATTACATGATTGACCTGGATGAAAGTAATAAGGATTGGTGGGTAGAAAATTATGGTCAGAATCCGGACTTAGCCTTTATCCTGCCATGGAGATATGCAGTAGAGAAAGGAAGTGAGAACGTTAAACCGTCAAAAACACAAAAAACAAACGAGATACAATTTTACCCTTCCATTGTTTCCCCGGGCGACACAGTTTGCATTACAACCCGCGTACACAATTATAGCTTGCTTACATTTGAAAACACACTGAAGGTTGATTATTACTTAGGAGATCCGGAAAATGGGGGGATCAAACTGACTGATATATATGGGGAAACAGGAAGCTCTAAATACAGCACCATGATCTATGGGGCCAGCGAAGCAATTCTCGATTTTGAAGAGTACCTGACTTTTAACTGGGAAGTGCCGGATACGCTAAGTTGTTCTCCACGGATCTATGCAGTTATTGATCCTGAGGATGAAATTACAGAGATACATGAAAACAATAACACAGGATGGAATATGATCCGACTTATTGATTGCGGGGATTGCGAATATGCCGAAAACTATATCGATGTGGAAAGCTTTGATTCAGAATTATTCCATTTTGAAACCTATCCAAATCCTGTTAGCACATTCTCAAAAATTCGTTTTTCCTTGCCCTGGCAGGCAAACGTACGGATTGATCTGTATGACCTGTCGGGCCAGATGGTTTATACAGTGACGGATGAGCAATATCCTGCAGGTGAGCAGGAACTTTCATTTTATGCGGGAGATCTGAGCGCCGGGGTCTATTTTTATCAAATAAAAGCGGGAGATTTTGCCCGGACTGCTAAGTTAATAATCTTAAATTAAACAGATTAGGGTAAAGGGTCTGTGTGGAAAAAAGGGTGATCGCAAAGGTGTTTTTCCAGCAACAGGAGATGTTCACAACCGGAAACTATAGAATTCCAGGATCAGATCAGGAATAAAAGGCTATGGCTTTCAGGTGCGCTTATATCAACTTTCAATCCATTACAATAAATGCTGCTTAAAACAATCAAATGTTTAACTAAACAAACGGTGCCTTTGGTACAGGAAATAGGGAGTATTATAAAATAGTTTTTTTTAATAAAAAGTATCCCTTAACTTTAAATGTAAATATATTCATCATTGTTCTTTAGTAACCAGGAGGAATAAAATGAAAAGATCATTTCTGACGACCTGTATTATATTACTATTCTTCGTGATATCGGGTCAGGACAGTTTACAATCTCAAAAAAGACTTGCACTGGTAATTGGGAATAGCGCTTATGAGCATGGAGGTGTATTAAAGAATCCTGCAAGTGATGCTAAGCTGATGGCATCAACATTAGTGGAGCTTGGCTTCGATGTTATAAAACGTGTTGACGCGACAAAAAAGGAAATGGACTTAGCTATTCTTAATTTTTGGCGAAACCTTGTCAACTATGATATCACATTATTTTACTATGCCGGACACGGGATTCAGGTCGAAGGGGTGAATTATCTCCTGCCGGTAGATGCAAAGATAGATGACAAATATGCGCTGCAAATTGAAGCAGTTGATGTGAATAAAGTGGTACATCAATTTGAACAATATCCTGATAACATAAACATTGTAATACTTGATGCTTGCAGGGATAATCCATACAGGTCATGGATGAGAAGTGGATCTGGTGGATTTACTCCAATGGCTGCTCCCAGCGGAACAATAATAGCCTTTGCAACTTCTGCAGGGGCAACTGCTTCAGATGGAGATGGAAGCAATGGACTTTATACCGAGAAATTGGCAAAACAAATGCTTGTAAATCAACGAATCGAAGATGTATTCATTAATACACGTAACGCTGTTCGCACATCAAGCAATGGTCGGCAGAATCCGCAGGAATGGTCCCAATTAACGGGGAAATTCTATTTTAAATCAGATGGTACCGACTCCATTTTAGGATCAGAGATCAGTACTCCGATTTCAATAAATAACAACGATAACCCGGATGACAATTCAACAAATGTAATTAGAGATAACAAGATTAATACCTATTCAAACAGAGTAAATGCAAATGCACTGAGATTTGCTGCAAAAAAACTCAAGCCCCATATAAATGATGAACCGGTTTCAATGAAAAAAGCATTATCATTTTTAAGTGTGAATGACATAGAATCTTATATTAAGATCAATAAATATTATAAAAAGAAACTTACTGCCAGGATAATTATGATAGGTGGTTATGCTATTGGAGCAGGTTCTCTTTATCTGTCAAGCCAGGACATGGCATCAGAGGGTATCTTGATTGCTGGTATTGTAGGGGCTGTTGCAGGTATTTGTACAATTCCCTTCTCTACCAAGGCTGATAATAATCTTAAAAGGGAAAAAATGGAATATAACTCACGAATCCAGGGCAGCATCAATTTTGGCCCCACAGAAAATGGAATGGGTTTAGTGTACAAGTTTTGATCAATTCCAAGCTGCGATTCTCAGTAGGAAGACCAGTTGCCGCTGTCTTTATAATCCTCGATCGGGGCAACCTTGATCTGATACTGATAGGATGCAACCAGCATGGAGATCTCGTGCTTGATCGTTTCAATGCTTGAATTGATAAGGTCCTGTCTGAAGCCTTTACTCCCCATTTCCACCAGGTGATTGACAGAAATGACCCGACTGATTATTTTTCCCAGGTCGATCATTTTCCTTTGTGGCGTATTGGCATCCACAGTAAAGTTTAACATCGATTTAAAATGGGCAGCCACATTTTTTGTAAGCTCATACTTCATTAAGAAGGAGAACAGGTTTACAGTTTTCAATCGGGTCATCATTTTAAGCCCCATCTCGCTTATTTGCGTGTAGAGCATCTCATTTGAACCCTCAAAAATCTGGAACGGCCGACTATCCATCATGGACCGAGAGCCAAA
>JAUUZQ010000050.1 GCA_030589895.1 Bacteroidales bacterium
CAATACAAACTTTCAGGTCTAAATAGAATCCTCTCAACAGGAATTGGATTTCTGCACTTCAGACAAAGTCCGAAATCTTTTGTGCCGAAATTTAACAACACCTGATTCAGGTTCCGCAATTTCTCTTCTGCCTGTCGCAAGGATGCTTCTGTAACACTCTTATTATTGATAGCATCCATTCGGGTTATCCTTCCAATGGCACAGTCTGGCTCAACCGGACCACTCATCTCCTTGTACTCAACGATATGCTTCTCTGTCTTTGAGATTTCTGTCAGGATTTTTTCTTTTATCTCATCACTCTCCATAAAGAATCTTTATTTATCCATTAGTTTTTGAAATAACTCTAAAAATTTTGAGACATGAAATCCGTCTACCAATCCATGATGTGCATTAATTGATACTGCCATCATCTTTTTTCCATCTGCTTCATAAATCTTACCAAAAGTAATTTTAGGTGCACTATCCGGATATTTGAAATTCCTGGATTGAAGCAAGTATCTATATTTTCTCCGCCTGCTCCTTTGCCTTTTCAATAATAGCATCTCCCTTTTGCTCAGCTTCCATTACAAGTTTTTTCGCTTGCTTTTCTGCAGTCTTGTTCACTTCCTCAGCCGCCTTTTTTGCAAGCGCTTTTTTAATTGGATTGCTTCCCGCCTCCTTGATCAGTTTTTTACCCTGAATTTGAGCTTCCTTTTTGAGTTTATCCCCGGCAATAGTAGCCTGCTCTATCAGTTTGACTTTCTCCTCTTCGGCAACTTTGATAAGATCATCAGCTTTTTCACTTACTTCTTCGCGCACTTGTTCTTTAACTATTTCGACCTCTTTAGTCACCTTTTCTTTCACTGCTGTTTTAACAGCTGCTTTCGTATCCGTAATATTCCCGCTAAGGTCTGTACTAACTTTTGGATCCTTAAATGTACCCGTTATATTGGCTTTTACCTTAATATAATCAGATTGCGGAACAGCAAATCCCGCTCCGGCAGCCAGGGCGCCAACACTGCTCATCAGCTCATTGGCACCACTGCCCATATCAGTTTTTGCTATATTCATATCCAGGATATAATCCATGGTCTGGTCAATGCCATGCGAACCTGAAGCAATTATTTTCGAATCTCCAAAGTCCATATCGAAAGGATCAACACTTACTCTTCCATCGCGAATAGCAAATCTGATGTCTACTTTTTCCAGTTCCAGATTTTTTAGTTTTTCGTTTTTCAGAACTGAGCCCAAGAGCTCCAGAGATGCCGGTTGCTCCACCTTCAGATTGCGGGCAAACAGGTGTCCATCAGCGTTTATGGATTCATATACAGGATTGAAAGAGGCATCGAGCAGTGTGAAGAGTTTCATTTCCACATTTGCAGTTCCTTCACAATGACGAGCCACAGGAGCCAATGTTTCAATAAATACAAAGGCTTCATAAGATGCAGGTATATCAATACCGATCATATCAAGTTTAAGATCAGCATCAGTATATTCACCACGAGTATCAATCACACCGGAAACGGCAACATTTCCCTCCATTACATCCATGTTCAAATCATCAAGATTGGCAATACCATCTTTCACCCCCATGCTTCCTGTAAGATCCTCAATAACAATACTATCATACAATATCTTTTTCAGATCGAGTGTCATTTCAAAATCAATGTTCTCAGGAATCTTCGTTGGAGAAGGCCCAGCAACAGAGTCGTTCAGAATTTCAATCTCTTCCGGAACTTCTATCTCCTCTGAAGACACCTCTTCCGTTTTGGGAATAAGTTCATTGGCATCCAACAAGGTAGATGAGATATTTAATGAACCATGTACCGTCTGGTCATCGAAAACAAAAGGAATGAAATTACTTAGTCTTCCATCAAGATGGAGATCAGATGAGCCCAATAACAAGTCAACAGTCTCAAGGTTCACATATCTTGGTGTAAAATAGATGGCCAGCTTCTTCAGTTCAACAGGAACAGGAATATCAGGCGCATTGACATGTACTCCTTCAATGAGCAGTTTACCGTCGAGTTCTACCTGCTCAAACTGTTCATTTTCGATAAATGACATCCGTGTATCCCATCTGAGATCTGTATCCAATCTTCCGGACAAATCCAACTCCTCCATAGGGATCACATCCTTAAGGCTGGCAAAATCGATCATCCCCTTCACCATTCCGGCCACATGCATATCGCTGAATGGGTGGTCAACATGAAGATTGATATCGAATGGATTTCCACCAAACAGCAAATGAAATTTCTCCAGGTCAACAGTGGTGGCATCCATATCAGTACCATTGTAATCTACCTTTAAAGCAATCTGCACATCCGATACATCTTTGGGAAGGTCAGGATATGAAAAGAAACCATCAATGACCTTCAACTCAATAGTCGCATTCGGCATGAAAGAATCTTTCATTGTTCCAATCACGGTTCCCTCAAGTGCTAATGAGCCACTGGTTTCCAGACTTTCAAAATCGGTCAGGTACACTGCGGGGACCATTGAGAGCAGGGTCTGGAAAGATGTTTCCTTGGTGAAAAACCTAATATCCGTAACAATCGAACCGTCCTCTGGCATACCCACAGTTCCTTCAGCACCCAAAACCAGTCCGTTGATACGTATTTCACTCTTTTTAAGTGTGTAAATACTGCTCACCATATCAGCAGCAGCTATAACATCCATTCCAAAACTCCCCTTGTGCATATACCGAATTCCTTCATATTTTGCATCGATCCCATTTATAGAAATCATCAGTTCAAGTTCCGTCTGGTCCATTGAAAAATCACCCCTCAACTCCAGATCAAAATCTCCAATCTGTGCATCTACACCCATAGTAGCATCCTTGTAACTAATACGACCATCCTGAATAGCAAAACGCTTCAATGCGATACCCATAGAAGATCCACCTGAGGTTTCTTCACCATCTTCCACTTCCTCCTTTTCTGTTTCCGGAATTTCCTTCTTCTCTGCTTCTTCTGCAAATTCCGACTCAGCAACAGGAACTATATCATAGTTTGCAGTTCCATCCTCCAGCACAATACCATTAATGAGTGGCTGGTCCAATAAGATCGACTTCACCACCACCTCCTTTTTAATAGCGCTAAATAGATTTGCTCTGAACTCAAACCTCTTAAGTCCGACAAGAGTATCACCTTCAAATTCATCCACACCCACTACAGACACATTGTGCAGATTTATACTCAGATCCGGAAACCCACGAAACAGGGAGAGTGTGAACCTGTCCCAATCGACAGTGGCATCTACACTCTGATTGATCTGGTCTTTTACGATAGTCTCAATCTTCCCCTTAAACAAAATTGGAAGAATAAGCAGCAGAAGAAATATAGTAGCTATGGTGATAAAGAAAATACGGATAATCTTTTTCATAATATTTATTTTAAGTCCTTCAATTTAAGTTCCTCCATTCTAGTTTTGAGGTACTCATCTCCACTAATTTCGTAGGCCCTGGATACATTCTTCAATGCATTTGAATAATCTTTTTGTGATTCATAGTAATCAGCCATTGAATCATATGCATTAGCACTTAATGGATAATACTCAATACAAAGTTGAAATAAGGCCAGCGATTTTTCCAATTCCCCCCAATCCATATTCATGTAACCAAGCATATTTAAAAGTCCTTCATCGAATGGAGGAATGCTATATCCAAAATGCTCGGCAAGTTTCATTTCCCGATTTCTAATCAGTTGAATTAAAGCCTCTTTTGGTGTTTCAGGACTATTAAACATATCAGTATTTTCAATTGGGAACCAATTAAAAAGGTAAATTAAACCATCCATAATTGAAGGCAAAGGAAGTGTTCCATGAAGATCAGATTCATAGAATTTCCATTGAAAATTTAATCCATTCTGCTTATTGACTTCAAGCAGGTGCGAAAATTCAAGAATAGAGCGTGCAAATAATGTGTATTCAGAACTATCCTGCATTACATTACTAAAAGTAATATCATCATTTTGCAAGTGCAATTGTCCGCTCATTGAAATATAAAGGGATACACCATCAAAATTCTTATTGGAGAGTACTTCTGTCGATTGCTTCAACAACTTTTGATCATCCCAATCGAAGCTCGGGTCAATAGCCAGATAATTTACAAATAGATCTGTGTGATTTATTAGGGTATTAACAGTAAATAATCCGGCATATGAATGACCGATCAGGGTTCTGTAATCCGTTACAGGATATTTATTATCAATATATGGGATTAACTCCGTTTCAATAAAACTGGTGAATATTTCTGCACCTCCGGTCTCTTGCTTAAATTCAATCTCTCGTCTGGTTTCTACCACTGAAGTGGTCAAATCTCTTATTCTATTCTCCCGATTGGATATTCCCACAATTACCATCTCAGGTATAAATCCTCCCCAATAATAATTCAATACCGTATATACTGCATTCAAATGCACCCCCCCGTCTAATACATAAATTACAGGATATTTAGTTTTACTTGAAGGATTAAAACTTTCAGGTAGTTGCACCCATATCTCTCTTTGTTCCTCAAGAATATCAGAATACAAACTATCAGAAACTCCAATCTTCATTAGATGTTTCGGTTGTGCGATTCCTTTTTGATTTACTCCAAATAAAATTGCTGCCAAAAGCACAATTAATATCTTGCTATTCATAAATTACCTTTGTTCTTAAATAGTTTTCAATCCTACTTCTTTATCAATTTAGCTCTGAAAATCACCTCACTATCATACTGAATTTCATAAAAATAGACTCCATGCTGAAGGTCAGAAATATCCAACTGATAATTGCTGGTCTTTACTGATTTAATACTTTGTCCGATAGCGTTATAGAATCGGATCATTACTTCCTCTCCGCATAGTTCATTTATCCTGAAATTAACTATGTCATCAGCCGGATTGGGAAATACTGTGACTTTGTTCATCAAATACCCCTCAATATCTCCTGTTACGCTATATCCGCGAAAAACAATATCGTCAATCATCCAGCCTTCCTTCTGTGTATCAATATCATCACTTATGAAGCGAAAACGAATCATCGGACCATCATCCTGACTCTCTGAGCTCTTGGTAAGAACCCTCCATAACCAATACAATTCTACATATTTCCAGTCGTCTGACCTCCCTGAATATCCACATTCACCCCCTTCCAAAGTAGCTTCATACAAACCCACAAATTCCTTTGATTCGTAAGTAATGTCATCTTTTACGTTAGACCAGGTGATACCATTGTCATACGACATTTCGATGATTCCTCCATCTGTCAAAGTATCAGTATCAAATTTATGATAGAAAGAAAGAATGCCTTCACCCCATGGGCTATCATACAATGGGATAGTAATATAAAAATAGTCATTTCGACTACCCGGATAATTCATGGATGAATCAGTAAGCATTACTCTGGATCCTGAAAGAGCCTCATCAAAGAACAGCTTATTCGGGCTTCCCACTTCCCAAATATTTGACTCAGGATTTTCGATGGTGATCCACTCATGAAGGGGACTGAATTCAAGCGTATCTGCATACAGGAGATCTCCAAATGTCTCTGTTATCTGACCATGCACGAGCAGAGGTACAAATAGAAACAAGCAAGAGGAAAATAGTTTTTTCATGCCGGGATTGTTAGAATGTACAACTAAGCTCGTGAGGAATTCAATCATTTACAGACTAAAATTAAGAAAAAGGGATGACATAGGAGAATCGTACACTTGCGAATTTAGCTTCCCAATATTCATTTTGCATAAAAACCATGGATATCTAAGAGATATTATTGTTTCTTTTGTCAATTGTTGTAGATTGCAACTGTTTTAATACGAAACTATTATGGATTTCAATAATCTCTCACTTGTTAGTATACCCAGAGTTGAATCAAGCTGGTCAAAAAAAGACCGGTGGGGAACATTTAAGGTAAGGTCATCAATTGGCAGGAATAGTTACCGGGTAGATCCCGGATTATACAAGATCGGCAATCCGGGAAACAAGGATGAAGTCATTGTAACTTCAAACTACAAGCTAAGTTTTGATATTGTAAGGAGGTGTCTGGAGGGTATTAATGCATGGATTCTCATTTTAGAAACATATGGAATTAATGTATGGTGTGCTGCAGGGAAAGGGACCTTTGGCTCCGATGAATTGATCAGGCAAATAAAAGATTCCAGCCTGCAGTCATATGTATCGCACAAACGTCTAATCCTACCTCAATTAGGGGCGCCTGGTGTTGCAGCACATAAAATCAAGGATGCCACCGGGTTTTCTGTGAAGTTTGGTCCCGTGAGGGCTGAAGATATTAAAGAGTATCTGGCATCCGGTCTGAAGAAAACTGAAGCAATGCGCTCAGTTCAATTCAATTTTAGAGACAGATTACTTTTAGCACCGGTAGAACTTGTGAACTCATTGAAATATCTAATGTTTGCCTTGATCGCAATTCTTCTTATTTCAGGAATTAGTGAAGGTGGATATTCCCTCACTTCAATTTGGCAGGAGGGTATATCAGCGAGCCTCTACCTTGTGCTTGCATATATAACAGGTGCGTTTTTAGCCCCGACTCTGTTACCATGGCTGCCATTCAGATATTTTGGAGGAAAGGGACTTGTTGCGGGTTTCTTAACTTACGGACTGGTGGCGCTCATTACATTTACTGAAAATTCAGTATGGGAGATGGCGGGATGGATCCTTATTTCAGGAGCGGTATCATCATTTCTTACAATGAATTTCACAGGAGCAAGCACCTATACATCTCTAAGTGGAGTGAAAAAGGAGATGCGAATTTTTGTCCCTTTACAATTAACACTCGTTATCACTGGCCTAAGCATAGTCATTTTAACAAAATTTCTATAAGCATGGATTCTCAGAAATATATAAAGAATGTTGTCACATTAGAATATGATGTTTCCAAATGTATTGGTTGTCAGATGTGCGTAATTGTATGTCCACATAATGTATTCAAAATGACCAACAAGAAAGCAGAAATTATCAACAGGGACAGTTGTATTGAATGCGGGGCCTGCGATATCAATTGCATTACCAATGCGCTATCTGTGAACCAGGGAGTTGGCTGTGCGGCGGCAGTTATTACCGGGTTCTTTAAAGGAACTGAACCTAATTGTGACTGTGGAGCTGGAGCATCCTGTTGCTAATAGCTCGACTAAATCTATTATCATGAATAAAAAATATATAGAAACTTTCAGGGAAACTTTAAAAACTTTCGACAGAGAACTGTTTTTTCAAAACAATGCATCCTGTTGCAATGGAATAAGCGTAGCTCAATGTCACACCTTATTGGAGGTTGAGAAAAAACCAGAAATTTCAATATCGGAGTTGGCAAAGAATATGTCGCTTGACAAAAGTACAGTTAGCCGAACAGTTGACGGACTGGTTAATATTAGTTTGGTAGACAGAGAAATTCCTCAGGAGAACAGACGAAAAGCCCTGCTTAATCTTACTAAAAATGGCAAGCAAGTCTGTGAAACAATCAACTACACAAACGACTCATATATAGAGAAAATACTTCAAATTTTCACTGCCAAAGAACAAAAAGAGTTTCTCAGCTTATTTGAAAAATTAACAGATAATATGTTAAATGTAAGGGCTGAAGGTTAGTTATATATAAACTGAGCAGTCACATCAGACTTTCTATTGATCTTTAATCTTACCCAATGAGCTGAATATCCATCAGGGAAAATGTAATATGAATACTCTCCTCCCTTCACTTCTATAGTTTTGAACGTACTCCACTCTTCATTTCCTAAAAAATCAACTTCAATAGAAAATTCCACTTCATCCTCACCATTGTTTTTCAAGTGAACAGTTTTTTTGTCAAATCCGGTCATTAAAAATGGATCTGAGTACACATTTGCCTCAATAATCTCATTTTGCCAGACTGCACCCCACCCAGCTGGTTTACCATAATTCCACAGATCATCGATATTTTGAAATAATAATCCTGATTGAGGTTGTCCAACTCCATGATCTGTCTGGTCTCCCGCCATCACAAACATGCCACGCCAAAAACAAAAATCCGGGACAATCCTTAAGTGATATGCGATGGGCTTAATACCCCAAACATTGCCCCCATAAGTCATCATTGGCAATTCATAAAATATTCCATGAGCATCCATGATAAACCGTTCTGTTTGCACTTCCCTTATTCTCATCCACTCTGTATTCCATGCATGATCAAAAGAATGACTTCCTTTAGGTAAGCGGTATCTTTTCCATTGCTGAGAACGGTCATTATAACATTTCAGAATAACAGATTTTTTATCCCAACCAGTGGCAAAAATCGGATTACCATAGATTGATTCCCCTTTATAACTGGCACTATTTTTTCCTCCAACTCCGATGAAGGCTGTCTTCTCGAGTATGGTCCATTTTTCACTCTTTCCATCCCATTCTGCCAATCTTCCGGCGAAGGATTCTCCCAGATAATCACGTTCATCATAAGAGTTATTTGCCACAACTACTCTGCCATTTCCTGTATGTCCATCTTTAAAATGAACATATCCTGTTGCCGGGAGCTCCAGTTCCTCCAGCAATTTAAAAAGCAATTTAGTTTCTAAGGTATTAACATTACATTCAAAAAACAGGCCCTCCATAGTCAGGAAGTAAACTTTGCTTTTGGGTTCAAGAAGATGAACCATTGTTGCCGCTAAGCGGTGTTTTGACAATACGGTGGATGTTCTTACTTTCCCTTCTTTATCAATGAAATGTGGACCAATAATTGCCTGCTCCGATTCATTGTGTATCATTCTGTTTGCAAAGGTTCCGGTTACGCTCTGTGGGTGCTTAAGCATAGTCATATCCTCACTGATCTCATACAGTCCTAATCCTGAACCCTGAATATGTGCCACATACCCAATCATCCAAAGCTTATCTGCCCATGGGATCAATGCTCCAATCCCGCTTTCACTTCGCCCCTTATCTGAAGATCCCATGATAGTCAGGTTCGGGAAAACTCCGTTTATATTGATAGGATTATTATCAGTCTTCTCAGATTGAATGTTTTGTGCGAATCCATTTGGAAATACTGAGATAAGAAAGAGTATTATTACAAGTGCTTTTTTCATAGTGTAATATTATATTAATAGATCCATGGGATAAACTTTTTTGTCCTACTTGCATATGCGTCATATTGCTCCTTATACCGTTCTTTCAGATAAATGTCAAGCTTTGGAATATGCATAAAAATAAATCCAATCGTCATTACCACAGGAATGGATAGTGCCCATAAACTTCCGGTTAACATTGCGAAAGCTGTAAATAAAATGGTGTCACCCAAATAATTTACATGCATCGAATACTTAAAAAGACCCCTCGTATATAATTTGCCTTTGTTTGATTTGTCCTTTTTCCATATCATTCTTTGCCATTCAGAAGCAGTATTCAGATAAGAGCCGAAAGCAAAAACCCCAAGCCATATCCAGTCAAATCCAGTAAAGATTTCTTTGTTATAAATAAGCAGGATCGCAAAAAACACTTGTATAAAAGCAACAAGCATTCCAACCTCAATCATTTCATTCCAGGGCATTTGTCTCTTCAGGAGTGTGAAAGTTGTAAAACACAACCTGACGAAATAGATAAGTCCGAGTGAAAAAATCACAACTCTGGACAATAGGGAACTACTAATTTCAGAATCTCCAAATATATTAAAGACAGTCTCTTGTCCTGAAGCAAACAATATCCAGGCTGAAGTTAGCAGTGCAAGTAAGTGAATGGTTGTCAGCACTAATCTTTGCACCATAGATTTTTCTGTATTTCCATGCATAATTTTATTTTTATTTCTCCCCTAACTCAAACTCTGGCTTATATAATTTCTAACTTTTTTAATAAACATATCCTTTCTGACCGGAACCAAATAGGTTAGAACACTAAAGCGGTGATAAGAATATTGAGTTTCATCTTACAGGTAATTTGTCAGTCCTCAAATTTAATTAATTCTGCGGGAAAAATTCAAGAGCCGACTCAATTGTCACCATAACGATAGTGTCCAATAATTTCAAAGTCAAACAAACAATCCGCGAGCACCTGTCCCCAACCAATATTGTGGACTATCAAATTTCGTTTGCCATCCCGGGATTGCTTATCAACCATTATCCCGATATGAGTAATACCACCTCCAAGATTCCAGCAAACAAGATCGCCGGGCAGGTAATCATCGGGATTTTTACTCATTGGTTTTTCTTGTCCATGCCTTGCAAAAAAGACCATCAAATTGGGTACCCGTCGGTGATCAATATTCTTATCTGTTCGTGTAAGTCCCCAGGTCACTGGATACTTTCCGAAATTTAGCTTCATATCCTCATGCACCTCTTTCTGAAGATCGATACCCAGTTTCCTGTAGGCACGAATCACTACATCGGTGCATACACCCCGGTCCGGAGGCACATCTCCATTGGGATAATCTAAGCTATAATAAGCCGGATCATATACTACCCGATCATTTGTCAGCTCGATTGCAGCAGATGACAGACTGTCGTAAAATGCAGGTTGGGCGAATAAGCTTATCCATGCGGAAGAAAGGAGGACTGTGATGAACAGGTAGTGCTTCATATATGTAAATAAGCGCATATGTGCGGGTATTATTGCAGGAGTGCCAAAGCAAAGAAAGAGATTTTTATGGATATTCCGCAAATTACCAGGGAGTTAAGCATGTATTTTTGCAAAGCGCAAATAATACTGATACTAAACAATTCTTCTTTGAATATTAAAATAATAAAATTATATTTGCATCCGCTTTGGGGAGCTTAGCTCAGTTGGTTCAGAGCACTTGGTTTACACCCAAGGGGTCACTGGTTCGAATCCAGTAGTTCCCACAATAATTTCACAACCCGATCACGAAAGTGTATCGGGTTTTTTATTTTCTGGCAGGCTTTTTGTAAATTTTACACTAAACAGCTTATCATGTGGAAAAATATAATCTCCGCTACATTTATTCTATTAATATCAGCATCTCTGAGTGGCCAGAAAGTGTATAAGGTTGCCTATGAATCTCAGGCAGATGTAAAAGTTTATGCAGTAAAATATGAGTCTCAATGCGACCTGAAAGTCTACTTTGTAGATTATGAGTCCCAGGCTGATGAAGACGGACTATGGTATTGGGTTGACTATGAGAGTCAGGCAGAAGTTAAACTCTATTTTGTAGATTACGAATCGCAGGCAGATCTGAAGATATACTATGTCAAATACGAGTCACAAGCAGGATGGAGAAATGCAAATAAGAGGCATTTGCTATATGGAAACAACTAGATGGAGAGCGTAAGTAGTAGCTCATAGGTAGTAAGTAGTAAGAAGTTTGCACTAGCCAGTAGCAATAAAAATCTCCGTGATACTCTGTGATTCTCAGTGATTCTCGATGCAATAGCTATTACACAGAGTACACAAAAAATCACAGAGTTACACAGAGAAACTCAATGATCAAAGGCTGTTGTCTTACTTCTTTTTGAAAAGCAGATAATCCAGACTCAGCTTTCCTCCCCCATTTACCATCAATGTAAATAGCATCAGAAAATAATACAGTGGAATTTCAAAGCCATTCTCGCCTGCTGCAAATCCATTGGATATATGTACAGTAAAAATCGCAATGAACATGACGAACATCAGGGGAACAGAAATGAGCCTGGTTCCCAGTCCAAGTACCAAAAGAATAACTCCGAGTACTTCTGTAGTAGTTGCAAGTACTGCACTTACCATTGGCAGGGGATAGCCCATACCTCCAAACCACTCTGCAATGCCTGAAACATTTCCAATTTTCATCATTGCAGGTTTGTAGAAACCTATTGCCAGAATAATTCGAGCAAACAACAATGGGAAATCTCCCAATTTGCTTACGCCTTCATAAAATTTTAATACCATCTTTTTCACAACATGTCTGTTTTATGATTAATAAATTAAATATACTTTTCCTGTTCAGGATATATAATATACTGTTAATGTGTATGTTAGAATACTTTAAACTTAAACTTTCCGATAACCAAGAATCATCTGGCGATCGATGAGATTATTGACAAAATCAGTTAAATGATTGTCCAGATACTTTTCACTTTCCACCTGTGCGAGTTGAGCAATTTCTCCCTTGAATGACTGGACTGATTCGCCCGTCTCAAATATGCGTGTGAGGATAAATGCATGCAGTATTGAAAGATCCAGGAATTTTACATGACCAGTACCCGGTTCCCTGTACAGCAAAACAAAATAGCTGCCTTTTTTTAATTCGATTCCTTTGACTGCTTGAATATGAACGGGATATTCCAGCCGAATAATTTCGTATTCGGGATTCAATAATAATTTGTCAGATAAGGGATCTCCTTTATCTGTATAGGGGTCAATAGATTTATCCGGCATAGTATGAATCTCAATCTCTGCCCATTCGAAATACAGAAGGTCATTGAGATATGGTTTTTTCAAGCGACCTGCAGTACCTGCTGACAGGTGATACTGATAAAACTCATAAGGAAGCTTCCAGATTTGCGTTGATGTTGTTGGATGCTTTGAAAAGAATTCATGTACAAGCTTATCCCATTCCTCCTCTTCCATTGAAGCCACTGTAATTGGGAAAGCCTGATCCATTGTATTTTTTACTGCATTGTATACCAATCTTCTATAATGGTGCACCCTGCCTTCAGTAATCCCTGGTAAAGCAACTTCCTCACCAGTTCTACAATACTTACCGAGGAGTTCTTGTATCTCTGCTGTTTCACTTCGAAGTTTCATGTACTGCCTCCCAATGGTTTTTAATTAGACTTCTTAACTTCTCCAACTCAGCTGATATAGCCGGAAGATCCTCGAAATTGTAATCTCTTTCAAGGAGTACAGGTACAGGATGCATTTTTTGAATAGTGTACTCAAACAGGTCAAATACAGGATCAATAATTGCTTTACCGTGTGTATCAATAATCAGGTCCTCCTCTATCTGCTCATGACCCGCCATATGAATATACTCAACCTTGTCCAATGGCATCTGATCAATAAAGACTTTCGCATCATACTTATGATTGAAGGCATTTACATATACATTATTAACATCCAGCAAGAGTTTACAGTCTGCCTTCTCAACGATTGAATTAATAAACTGGCTCTCTGTCATCTCCGCAGCAACCGGGGTATAATAGGATACATTCTCAATTGCAATCTGCCGTCCCAGGAAATCCTGAACTTTTTTGATCCTGTCGGCAACATGATCAACGGCATCTTCCCTAAATGGGATTGGCAGCAAATCATAGAGATGCGCATTGTTACTTTTTGTGTAACTCAGGTGCTCCGAAAAAACTGTAACCTTATTCTCATCAAGGAATACTTTTAAGTCCTTAATAAAATTCCAATCCAGCTCCTCTGGACTGCCAAGAGAAAGTGAAAGGCCATGACAGCTTACTGGATATTTTTCCACTGCACGTTGACGGATTCTGTTCCAGTATCCACCCATCCCCATCCAATTTTCAGGAGCGAACTCAATGAAATCAGGATGTATAATATCCGATGATAATACTTCATCTGCAATATCTCTTCTCAACCCTATGCCTACACTGCCTTTCATAATACTTTGTTTTAAAGGGACCTGCAAAAGCAGGCCCCTGTTTCTTTAGTAAGTAACGCGTCCTCCAAAACTTTGAGGAGGAAGCTTAACCACATTTACCTTCACCACACTTGGCTTCGGTAGATTTTCCTTCTGCTTTCTTTGCATCAGTTTTCTTTGCATCAGCTTTTTTAGAAGATGCTTTTGCTTTTTTACCTTTTGTTGCCTTTTTAGACTTACCGTCTTCAGCTTTCTTGTCCTCACCACATTTTCCTTCGCCACATTTACCTTCACCACACTTCATATCGCTAATTTTGTAAGCATAAAGTGTATTTGACTCTTCGGCATTAAGGTTCATATCTACCAATGCACTACGCACCTGAGAACCTGAACCCAGGTCACTATAGTCAAGAATTCCATTTGCCGGAGTTGCAGCAGCAACAGCTACTGTAGTTGATAACATTGCACTTGCAAAAATAGTAGCGGATTTTAAGATCTTTTTGTCGTTTTTCATGATATTTGATTTTGATAATTAATAAATATTTGTTGACTTAGTCTAGGGGATTATTGATTCCTTACAAGGATATCAAAAAAAAATATTAAGATTCGGATTTTAACTCTTTGTTAACATGTTGCGAAATCTTAACTTTAGCCTCCTTTGTCAGGGTGTGCTCACAATGAGTGTGCTCACAACTACCTTTATAATTAATGACTGCATCGTTAAGTTGTGCCAGCTGCTTCTCATATCTTCTACAAAGATAACAGCTCAGAAGGTGCATTTTTAACTTAAACTTCTGTCTGAATGTAAGTTTATCATCATAAGACCTGGAGATCAGAAAACTGGCTTCATCGCAAGAGATCATCCCTTTGCTCATGAATACCATCAGTTTATGTTTCATTTTCCCTGCCATGTCAAACCCAATTACTTTCTATACAATTTCTTAATTTTAATCTCGCACGGTGCATCATCACCCACACATTCGACGGTGTGATTTCCATTTCCTTACAGATTTCCTCAGATGTAGCCTCATCGATCATCTTCATAATAAATACAGAAGCCAGATTCTCCGGCAATAGTGAAATACATTTTTCTATAATCTCTCTGAGTTCTTCATTTTCAAGTTCTCCATCCGGCATAAGAGAATGTGAATGTGGCCCCTTCCCTTCTTTCCAGTGCCCCTTAAAATCTCCTTCGCTCTGGTAAAAATCATCGTCAGAGATCTGTTCATTCATGCGCGTTTCTTTCGCAGTACTTTTCTTTCGATAGATATCGATAATTTTTCGCTTGAGAATAGAAATCAGCCATGTACGTTCAGTGCTGTTTCCTTTAAAGTTTTTCTGTCCTTTCAATGCTGACAAGAAAGTCTCCTGCACCACATCTTCAGCCAGTTCAGCATCTGACAAACGTACAACAGCAAAATTAAACAGATAATCTGCATACTTTTCAACCCAGGCTTGTGGATCCAGTATATTTTCTTGTGTACCTGACAAAATAGTATTTGAATTAACGAATATAGAGAATATTATAGCCAAAAAAAACCGCGCTGTTAATTCACAGCACGGTTTTATAATTATAAATAGCTATCTCTACTCAGCAGCAGCAACTCCGGGAACAGGAATTTCCTTTGAAACACCTTCTACGTTACCCATATGGTATACTTCAGGTTTGTAGTGAAGATCGGAATTCATCATTTCATCCCAGGTAGTCTCCTTACCCGTATAAGCTGATATTCTTCCCATGATCCCCGTAAGTGTCGCAGCAGCAACATTTTCTGCTTCATTAATCTGCTCACCTTTTCTGATAGCTGTAATCAGATCGATGTGCTCCTGATCGTAAGGAGAGTTATATTTCTCAGCTATCGCAGCCTTCACTTCTTCATCCTGTGACCATGGATTCTCATTTTCAAACACAGTTGTACCATCATATAAGTATATACCATCATTCCCTTTTGTATATCCTTTTGTTCCCCTGATATATTCTGAAACATTATTTGTTGCACCATTGAACTGACGACACATTGAATGCATATGCATGCCATCTTCATAGACAAAATCGACTGAGAAATTATCAAACTGGTCACCAGTTATTCTTCTTTGTCTGGAACCAAATCCAACAGCTTTTACAGGATGTGCTCCCTTGAACCAGTTGATTACATCCAGATTATGAACATGCTGCTCCACTATATGGTCACCTGACATCCATGTCCAGTTCACCCAGTTTCTCAGCATAGCCTCCATCTCCGACCACCCTGCTTTTGGATTGACATGCCACAATTTTCCTCCGTTCCAATAAGCATTGGCAGAAACAATATCACCAATAGCACCGGCTTTTACATATTCATATATACTCAGGTAATTCCACTGGTGACGACGCTGTGTCCCTGCCACAACACTTAAGCCCAGAGATTCAGCCTGTTTTCCGGCCACCATTATTCTTCTTGCTCCCACCGGATCAACAGCCACAGGTTTTTCCATAAACACATTTTTCCTTGCCTTAACGGCTGCTTCGAAATGCTCAGGACGGAAATGTGGAGGTGTAGCAAGAATAACATAATTGAGATCTTCTTCCAGCAGTTTCTGGTACGCATCAAAACCTACGAAACACTTCTCATCAGCAAGTTCAATACCCTTGTCCTTTTTCAGCTTCTTTCTGAATTTTAAAATTTTATCGTCAAAAACATCAGCAATTGCCACTAATTCCAGGTTATCTCCCGAATTGAGAAAATTCATTGCAGCCCCGGTACCCCGACCACCACAACCAATCAGCCCTGCTTTAATTGGCTTGCCATCAACAGCCCTTTTTAAGGGTGCGATAATTGTAAGATCCAAACTTTCACTTGCACATGAAGCCAATCCGGCAACACCAATAACACCTGCAGCACCCAATGCTGTTGTTCCTAGAAATTTTCTTCTTGAGAATGCTTTGTTTTCCATTATTAAGTCTATTTAGTTAGAATATTTTTGTTTAATTGTTCTCACATACAACACGAAATCCAATATGATATGCATCGGAGTACCACCATAAACTTTTCGGAATTTGCGGATCTGTCCTCATCCATGCTTCATGATCTGTTTTGTCCCTGTTTGATACCCTCAGTTGCAAGGCCTCACTTCTGAATGACCCTCCCCTGATAACATGGTCCGCAGTACCTTCAGAAATCCCAACATTGGTATTATGCCCTTCTTTATAAGCATCTTCCAAATAAATATCAGAACAAAACTCTGCCACATTCCCCAGCATATTCTTGAGTCCAAATGGATTCGCTGCAACGCTGGTAGGAAGTTGTGTTATTCCCTTTGAGTTTTCAGCATAAATAACAAAGCTATTAATAATTGATGTATCGACACCAAATAACTTGTTTTTCAATCCGACATCGCCATAGTTTTTCACTTCTCCTTCGAAGAAATAAGTCGATTCCGTTCCTCCCCTTGCAGCATATTCCCATTCCGCTTCAGTGGGCAGTCGATAATTTTTTTCTGTGACGATCGACAACCATTCGCAATACTTCTCTGCGGCATAATAGGTCATGGTAATAGCAGGTCGTTTACCTCTACCCCACCCCTGGTCAGGGTTACCATATGGTGGCGTAGCTCCTGTTAGACCATCAACACCCTCCAATATACCAATATCTGTGGTTCTCCCTTCGGCTGCTGTCTGTCCATAATATGCCATGTACTCATCCCAGCTGACTTCAATGGCTCCCATAAAAAAGGAATCAACATCAACAGCATGCGCAGGGAACTCATCGCTATCTGCAAATTTATCATCCTCACTACTTCCCATTATGAAGGTCCCACCCGGAATAGCTATCATCTCGAAATTTACAGCAGAATAAGGAATAGTCTCTATAAAATCCACGAAACCAGTATTGTTGAATGGAGTCATATATATTGTATCCGGAAGCGATTCTTCAATTCCAAAACGTGTATTTGATGCATGTATCGCGCCCTCCTTGTAATGCCCAACATTCAAATGACACTTTATGCAAGCGACCTCACCCTCTTGCTGCTCGTAATACAAATGAGCATCCATGCCTTCATGGGTCAACTCCAGGGGAAAGATGTTTACATGACAATGAACGCAAGATACATCCTTTGCAAAATTGACAGCATGATCAGGTCTTGATTTCATTTCCCAGTTAAAAGAAGCTGAATCTTTGAAGATTACTCCATAAACATCTCTAAGGCCTGTCGTTATCTTTGCTCCAAGATAGCCTTCACCTTTTGGGGGGAGGTGACACTCAACACAATGTGTAATAATACCGGAGGCTGTGACATAGTGAGTAGATTGTTTCCATGAAGTTGTGGAATGAGGATGAACATGGCAACTATTGCAAAAATCATCTGTAGAGGTAACATCCACCACCTTGTTGAAACTAATGATGACAAGTGCACCTAAGACCAATCCTCCAAGTAGGGTATAAGCTTGAATTCGTTTGAAAAATCTCCCTGACATTGATTACTTCGTTGGAAAAGTTAAAACTAATAATTATTTCCGTAGAATCTACAGGATGTGGCCAATGCAAAGCTATTTATTTTGATTTTAGAAAAGAAGATGTGGCATATTGCTATTAGATGCCGGAAAAGATATTCAACTATTTCCATCGACCATTCATACAATCGATGATTTTCAAATCAGCTTCCAGTAAAGAATAATTATTCAAATCTTCTTTTTTCAGCCACTTCACATCTTTGTGTTCGGTGGGAAGAATATCTCCACTTTCAATACTGCAGATAAATGGAATAAGTTTAATTCTCAAAGATCCATAATCGTGTTTAACCGATGGAAGAAGTTGTTCAACTTTGATCTTGATATTCAGCTCTTCCATGATCTCCCGTATCAGCCCTCTCTCCGGAGATTCTCCTGGGAAAAGCTTTCCGCCGGGAAACTCCCACATGAGAGGATGCGACATCACTTCGCTCCTCTGTGTGATGAGTATTTCATCACCTCTCTTGATCAATGCACATGCTACTTCTGTCATAGTCAATCATCCTTGTTCAATAATAAGACCACTCTGCAATTCCACTCGTTGCAAGCTGTAAATTTGAGTTGATGAAGTTCTAAAATACGCCTTCCAATTGCTCATATTCGGTGACGAAAAGCTGAATCTGTCAGCTACAAGTATACATAAAAGAGCAAAACAAAAACCATTGAAAAATAGCAGTTATTAACAAAGGATGGAGTGGATGTATGGATGCATTGAGTATCGATGCATTGAGTGAGAGAGGGCTTACTTCTTGGGGAAATCAACCACTTCCTCCAGAACAGTACCGCTTCGAAGTTCTGTCCAGCTGCTCGCTTCAATGGTAAGAACCACAACTCCGGCAGTAGGAATATTATCAATAGCAGCGCTTAGAAACTGATTTGCGAAAGCCGTAAATGTTGGATTGTGTCCATAAATTGCTACAGAATTTACCTCCTCGGGTATTTCAGCAAGTACAGCATCAATCTCAGCAGCTCCAGACATATACAATAACTCTCTTATCGAAAATGATTTATCCGGGAGTTCCCAAACCCTGGTCATGATCACTGCAGTATGCAAGGCCCTGGCGGCGCTGCTGCTATATACCAGCTCCGGAATCAAATTTGCATTTGCCAGACGGGTAGCCATTTCATACGAATTTCTTACTCCACGTTCTGTCAATGGACGATCTATATCTTTTACCTCTGATTCCCAACTGGATTTACCATGACGAATAATGAATAGTGTTTTCTGCATTTCAGGAAATTATGATTTAAAGATAGTAGATTTTTGAGTGTATCCAGTTCGGAGTTCAGAGTTCAGAATTCAAAGTTCCAGTTCGGAGTTTGGAACTCGGGATCTGCCCCCTGTTTTCAAGTGGAAATCCCTCTATGAGAAAGGGGGAAAGGCAAAACCGGAGGTTTTCCAACCCCCGGTAACCCTAAATAAAACTCAACAATGAACAATTACAACAAATTACTTGCCAGATCAGCAAGGTAACTTCTTTCACCTTTTACCAGGTGAATATGACTAAAGATGTCCTGACCCTTCATTCTGTCGGCCAAATACGACAAACCATTTGATTTTGTATCAAGATATGGGGAATCAATCTGCTGAATATCTCCTGTAAAAACCAACTTGGTCCCTTCCCCCGCCCTGGTTATAATAGTTTTCACCTCATGTGGAGTAAGGTTCTGTGCCTCATCTATGATAAAAAATATCCGAGACAAACTTCTTCCCCTGATATAGGCCAAAGGCGTAATCACTAGTTTTTCCGTATCCTGCATTTCCTGTATCTTCATAAACTCCTTACTCTGAGGTTTATAACTCTGTCTGATCACAGAAAGATTGTCAAACAGTGGCTGCATATAGGGAGCAATCTTCTCCTTGACATCACCCGGCAAAAACCCTATGTCTCTGTTTGAGAGTGGCACAATGGGACGGGCAAGAAATATCTGGGTATACATTTTTCGTTGCTGCAAGGCAGATGCCAGTGCCAATAAAGTTTTTCCTGTTCCTGCCTTACCTGTAAGTGCAACAAGCTGCACCTCGGGTCTTAACAGTGAATCCATGGCAAAAGTCTGTTCAGCATTCCGTGGTTCAATGCCATACGTCCTGTGTTTCTCTACCCTGTTGACCAGCTTATTAAATGGATCATAGTGTGCAAGGGCACTCATAGATTCATTTTTGAAGATATAGTACTGATGAGCCTGGGGAGTTCCTTTTATACCGAAAGTCTTTGCCGGCATCCCTTCCTTACCCTCATACAGATTAGAAATAGCCTTCGGATCAATATCCTCACTTACCTGTACCCCATCATAGATATTCTCAATATTCTTCACCATATCATTCTGGTAATCCTGGGCCATGATACCAAGAGACTTGGCTTTCATACGCAGGTTAATATCCTTTGTAACAAGGATAACAGGACTACCATTACGGTTGTAATGAAGATATTCGGTAATAGCCAGTATCCGGTGATCAGGCGTGTTTTCCGGAAATGAAGTACTCAGTTTTTCTGAATTAGGATGGCCAATCTCAATGCTCAGCTTGCCCATTCCGCTGCCCAGCTTCAATCCGCCATTAAATAATTTATCCCCGGAAAGCTTATCAAGTTCACGCGTAAACTCCCGCGCATGCAGATTGATAGTATCATTCCCCCGCTTAAACTTGTCCAACTCCTCGAGCGCCGTTATAGGAATTACAATATCATTCTCCTCGAAATTGCGAATGCATCGATAGTCATGTAAGAGAACATTTGTATCCAGAACGAAAGTCTTTTTGACTTTTCCTGTTGAATTTGCCATATTTACCCCACTATTAATCAAACTTTATGGCCTAAAAATATCATTTTTATATATTGGTAGTTGAAGGATTTATTCACATTAGGCTATCTTATGAACAAACTTATTAACCATGGCAGATAATATTAATATTGATTGGATACTGAAACGAAGGAGTATTCGTAAATACAAAAACAAACGGATTTCTGATGAAGAGATAGAAACAGTTCTTAAAGCTGCGATGTATGCCCCCTCTGCAGTGAACAGACAGCCCTGGCACTACATTGTTATAGATGACAAGTCCATTTTCAATAAATTCATGGAAATTCATCCTCATTCCACTTTTCTGAAAGATGCCAGCCATGCAATCCTGATCTGCGGCGATGAGAAACTGCACCACGGTGATGGGTATTGGATCGTTGATTGTGCTGCCGCTACAGAGAATATGCTCCTGGCAGCGCACCATATCGGATTGGGGGCCTGCTGGATAGGAATTCACCCAAGGGAAGATAGAAAAAAACTAATAAAAGAACTTTTCCAACTTCCCGCACATGTTCATGCTTTTGCAATGGTTTCATTAGGGTATCCGGCTACAACTTATGATCTTCCGGAAAGATTCAAACCCGAAAGAATTCATAAGAACACCTGGTCCAAGAAATAATTTCTGAAATGAATTACAAGGAAACCCTGGATTTTCTATATAATAAGCTCCCAATGTTCCAGAGAATTGGGAAAGCAGCCTATAAGGCAAATCTTGACAATACCCTGGAGCTTGACCGTGAATTTGGGCATCCTCACAGATTGTTTAAATCAATACATGTGGCCGGAACAAACGGGAAAGGGTCTGTAAGTCATATGCTTGCCTCAATTTTTCAAGCCAGTGGCTACAAAACCGGCCTATATACTTCTCCTCATCTGCTCGACTTCAGGGAAAGAATAAGGGTGAATGGCAAAGCAATTGGAGAGGAAGATATAATAAGATTTGTAAGCAAAATAGAAGCATCGGTAAACACTCTTAATCCATCCTTCTTTGAAATTACAGTAGCAATGGCTTTCGATTATTTTGCCAATCAAAAGGTGGATATTGCCATCATAGAGACAGGCTTGGGGGGACGACTCGATTCTACAAATATAATTACTCCGGAAGTTTCCGTGATCACCAATATCTCCCTGGATCATACTGAGTTCCTGGGAAATAGCTTGCATGAGATAGCAACTGAAAAAGCAGGAATAATAAAAAAGAACGTTCCTCTTGTAATAGGATCATGCGATCCGGAGCTCCTTTCAGTTTTTGAAACAGTGGCAGCAAAAAACACTTGCGAGCTCTACAAATCAGCTGATACCAGGGTATTCAAATACCAAACCATAAGCATTGAAAACCATTCTATTATTAGATTTGAAAACACAAACAGCAAGCTGGATGAATCATGGGAAATCGATCTCCTTGGAAACTATCAGCAGGAAAACCTATCGACTACACTTCAGATTATTGATGTTTTAATTAATAAGGGATGGACATTGCCGGATCAAAAAGTGTCAAAGGGACTTCTTACCATAGCTGAATCAACAGGACTCAGGGGACGCTGGGAGATATTGGGAGCAAATCCAAAAATCATTGGAGATACAGCACACAATGAAGCCGGGATTCGGGAAGTCGTAAAACAACTTAGCCGGGAACCTGCAAAGAAGCTACATATAATCTGGGGAATGGTAAATGACAAATCACTTGATACAATCCTGCCACTTCTTCCAACAAATGCAGAATACTATTTTACAGCAGCTTCAATTCCACGCGCACTTGATGCTAAAACACTGGGTAAAAAAGGAAATTCTACAGGATTAAAAGGCGGGGTTTATCCGGATGTAAAATCATCCATTGAAGCTGCCATAAATAAATCCGATAAAAAGGATCTTATATTTATTGGTGGAAGTACATTTGTAGTAGCTGATGCATTGAAATATTTCATCCCTTAATCCACTCCCTCATCCCAATCAATCCCATATCTGTCACATCCTGCTAACTTATCCGACAAAAATCACTTATTTTGCACTCAATAATTCGAGATCTGTATATGGAGAAGAAACGTGTCGCATTCTATACCCTGGGCTGCAAATTAAACTTTGCTGAAACCAGTACTATTGCCCGACAATTTGAGAAGCAGGGATACGAAAGGGTTGAGTTCAATGAAGAAGCTGATGTATACATTGTGAACTCCTGTACAGTTACCCAACAGGCCGACAGAAAATGCAGAGCAGCCATTCGCAAAGCAATTCGTCTGAGTCCGGACGCATTCGTAGCTATTGCCGGGTGCTATGCACAGTTAAAAGCTGATGAGATAAGTAAAATTAAAGGCATTGATGCAATTCTTGGAGCACAGGAAAAATTCAAGATGTTTCAACTGTTTGATGGATTTCAGAAGAACAGTGAACCCGAGATTCTCGCCTCCCCCATTAAAAAAGCTGAGCTATTTGAGCCATCCTATTCTCTTTCCGACCGTACAAGGTCATTTCTAAAGATCCAGGATGGCTGCGACTATTACTGTTCATTCTGCACCATCCCATTTGCAAGAGGGAAAAGCAGAAATGCAAGTATTCCTGAGACTGTAAACAAAGCCAAAGAAATTGCATCAAGCGGTATCAGGGAAATTGTACTTACAGGCGTAAATATTGGTGATTTTGGACAAAGTGGAGATGAGAACTTTTTTGATTTGATAAAAGCCCTGGAAAAAGTGAAGGGAATTGAGCGATACAGAATTTCTTCTATCGAGCCAAACCTACTGGAAGATAAAATCATAGAATTCATTTTCAACAGCCCAAAATTCATGCCTCATCTGCACATTCCCCTGCAGTCGGGCAGCGATACTATTCTGAAGCAGATGAAGAGGAAATATGACACTTCCCTTTTTGCCGGCAAGGTGAGCAAGATCAGAAAAGAGATGCCGCTTGCCGGAATTGGCGTTGATGTAATTGTCGGCTTCCCGGGAGAATCGGATGAGGAGTTTGACAATACATATACATTTCTGAAAGGCCTGGATATATCTTATCTTCATGTTTTCTCGTATTCAGAACGAGAGAACACAAGATCTGTTAAAATGGACGAGAAAGTATCTTCGAAAGTGATCAATGAGCGAAGTAAAAGACTTCACCTTCTCTCTGAACGCAAGAGAATTGAATTCGCAAATAGAAATACTGAGCCCGAACATAGTGTATTGTTTGAGGGAAAAAAGGAGCATGGGCTTATTAGTGGATGGACAGAAAATTATATTAAATTTCAGTGCAAAAGCAATAATATAACTCCGGGAAAGATATATAGTGTCAAGACTGCAGCATGTTCTCCCGAAGGTGTGCTCACTGGTAATCTACTGAATCCATAGTATATGAATAAGAAAGATATCTGTCAGAAAACAATTGAGATTGTTAAGCATACAGGCTTATACATTTCCTATCAGCAC
>JAUUZQ010000047.1 GCA_030589895.1 Bacteroidales bacterium
AATTGTATAGTGTTCCTGTAAAAGGTGGAAAAGTTGACCAGATTATTTCGACGCCAGTATTGGATCCGGAATTGAACAAAGCAGGAGATCTTATTATTTACCATGATATCAAGGGATATGAGAATGCCTGGAGAAAACACCATACCTCCGCAGTCACACACGATATCTGGACATACAATTTACAAACGAAAATTTATACACAACTATCTGATTTCGATGGTGAAGACAGAGATCCTGTTTTTGATTCAAATGGGGAAAATTATTACTACCTGAGTGAGCAAAGTGGCTCCTTCAATGTATACAAAAGTTCTCTTTCAGATAATAAAAACACAAGAGCTATAAGTACTTTTAAAAATCATCCTGTTCGATTTCTGTCCATTTCAGACGACAATACCCTTTGCTACAGCTATGATGGTGAGATATACACTCAGCCAGCTAATGGAGATCCGCTTAAACTGGATATCAATACTGCAATTGATGGTCTTGCAAACCTGGATAAGATAATCCCAATTAGCGGAGGTTTCAATTACATTGATCTCTCTCCTAATGGAAAAGAGTTTGCATTTGTATTCAGGGGCGAAATATTTGTCTCCGACCTTGAAGGGGGAATTACCAAGCGCATCACCAATACCCCATACCAGGAACGTAACGTTACTTTTAGTCCGGATGGAAGATCACTGCTCTATGCAGCAGAAGTAAACAGCAGCTGGAATGTTTATACATCATCTATTGTCAGAGAAGATGAGCCCTATTTTTATGCCTCAACAGTGCTCAAGGTGGAGACAGTAATTGCAACTGAAGCAGAGGAGTTTCAGCCCGAATATTCTCCTGATGGAAAAGAAGTTGCTTATCTCGAGGAACGTACAACTTTGAAAGTTGTTAACCTGGAATCGAAAAAAACCAGAACGATTCTTCCTGCAGAACATAATTATTCCTACGCCGATGGTGATCAACATTATCAATGGTCACCCGATGGCTTATGGTTCCTCGTAAAGTATGGCTTACCGGAAAGGGTAATGTCCGGTGAGGTTGGACTTGTTTCTGCCAGTGGAAACGGAAAAATTCACAACCTTACACTTAGTGGCTACGATGATTTCAATGCTAAATGGGCCATGAATGGCGAGATGATGGTCTATGGATCGAACCGACTTGGAGACCGGCAAGAAGGAGGACGACTATCGACTGCAGATGTCTTTGGTCTATTCTTTTCCCAGGAGGCCTATGACCGCTTCAATCTTAGCAAAGAAGAGTTGGCGCTGGTAAAGGAAAAAGAAAAATCCGACAAGGATAAAGATAAGGATGGAAAAGATGAAAAATCATCTAAGAAGAAAGATAAGGACAAGTCCTCCAACGCCAAGGCTAAGAAGGACAAGTCATCCGACGCCAAGGCTAAGGAGGACGACGATGATGAAGTTGATCCTGTTAAAATTGATTGGACCAACCTCACTGAACGCAGAAAAAGACTTACTACACATACTACAAGGCTAAGCGACTGGAAACTGTCAGAAGATGGTGAAAAACTATTCTATGTAACAAAATTTGAAAGCAGCTTTGATATCTGGGTAACAGATTTAAGAGAAAAGAAAACAAAGGAATTTGCAAAACTTGGAGCCAAAAGAGGCGCCGGGATGCAGCTATCTGATGAAGGTGACTTTTTACTCGTTCTGGCAGATGGAGCCGTGAAAAAGGTAGATATCAAAACCGGTAAAGTTACACCTGTGAGTGTAAAAGGGGAAATGATCCTGAAAGCTGCCAATGAGAGAGCTTATATCTTTGACCATAGCTGGAGACAGTTAAAAAAGAAATTCTATGTACCCGACATTCATGGTGTGGACTGGGATTTCTATTACAAGGAGTACGAAAAATTCCTTCCATACATCAATAACAACCATGATTTTGCAGAGATGTTGAGTGAGATGCTGGGAGAAACAAATGGGTCCCATACTGGAGCAAGATACAGGAACTCAATTCCAAATTCAGACAATACTGCATCATTCGGACTGTTCTATGACTATGAATATGAGGGGAATGGAATTAAAATTGCGGAAGTTATAATTGGTGGTCCTCTTGATAAAGCCGCTTCGAAAATCAAGGCAGGAGATATCATTGAAAAGATTGACGGAATTGAGATTACAGCTGATTTTGATTTTTATAAACTACTGAACAGAAAGACAGGAAAACTTACTTTGCTTTCCATGTATGACCCAATTAAGAAAAACAGGTGGGAGGAACAGCTTAAGCCTATTTCAGGAGGTGCTGAAGGACAACTGCTCTACAATCGATGGGTAAGAAACAGGCGTGCTGAAACAGAAAAACTTTCAGGTGGAAAGATTGGATATGTTCACATCCGATCTATGAATGATGCTAGCATGAGAGTTGCCTTTGAGGAATCCTTGGGTCGAAACATTGGCAAAAATGCAATCATTGTGGATACCCGTTTCAATGGAGGAGGAAACATCCATGAACAATTGTCAGATTTCTTCACCGGAAAAGTATATTTCGATGTTATTCCACACGGACAGTATGTTGGTTCTGAGTCGCGCAACAAGTGGGTAAAGCCCTCTATCGTTATCATGGGAGAGAGCAATTACTCTGACGCACACCTTTTCCCGGTTCAGTATAAACTGAAAAACGGAGGGAAAACACTTGGTATGCCCGTTCCCGGAACCGGAACATTTGTATGGTGGGAAACACAGATCGATCCAACTTTAGTTTTCGGCATTCCTATGGGAGGCTGGCGTGCACCTGATGGGAAATTCCTGGAGAACAACCAGATGGAACCTGATATCAAAGTCAGAAACGAACCTGATATCATGGCCGGAGGAAGGGACCAGCAGATTGAAGAAGCGGTGAAGGAGTTGATGAAGTAAGAATAATAAACAAAAAATACAGGAAGACGGCAGAAGTAACACTTCTGCATTCGATGTTCTTTATCTAAAATCTGTATCCTAAACTAAAAGAAGGAGATGGTAGTATTGACCAGGCAAGCCAAAGATTTATCCCTGCACGGATAAACAGACCATCTGATTTTTGGTACCTGTACATCAATGGTAACATCATTGCCGGAAAATCCTGATAGTAATGCCCTTCATACAATTCACCCCTGTATACAAAACCAAATCCATATTCCAGGTGATGTTTATTCCAGGGCCTTGTAATCCTGGTTAATGTAACAGGAATCGATGTTGCTGTTGCAAAATCAGGGTAAATACCAATACGAATAGCCCTGATTTTTTCTTTTCCAAACAATCTTTCATAATTGATAGAAGCAAATCCATCACTAAAATCATGTACAATAGTGTATACTTCAAGGTAAACACCATTCTTCTTCATGCTATTCCTCTCCTGAGCGAATAGCGACCCGTGAGAGAGACACATGTTAAACAGGAAAATGGCTGAAATAATAAAAACATATCTCCAGCTATTAAAAAATGACTTCTTCATGCTTGAGTTTTCACAACTTTATAAGTAAGGACTTAGTACCAGCTGCCAAAGCTAATACATTATAGCCAAGCCATCTTGATAAATTCATTCATATTGTCATTACCATGGTTAGTTTCAAAATAAATATCATTTTAAACCTCTTAGCGTTCTTCTCTCGAAATTCTCTCCCTGATCGATTCAGCTACAAAACTATTTAAAGATTTTTGATCCTGCATGGCCAATAGAGCAGCTTTTTGATGTAATTCAGATGACATCCTCACATTAAAACTCCCTTTAAATGGCTTTTCAGGGGCAATTCCCTCATTCTCGCAATCACCGAGATAAACCTCTATTGCTTCTATAAAATCATTTTCCAGATCATGACCTGATTTTCCCTCATATGAAATCAGTCCTCTTATTCCCAGGACTTTTCCATATAAAAGATCATCCTCTCTGCTATACTCAATACTTCCAGTGTAGCCAACATATTCCAGGTATTTCATAATTCCAGCAATTCTTTGATTTGTTTCAATTGATAACGTTTTAAAATCCCGGATGGATGAGGTTTACGTAGCAATATTGCAACTCCTTTCTCACGTATAAATTTCACTCTTGAACCAACGGTCCTCCCCTTCTTTACTTCCCGGAACCCATAGTATTCCAATAGTTTTACCATCTCATTATAATGAAAATCCGATGGCATGGCTAAAAACCTTGCAATCAGCTTTTCATTTTTTGACATTGTACAAATGTAACTGTATTTAGTTGCATAATCAAATTATCAGGATAATTACCATAATTCATTTAAAGGAAAGTATCTTATAACTTTCCTTTTAACTTCGTCCCTGACTCACCCTGCCCATCCGTCTCTATCCAAATTCCGATAATTCACCGCCTCTGCTATATGAGATGCCATAATATACTCGCTACCTTCCAGATCGGCAATGGTCCTTGACACCTTCAGAATACGATCGTATGCCCGTGCTGAAAGGCCCAGTTTCTCCATGGCATTTTTCAGGATAGCCTGACTATCACTTCCAAGGGAGCAATATTTCTTCAACATTGGATTGCTCATGTGGGCATTGCTATGCACTCCCTTTATTCCGGCAAATCGACTCTCCTGAATTCGAAATCCTGCTATGATTCGCTCACGGATCATCCTGCTGGGCTCCGCTTCCCTCAACTCTGTCAGCTGATTAAACGGTACAGGGATCACTTCGATATGAATATCAATCCTGTCGAGCAGCGGTCCGGAAATTTTGTTCAGGTATTTTTCTACCACTCCCGGACTACAGCTACAATTCTTCTCAGGGTGGTTATAAAATCCACAGGGACAAGGGTTCATGCTTGCGACCAGCATAAAATTTGCCGGATAGTCTACTGCAAATTTGGAACGGCTTACAGTAATGTACCTGTTCTCAAGTGGCTGTCTCAGTACCTCCAGAACATTCCTCTTGAATTCAGGTAGTTCATCCATGAATAAAACACCATTATGAGAAAGTGAGATTTCCCCTGGCTGTGGGGAGCTTCCACCTCCGACAAGGGCGACATCAGAAATTGTGTGATGAGGACTTCGAAACGGACGCAAGGTTACCAAACCAGTCTCCCGTCCCATCTTTCCTGCCACTGAATGTATCTTCGTGGTTTCAAGTGCTTCATCAAGTGTCATGGGAGGAATAATCGACGGTAAACGCTTCGCTAACATTGTCTTTCCAGAGCCAGGAGGTCCAATCATAATGATATTATGTTGCCCACATGCGGCAATCATCAGCGCCCGTTTCACCATCTCCTGCCCTTTTACATCTGCAAAGTCGAGTTCATAATTCTCATAGCTCTTAAGAAATTCCTCCCGGGTATTGATAATTGTAGGTTCAATATAGAGTTGCCCGGCAAAAAATTCAACTGCCTCCTTCAGGTTTTTCACTCCGATCACCTCAAGTCCCTCAACAACCGCAGCTTCTCTGGTATTTCTTTTCGGTACAATAATACCTCGAAATCCTTCCCTTTTCGCCTGCAGTGCAATGGGCAAAACACCCCGTACATTCTGTACCGTTCCATCAAGCGACAGCTCACCCATGATAATGTACTTGTCAAGTTTCTCAGACGACAGCTGGTCCGATGCAGCCAGCAATGCCAGGGCCAGGGGAAGATCGTACGACGACCCCTCTTTCCGAATATCAGCCGGTGCCATGTTCACCACAACCCGCAGATAAGGCCAGTTAAATCCATTGTTCAACAAGGCCGACTCAATCCGCTTCTGACTCTCCTTCACCGCATTATCTGCCAGTCCGACAATAAAAAACCGAATCCCCCTTGAGATATTTACTTCAATGGTAATAGTGATGGCACTGATGCCCTGCACCGCACTACCATACGTTTTGATTAACATAGTTATAGATTTATTATATTCCTTTAACCCTGGGCCTTTCTGTCTCCCTGTTTATAACCCATTGGCTTATGTTCTTTATATTTTACCGCTTCCTCCCTGGTCGTTTCCAACTGTTTGATATATTTAAAGATCAACATGATCTTATCATCTTGTTCCACATCTTTCTTCTCTATCATTTCCAGTTTTTTAAGGATTTCCTTATGATCTTCCAGCATTGCTTTTATTTTCGTAAATACCCGCATAATTTGGATATTTACTTTAATAGCCCTGTCACTATGGAGGATCCCGGACAACATGGCCACCCCTTGCTCTGAAAATACAAATGGCGGAGTCCTGCGACCTCCCCAACTTGTTCTTCCAATTTGGAATAGCAAGTAGTCAAACTCTTTTGTTGTTAACTGAAACATAAAGTCTGCGGGGAAGCGAATTAGGTTCCGTTTTACAGCTTTATTCAAATTACCGGTTGTTACTCCATACAGTTCTGCCAAATCGCTATCTAGCATAACCTTTTCCTCCCGGATTCGATAAATTTTACTTAGGATTAAATCCTCCCAAATCTTTATTTCAGGTTTCTCCTTCATTCTAACTATTATAGTGTTACCTGTTAATGTGGTGAGAAAGGAAAATATCGGTCTTGAGCCAAAAAAATACCTCACTATTTGCTAAATGACTATTCAAGAAAAAGTGAGGCTGTCCGAAAAACAATGAACAGCCTCACTTTTTTGTAAAAATTAATAACTGATTTTCAATAAAGTAGTCTTCAAAAAATATCTAAAGAAATCAACAAATGGTTAAATCAGGTAAAATATGTAAGCGCAAAGACCAAGGAGCTAATCAATGCAAAGGTCAGCCATAAAAAATAGCCAAGTCTTACCCTTTTCCGGTTTTCGACTTCTTTTCCCAAATTAATAATTAAAAGCAGATTGAAATAAAAGATATACAGAATCATTGGAAATCCAACCAATAGAAATGAAGAACATGGAAATGAGATGTCCTTGTAAATAATCCCGATCAGAAAAATTACAAACAAAAATGCAAGAAAATAACCAAAAATCGTTTTAAATGTTTCCGCTCTGATTTTCTCAATTAATTCAGATTCCTTTCTTTCCTTTGAATAAATGACAAAGATTAATCCAAAATAGAATAGCAATTGATAATCTTGATTTAAGAAAAGAAATAGAAAAATACCGACTACACTAGCTATTATCCCAATTGTTTTTAGGAAATTAGGATAAAGATTAAAAGGAAATATCTTCTTCATTTTTTTTATTTATTAATTTCTTCATATGTTGCAGCTGAAAACAAAGTTCCAGTAATTATAGATCCGGGAGGACCAAAGATCATTCCGATGAGTCCTCCAATTCCATCATTAATGATTACCCATGTACCATCTTTAATTTTTATATTCTTTAAATCGCTGGTGTATACATCCTCCCAATAGGCATTTGATCCATTAAAAATACTAACAAATAGAGATTGGCCCTCCAGGTCAGTTTGGCTGTCAAATTCAATTAATGAAAAAACTGAATTAACATAATTAGAAATGGTCCGAATTTCTGTTCCTTCTGTCACCATTGTCAGGATTTTCTTTACTTCACTAATTAACTGACTACTGTATAATCCCATTTCCTCAAGATGCTCTGCAAGGCTTCCTACATCAATGGAAAAATCGTCATTCATCACGCTTTTCAGATTCGAGAACCTGTAATTTTCTTTTAATAGAGATTCGGACTGCAATACACTTTTCTGATCATAACCATGAGATACTAAATATTCTGAAGACATTGCAATTACTTCTGAGATTAGTTCCTCTGTATCAGGTGATGTATTCAAGCGATTTTGATAGTAATTATCCAATAATTGATTATGAATAGCTCCTGCATTAGCAATAAAATCGGTATTATCTGCTTCATCTGCCTTTGAACAACTTGTAATAAGAATCATAACAGAAAAAGCAAAAAGGATTGATATTGATTTATATATTTTCATCTTTGTAATGTGTTAAGTTAAACTTCGGTTTACCTCACCCTCGCTACTTCAGAGATTTCGGGGGTGAGTTTTTTTTGATATTTTTCTTATGGAAAGAATATACGAACTCCCCTCTATGACCCACGCCTTGCATGATCACAAAATCAGTTGAAAGAATTTCTGGTTCTTAAATTAAAAATTATTGATTTACCCTTTAATGTGATGAGAAACGGAAATATCGGAGAGAGCAGGAAAAAATGCTAAAAAAGGTAAAAACTAAATCTCGATGAAGTGGAGTCTGCCTATGCCAAGAAGGAAACAAAAAGTCTCTTATTCAACTGTAAACACAGCCTGCTTGTATACCTCTGATCCGCTCTCCTTGTCAGTACTGCGAATACTCACAACATATTGACCGGAGGCATCAGATGTATAGAAACTTATCTTGCCGGGCTGATCAGCTGAAAGATAAAGATTTGGCTCCCAATGAAGTAAATTTCTCCTATCGGGAATTGTTGAACAATCATCAGGTGATGAGTAATCTATATTGGAAAATTCATTGTTATCAAATAAGAGATAATTAAAGAAATATCTATTCTTCCCCATCTTCAATCCTGCCATATTCTTATCCTCAGAATAAATACTTATTAAACCGCTGTACTTGAAATCTCCAACAACATAACCCTTGTTGATCACCTCTATCCTGTCTATTCTGCGACATGGTATTGCCAACAGATTTTCATCATTTGCCACCGGAATATTATCCAGCAAAATCAAAGGTGGATAAGAGACCAGGCTGGTTTGTCCGTTAACAACCAAATAAGGTTTCTTCTGCTTATAAGCCACTGAAACGCTATAAACAAGCTCGTAGAAAAACTCCTTCAAATCCAGAAGCTCAATAAACTCCTTCTCCAGAATAGTTGATATTGGTTCACCATAAAACGCAGTTGCAACATTCTGATCTGCAAGACCTGAAAAATCAGCACTACTGTATTTAGCATTTAACTGGGCATTGAGAATTATCTCTCCTGCAACAGCCTTTTCTTTCTCATTTAATTGGAATACAATGTAAGGAAGCGTTACTGCCTGGTGACAATACTCACTTTCTACCAATACCTTAATTTCATCATCTGAGCCAATCTCTTTGGCGATATGAAACTCATGCACGCCCTCATAATGAGGCAGGGTAAACAGAAATGAACCGTCACTATCGGAAGAAACAGCAGAGAAAAAGAAGGAGTTCGAATACGATGACAGATTCACCTTCATCCCCTGAACAGGCTCAGACGTACTTGTGTTAATTATCTTTCCGGAGAGTGTTAAACCATTTATTTCCGGTAAAAACCCTACTTGTTTTGAACTGTCATTGTCAGCAATAAAATCATAACTATATGAACTGCTAATCGCATCACCATCCTCCATTTTCGCTACAGAAATACAATACTGACCCGACAAATTATCATCCAGCATTGTAATCTCAAAATCTACCACTTGTCTTTTTCCATACGACGCTGACAGTGCTGAGATTTCTATCCCGTTGGTCAATTCAGCATTTCCTTCAAGCTTCGCTATTTCTACCTCATCCCCAACTTTCGGACCCTTATCAACAGCAATTGAATAGGGATTAATAATTTTTACCGGAAGATAGGTGAATGTGTAAGGCGAATAGTTACGCATCCATTTAGTATATGCTCTCAGAAAATAATTACCTGAACTAACAGTAGATGGCAATTGAATATAGCCATGTGCAGAGCCATTCTCAATAGAGACCTTCGATTGTACCAGTTTGCTTCCATCCCACTTTATCAGTTCCACATACAATACAGTACTCCAATCGAGCTGACCAATTTGCGATGGCTTCTGGTAGGAAGCTGTATAGAATATCTTCTCAGAAATACCATATATTTCCCTGTCTGTGAATAGCTGAATACTTTCACCGGATGCAGCAGGTCGCTCCTTCTCTTGCCCTTGCGCTACAGCTACTGTGCCAATGCATGTGTATAAAAACATGGCTAACAAAAATGATATGGTAAAATTTCTATCCATTCAAATTCTTTTTCTATTTCCAAAAATCAGGCTTGGTTGTTGATCCTCCCCTTAAAGTACAATCAAAACAATACGGATTACCTACCATTTGTGCTCCTGTTTCCTCATCAACTCTAACATAAATCGGGAATGGTCCCTCTCCATCTTCCAAAATATCAAATACATGCAGTTCACAGATTTTATCATGGACATTAAGAGAGTTGATTCGGGGAACGAAAATTCGCTGTTCTGACCTGGACGAAGCCCAAAAATACCCCAGAACTCTCTCATCACTATCGTTTACACTGTACAAATTAGTCAATGGACGTGAAGGCTGTTGAGTATATAATCCACCCGGTTCCTGAGTGGCTATTTTATTTTGCTCCCAATAATTATAGGCCCCTTCATTCATGGTATATTGTGTGACCAACAAACTGTATTTTATTTTCAGGCGATCGGTCTTTGCAGAAACATATTGTAAAGGTATTTTCCTCTTTTCGTTGATGGTGAGATTAATCGTATTGGACAAATAGAGACCCTGAATATCCTCAGTAATCCAGCATCTGAAAACCGCCCAGATATTCCTTGGTGGAATTGGCTCCAGAGATGTGTCAAAAAAGAAATAGGAGATGGGACCTCCGGTTGTATATTCATATGTTTCAGAAAGATTCCAGCGAAAATATCTTGATGTGGAATCTTCAGCCCTGATATCAATATAGAATTGAACTCCCTCCATATAGTCTCCAGTGTATGTTTCAATCCTCTCCTCCACCTCATAATAAACAGTATCCACAGCAACACTCCTGTTCAATATTTCATATTCCGATTCATATTTACCACCAGTTGGAGTGACAATATTTAATCTGTACTGCCTGTCATAAACCAAATCAGTATCATCTATTGCCAATGAATAAGTACCATCAACATTTTCATCAAATGTGAAGCTATTATTTAATTCATCAATAACTTTTACATCACATCCTCTTACGGGAATAAATTTCTGATTAACCAAGGATGTGGTTGTGGAAATAATTATAGTCTGCACATCATTCCCTTTGATCAGGCTTCCCTCGATGGTTATTATTTTTGTCTCCTCCTCAATTTCAGCAAAAAATGGCTCGATACAAGCATTTCCGAAAAAAGTCAGGACAATAAATAACAAAGTTAACCTGAGTCCACTAAAGCGGAACCGGTATTTTAAGCTCTGAATATTTATTGTCTTTTTATCCATTTTTCTGATCTATTCTTAATCGCTGTTGTAATTACCAAACTTAAAATTCCATGATAGCGTAACAATGGGCTGCGCAAAAATAGACAGTTGATAGCCAAGTACCTGCCCCTCCTCTACCTCATAGAATACGGAATACGCATTGTGTCGTCCGCTTGCATTATAAATATTTAACATCCAGTAGCTATGTGCCACCTTTTTATACTTTAGATTTCCTTCAAGGTTTACCGACAAATCGATCCTGAAATAATCAGGAATCCTATATTCGTTCCTGTCTGAATACAATAAATATTGCTGCTCCTCGGAGAAATAAGCCGCTATAGGTAAAGTTACCGGACGCCCTGTGGTATACACAACATTTGATGAAAAACTCAATCTCCGGCTGATCCTGAAATTAGATACAAAATTTAAGCTATGTGGCCTGTCATAGTTAGAAGGATATGGCAATCCATCGTTGATCTTCTCTTCATCAAATATGCCATCTACCAGAACTGTAGAACGCGAATAGGTATACGACAACCAACCTGTTAATCTATTGGTGGTTTTCTTAAGCAGAAACTCAATTCCCTTTGAATCCTGAAACCCTTGTAATATTTGTGTCTCCAGGGGCTCAGCTGATATAAAGTCAGCACCATCTTTATACTCCACCACATTGTTGATCCATTTCTTGTAAGCCTCCACAGAGATATTTATTCCGAGGTCGCGAAAATCATGATAAAAACCAACTGACAATTGATCTGCTACCGGAGGAGCTATATGATAATCTGTAAGTTTCCATTGATCGTTCGGAGCTATTGCAATGGTATTGCTTAATAAGAATATATACTGACGAAGACGATTATATGAAGCTTTTACAGAACTCTTCGGACCTATTCCATAATTCAAAGCAGCACGTGGTTCAAAGCCTGAATAGGTCTTTGCGATCTCTCCACTGCCAAAGCTAATGGTCTCATTATAATTGTATTTATTCTTTGGCATTCCTTCCGTGTACTCCCGAATATCAACAGGACCAAGTTGAGCATAGTGACTATACCTTAATCCCAAGAGCAAATTTAGCCGGGGTAGCAATCCAAATTCATCAGATATATAGAGTGCATTTTCAACTCCCTGCTCTTTACCTAAACTTATGGGTATTCTATTAGAATCGTCCCCATAAGGAAGAATATCTCCTCTGTTTAGGTCATACAGTATACTATTTACACCAAATTCTATTCTGTGATTTTCTGATTTTACAGATAAAAAATCTGCCCTTGCTTCAGAATGATTAATATAGTAATCGTGTGTAAACGCCTCAGTAATATTGTTTTTATCGTTGGTCGAAAACTGATAATTACTACTTGAAACAGAGAAATCACCGGAAAAGGAGTTCGAAAAACTATGTTTCCAACTAACAGAGCCACCTGTATTTGAATATTGGTAGTCATTTCTTTCCGACAGGGAGAACATATCTGAGCTCTGATAAAGAAAAACCCTTATATTATTATTGGAATTCAGTTCAGCATTAATGCCCAGTGTTCCGTCGTAAAATGAAGCATTGCTCTGTTGTAGATCCTGGTCGTTCATTCTCTTTAATATCCAGTCGGAATATGTACTGCGATAACTGGCAACGAAAGAGACTTTCTCCTTGACAATCGGACCTTCAATGGAAACATGACCTGTTATGGGACTGATTCCTCCCTGTGCAAAGAAGTTATTTTTATTTCCCAGTCGTGTATTTATTTCAAAGATGGAGGCAATTCTTCCTCCAAATTTAGATGGAATATTGTTCTTGTAAAGAGAGAAATCGCTGATAATATCCGGACTAAATGCTGTAAAAAACCCAAACAGATGTGAGGTATTATAGACAGATATCTTATTTATATAGAACATATTCTGATCTGCTGAGCCTCCCCTGACATTAAAGCCGGATGAGCCCTCGCCAACATTCTGAACTCCGGGAAGCATCTGAGCAACTTTCAGTATATCCTTCTCTCCCATTACAACGGGAATCTCCTTCATAGACTTCGTTGAAATTCTATCGAAACCCATTAGCATTCCCTTTACATTGTCATTTCGCTTATTGATAACAGTGATCTCCTGTAACTCTATAAGCTCATTTTCCAATTCTATGGTCAATGCCCCGTCAGAAAGAACATTCAATCCATATTCCATCTCCTTCATTGCCATATGGTTTACAGAGATTCTGTATTTACCCGGCAAGAGTTTCAATTCAAAAAAACCATTGACATCAGTAATCGTTCCTGCTCCTGTCTCCTTAATAAAAACAGTTGCACCAATAAGGGACTCTCCGCTTACCTTGTTACTTATCTTACCCCTGACAGCCGCCCTCCTCCCATTCCGAAAATTCTTCATATTTCCGATCGTAATGAAGTTCTCTTCCGACATACTCTGTGTCTCGAGATATTTGGATTCATTGTCTGCCATATCATTCCTGTTGAAAGATATTACCGGATCCTTCTTCTGGAAAGATTTAAAAGCAGGCAATTGCAAAACAATTGGATTGCCTTCATAAATGTATATATCCCTCTCTTCTATGTGGAATTTCAAACCTGTTTCTTTCAAAACAGCTTCCAGCACATCATCAATTCGAGTTTCCTGCACAACAAAATCCACATAAATAGAATCAAGCCACTCCGGCATATAGTAGAAATGCAATCCTTCATCCTTCTCCAATTCCCTGACCAGCTCAATAAATGAAAGTTCCGAATAGCTTCTGTTCAGCACAAAAGTCTCCTGACTATATATGACAAGTGAAAGGAAACAAAGAAATATGCTGATAGAAATACGCTTCATCTTTTCAACAAAAAATTAATTTATAATTTACTCTTATTAAGTGCGATTTGACAAAAATGCATTAACTCCTTCATTGTTGGATCATCTGCCTCGCTAAGCTTTATACTATTACTCCTCAGGTAATTCCTGATCTGACTTTTCACTTTATCAGGAAACAGCTTCACAAAAGATCTGTTATTCCTGAACCTGAGCAACTTGCCATCGATCAGTAGATAACTTTTATACTTACTTTCACTGAATATAAATGTTACACGTTCACCTTCATCATGCTCCTTATACCGCTTCTTATCCCAGAAATAATAACAAATTATATCTTTCTCTTCAGTAAGCACTTGATAAAACGCCGGCCCACTATCCTCAAATACTATTTTTTCAAAGTACTTATCATTAATGCTGAATTCTGAAACAAATTCACCAGCCAATAAATTCATTACCATAGGCTTATTCTGCTTCTGCTTGATAATCATTTGCTGATTGTAAATATCATATTTCATACTGATACCATCATATCTCTTGTTTCGGAATATGATATATCCGATATGAAAGTTACCATCCCCTAAAAATGGATGTCCCTCGGCATTATAATATGGATTCTCGTAGTAAATTCCGTTTAGAAGTAGCGGATCTACCCCATATTTTTCCTTCGTAAGATTGTGTATTGAAATGAATTCATTTTCCGTCTCAAGTTGAATAACCTGAGCAAAAGCAGATGAAATTACACTGAACAGTATAAGCGTAAGAAGTAATCTTCTGGTAAATAAAAACATTGTAAGCAAAGAAAAAACCAATTAAAACAAGCCGGGAAATTTGTTTCTTTCCCAAAAACCAAATCCAAAAATAGTTAATATTTTTATAACAAAACCGTAACAGAATAAAAACAACTCATTTAATTCTGAGATATCTTCTTATAAACAGAAGCTTTCTGTGTAACACTGAGCGTCCAACCTTCTTTTACCACTTCCCAGCTCGACTCTTCAACCCGTATAGGATCAGCCTTCAAAAACTCCTGAGGAGAATCAAGTAGTTTATGATCAACTGGGTTCTGAGCGGCCATTCTTTGAACATTAAATGGATCAACAAAAAGGTAAAGATCGTAAAATGTATCTACTCCGTCGGAACCATCTTCGAACGGTCTGGCCGGAGTTCCAGAATTTTGAACCAGATTATAAATACCCTCATAAGTATACCAATTCTCCGGATCCTCTGACTCATAATAATAATCATATGATCCCGGGTAGCTGTCATAATACATTTTTTCAACTATGTCAGCCCCATCAGGAACATCCGGGTTATTGTCTTCATAATAGCTCACACCGTAATCTTCTGCGTAATATTCCCACTCAAGAGAAAAATAACAGTGACCCGGATCCCCGTCTACACCACAAGAATAGCTAAGAATCAACAACACAAACATGGTAATTACCAATCCAATCTTCTTCATTTTATATCATTTATAGAGTCTGCTCCCTGTTTTCACATCAATTTCTATGCCTTTTTGCTCTAAAAGCTGCAAAATTACAATCTATTTCCTGATTTTCATCAATCTGTAACAAATTATTGCCCACACTTCTCATCTCATTAGCTCATCTCATTTGGTAGTTAGCTATGGATTTTTGTATCTTTCTGTTCAATATTTAAGCAAAAACCTACTCCATGAAGAAATTGTCCTTTCTGTGCCTGCTCATTGGAATTACTTTTATTATTCAGGCTCCCCTGTTTGCTCAACACGAAGAAGTCCACGATGCAAATACATCTGAAATACTTCAGGATTCAGATCATTCCTCAGAACATGCCAGGGAGACAATTGAATCTCATGAGGAAGATCATTCGGGCGGACATGGTACTGATATGTCACCGCTCTTTTTTATTATTATTGCCATGATACTGGGAGCTGCAGTTCGGCACCTCCTGCGCAAGAGTCCACTACCATTCACCGTATGGTTATTGATCATTGGCCTTGTACTGGGTGCTATGTTAAGAATGGGATGGTTCAGCATAACAAATATTGGAGGTATGTCCATTGACCTTGGTGTGCTGCATCGCGCTTTTACATGGGCCGGAAATATAGACCCACACATTATCATGTACGTATTTCTTCCAACGCTTATTTTCGAAGCTGCCTTTGCCATGGATGTTCATACATTCAAAAAGAGTGCTTTAAATGCAACTATATTAGCAATCCCCGGCATTATCATAGCTATGTTCCTGACTGCTCTGATAGTCATTGGGATCGACCGCGTGGGACTGGGACTTGAGGGATGGGGATGGGCTTATGCCCTGATGTTTGGTGCGGTTGCCAGCGCTACAGACCCGGTTGCTGTTGTTGCCTTGCTGAAAGATCTTGGTGCCAGTAAAAAGCTTGGTACCCTTATCGAGGGAGAATCCATGCTCAATGATGGTACCGCCATTGTATTTTTTATGCTGTTTTTAGCGATAGTAACAAATCAAAAAACCGATGTTTCGCCGATTGTGGAGTTTCTGAAAGTCTCAGTTGGCGGTATAATGGTTGGTGTAATTATCGGGACCCTCACCATCAGATGGGTAAGAAAAGTATTTAATGATGCTCTGGTGGAGATCAGTGTGATTGTTGCAGCTGCATACATGACATTCTTTATTTGTGAAAACTTCCTTCATGTTTCTGGTGTACTTGGACTTGTTGCACTTGGACTTGTTATGGCAAGCATTGGTAAAACGAGGATCAGTCCGGAAGTAGGACACTTCCTTCATGAGTTCTGGGAACTGCTGGCATTTTTTGCTAACAGTTTAATTTTTATTATTGTAGGAGTTGTTATCGCAGAGCAGGTCACCATAACAGGTAAGAATGTTGTTATTCTTCTGATATTATATGTTGGAGTACATATTATCAGAGCATTGATAATCCTTATGTTCTATCCCCTGATGAAACGTGTAGGTTACGGTCTTCCCAAAAAAGATGCAATTGTAGTCTGGTACGGTGCTTTAAGGGGTGCTGTTGGACTGGCGCTGGCATTAATTGTTGCCGGAGAAGTATTGATCCCTGAAGAGATCAGAGGTCAATTCCTGTTTCTCACTGCCGGTCTGGTAACACTTACACTGCTTATAAATGCCACTACCATTAAAATACTGGTAAATAAACTTGGGCTCACAAAGGTCTCTCCTGCCAAAAAACTAATTCAGATTAATGCACAAAAATATCTTTACAATAGTTCAAAAAATGCACTTGAGAAAACGAAAACTGATCGCTATTTGAGCAGGGCTAACTGGAGTGCTGTAGAAGAGTACCTTCCTCCTCAGGTGAAAGAAGGCGAAGATGCTGATGTGAAAATAGATACTATAGCAGAATACCGAAGACGTGTACTTCAAAAAGAAAAAAGTAGCTATTGGCATCAATTCAAAGAGGGATTGCTGGGCCCATCTGCTGTCATGGGCCTCTCAGACACTATCGAGAAGATCCTGGATGAAGGTGGATTAATTTCTCTATCGCAGAGACAAGACCTGGAAGAATCCTGGAAAACAGGAAAATGGCTGGATGTGATGCAACGAATTCCATTTCTTGCCAGCATTTCGCGCAGACATTTCTTTGAACAAATTTCCGTGAGTTATGACAGTGCCAGGGCTTTTGTACAGGCACAGGAAGATGCATTGAAACTGATAGAAAGAATGATTAGAGGCCTTGAAGCCGAAAGTATTGAGAACAAAGAAAAAGATGGGAAAATTTTAGATCTGCTTGAAGAGGAGGTTACAGAAAACAGAATGCTTGGTCAGACTTTCCTCCGGAATTTAAGAAAAAACTACCCGGAAATCTATACAGCTGTGGCTACCCGACAGGCAATCAGAACATTGTTAAATTACGAAAAGTATACTGTGGAGAGAATGCTGAAAAACGGACAGCTTGAAAGTGCTGAGGCGCATAAACTGATAGAAGAGATTGAAGAAAGAATGAAAAGATTGATGGATTCTCCACCTGTGATCAGTATGCCTGAAACAGAACAACAACTGCGGGAATCATCTCTGTTTAAAGACCTGGAACCAGAATGTATAGAATATATTGTTCCGAAGTTTCAGACAAAGATTTTTTCTGCGGATGATCGGTTTATACGTGACAATGCGCCCAGTGACGGACTCTATTTTATCGCCCGGGGAAATGTCAGAGTCTCTGTAAACAAGGTAGATATTGATGTTTTAGGCAGAGGCGATTTTATTGGTGAAATTGCAAGCCTGACGGGTTCCCGTACGGCAGATGTTATCGCTGAAGGACCGGTTACTGTGTTCTGGATATCTGCTAAAGAACTTAAAAAAGCGGTGGACAAATATCCTTCTCTCCACAACAGAATTTGGAAAGTTGGAGGAAAACGCATCGCTGAAAATGAACTTAGAAAAGTCCCCCCATATGATCAATGGAGACAGGAGCAGCTAAGATCGATGGTTAAGAAAGGTAATATTCTACCCACAGAAGAGTACAATGTTGATACGATGAAAGAGAAAATTGTTATTCTTCTGAATGGGAGTGCTACCAGTGAGACAACTAAGAAAAAAGTTGCAGGACCTGCTATACTTGAACACCAGGCATATACTTTTGACAAGGAGGCTTCGTTGTTTGTTTGTTGAAATGATACGTTTTTACATTGCACTTACATGATAGACGCGCCACATATTGCATCTCTACAAGACCTTCATTTCAATCAATTCAATCAGGATATGAATTACTTTGATATGGATTTCCTGTACCCGATCGCCGTATTTCCCTCCCTCAACCCTGATCTCAACATCTGCCAGTTTTGCCAATAAACCACCTGTTTTGCCGGTCAGGGCAACAATCTTCATCCCCTTTTCGATGGCAACTTCAGCTGCTTTGATCACATTTGGTGAATTCCCGCTGGTACTGATGACCAACAATACATCACCCTTATTACCAATGCTTTCGATATACCTGGAAAAAATAAAATCAAAGCCAAAATCATTCGCAACACAAGATATATGAGCAGGATCTGAGATACTGACGGCAGGCAAGGAAGGTCTGTCGTTTCTGAACCTTCCGCTAAGCTCCTCGGCAAAATGCATAGCATCACACATTGAACCACCATTTCCACAGGAGATTATTTTATTACCATCGGATATGGCAGAAGAAATTATGTGTCCGGCTTTTTCAATACTTTCGATTTTCTCCGGATCCTGTATAAACACTTCCAGCACAGAGGAAGCTTCTTTCAAACTATTAATAATAATATCCTTCATCCTTCTGTTTTTCAATTATGTCAAATGTATTAAAAATATTCATATCAGAGGACCAAAGAATTACATGTCCAAGGACTGTTTTTAACTCATAAAAATATTAGATACCTTTGCAATGCAAAATTAATATGATGGGAATGCCCCGATTTTTCAAAACAAAAGAAGCTCATAGATTCAATTATTCTCCCCTGTACTGGGATCCGGAGAAAGAGGAAAGAGAACATCGTATCCGGAGTATCGAACAGGAGATGGGAGTTGGTACAAAGACAAGGCCACATTCATCAACTATTACAAGGGGGGCTTTCAGACAAAATACATCCAAAACAAGGATCAAAGCAAACAGGAATTCCAACAGGCGTATTATCCTGATTCTTTTAATACTGCTACTCATCGCCTATATATTCCTTTACAGGTAGATGTCAGATATTATTCAATTATTACCGGATTCCGTAGCCAACCAGATTGCTGCAGGGGAAGTTATACAACGCCCGGCGAGTGTAGTGAAGGAGCTCATGGAAAATGCCATTGATGCAGGGGCAAGTTCAATAACCATCAGGTTGAAAGATGCCGGAAAAACTTTGGTACAAGTCATCGATAATGGACATGGGATGACTGAAAATGATGCGAGCTTATGTTTCGAGAGACATGCCACTTCAAAGATTTCAAATGCCAGGGATCTTTTTGCAATTCGGACAATGGGGTTCCGGGGGGAAGCCCTGGCGTCAATAGCTGCAATTGCAGAAGTAACATTGAAAACACGTGTTGAAGCAAATGATCTCGGCACACATGTAAGAATCAGTGGTTCAAAAATCATATCACAGGAGCCGGACAGTTGTCCGGTTGGATCCAATATCCTCATTCGAAACCTTTTCTTCAATGTCCCCGCCAGGAGAAAATTTCTGAAAACCGACCAAACCGAACTTCGCCATGTCATTAATGAATTTAATCATGTCGCACTGGCCTATCCTGATATTGAGTTCCAGCTCATCCATAATAGTACTCAGATCTTCCAGCTACCATCCACAAATCTGAGAAAAAGGATAAGCGGGATATTCGGGAAACAGATTTTTCAAAACCTTATCCCAGTTCAAACTGATACCAGCATTATAAAAATTACAGGTTTTGCAGGGAAACCCGAACATGCAAAGAAGACCTATGGAGAACAGTTCCTCTTTGTTAATAACAGGTTCATGAAGCATCACTTTTTCCACAAGGCCGTTATGAAGGCTTATGAACAGATTCTGCCTCCGGATCACTTCCCCTCCTATTTTCTCTTTTTTGAAACCAGTCCCTCATCTATAGATATCAATATTCATCCAACAAAAACAGAGATTAAATTTGAAGATGAAAGATCTGTATGGCATATTCTTTCTGCAGCTGTTAAGGAAGCTATTGGTAAAAATAACCTGGCACCAACACTCGATTTCAGCAAGGAAGGAGTAATTGATATTCCAGTATTAAGTAAAGATCAGGAGATTCATATTCCAATAGAAAACATTGACCGTAATTTCAATCCCTTTGATACAAAAGAGGAAAAAGCATTCAGCTATAAACGAGAGATAATTGATCCCGATTGGCAAAAATTATATGAGTCTAAAAACAACGACGATCTCTCACCGGGGATGGGGTTTGATGATGAAAATGATAGCTCTGAGAATCAGACAATCAGGTATTTGCAGTTGAAAAACCAATATATTCTTTCGCCTGTAAAATCCGGACTTATGCTTATCGATCAACGTCGGGCACATGAAAGAATTTTATATGAACAATACCTGGAGTCTCTGAAAAAGAGTGCTATTGTAGCACAGAAAACACTTTTCCCTGAAAATATAGATCTTGGTCCTGCAGATTATCAATTATGTATCGAGTTAGCAGATGATATTACTAAGCTGGGAATTGATGTCAGGGACTTTGGAAAAAACTGCGTAATTGTCCATAGTGTCCCTGCCAATACTAAAATTACTGACATCAAGTCAGTGCTTGAAACTATCCTTGAACAATATAAAAATCTGAATAACGAACTAAAGCTTGACCAGCATGAAAAACTGGCCAGATCTATGGCCGTCGCTGCTGCCATCCCCTATGGAAGACATCTCGAAATGAGGGAAATGCAAGAACTTGTAGATCAACTCTTCGCTTGTGCCAATCATAACAGTACTCCTTCAGGAAAACGAATCTTAAATATTGTTAAACTTGAGGACCTTGAGAAACATCTTGCATGATTTTTGTTAATATAGTTAGAACATTTATCAAAAAATATGAGCAGATTTAATTTTGGAAGAACAAGCAACACACCGCCAGTTGTTAAAAACCTGATTATCATTAATGTAGCGATGTTTGTCGCGCTATTTCTATTTGAAACACTTTTCAGAATAGATCTTAATCGTCTCCTGGGCCTCTATTATTTTCAGTCACCGGCTTTCCAACCATGGCAAATTGTCACACATATGTTTATGCATAGTGGTGACAGGATTTTTCATATAGTTTTTAATATGTGGGCGCTGTGGATTTTTGGAAAGACACTGGAGAGCGTCTGGGGGGGAAAGAGGTTTCTGACATATTATTTGGTTTCCGGACTTGGGGCAATGCTGGTACTTACCTTCGTTAACTATATTCAAATAACTGCTTTGGTCTCAAGAATGCCTGCAGAGAATATTGACAGGGTTATGACTGAAGGGCTTAGTATCTTGAACCAGGGGAAGAATTATCTCAACAGTGATATGGGGAAGATGAATTTACTTCTGTATACCCCAACTATTGGTGCATCCGGTGCAGTGTTCGGCCTTTTATTAGCCTTCGGAATGCTCTTTCCAAATACACCATTAATGATCATGTTCATTCCTATTCCAATAAAAGCCAAATATGTTGTCATTGGATATGGAGCATTGGAATTATATTTTGGATTAACAATGCCAGGTGATCATGTTGCACATTTTGCGCATCTTGGTGGCATGATATTTGGGTTTATCCTGATTAAATACTGGAACAAAAGCAAGCAAAGTTTCTATTAAAAAGCTATATAAATGTCAATTTTCGACGAAATAAAAAGTTCATATAAAAAAGGAACTGTCCTTAATAAGCTAATCTATATCAATGTTGGCGTTTTCCTCATGTTGCACCTCGCAGTAATATTTCTTGTACTTGCCAACCAGATAAACAGAGATGATAGCATTACCAAGATTCTCTATTACCTTGCGGTCCCTTCAGATCTGAATTCACTGGCACATCGTCCCTGGACTGTAATAACATATATGTTTACACACGGATATCTTTACCATGTCCTCTTCAATGTACTTATTCTCTTTTGGTTCGGTCAGTTCTTTATTCAGGAATTTGGAAGCAAAAAATTAGTGGGAATCTATCTTTTGGGCGGGATTGCAGGAGCATTTTTATACGTCTTCTTCTATAATATTTTTCCATTTTTTGAGGAAATCAGAGAAGGGTCAATTGCCACAGGAGCATCTGCCTCTGTAATGGCAATTGTTATTGCTACAGCCACACTTGTTCCCCAGCGAAAAATGAATTTAATGTTTATTGGGCCCGTAAAATTAGTTTATATCGCATTGTTCCTGTTTGTGACCTCAACAATACTTGACTTCACTGATAACACCGGTGGAAAAATCGCACATATGGGTGGTGCCCTTACCGGATTTCTTTTTGCAAGGTATTATAGAAGAGGAAAAGATATAACTCAGGGCTTTGATCGTTTCATGGATCAGCTTGCAACATGGCTCAAACCGGGTAAAAGAAAAATGAAGGTTACACACAAGCGACCTGTCAACGATTTTGAATATAACAAGACAAAAGCCACAGAGCAGAAAGAAATTGACTCCATCCTTGATAAGATTTCAAAAGCAGGTTATGATAGTCTCAATAGCAAAGAAAAAGAGACACTATTCAATATGAAAGACCGGAAAAATTAAATTGTGAGAAAACTGGCAGGAAAAATACTATTGTACTCAAATATACTGTTGGCATTCTGCCTTCTTCTTGCTTATGCTGCACCAATAATTAATCCGGGAAAGATTCTTCTGCCTGCATTTTTCGGACTGGCTTATCCTTACTTACTTTTCCTAAACCTTATTTTCCTAATCTACTGGGTGATCAGGATGCGAAAAGAATTATTAATATCGTTATTTGTGATTCTTCTTGGATGGAATCATCTGACAAATTTTGTTCCCATACGGTTTCAAAAAGCTTCCCTTACAACTGAAGCCAAATCTGAAATAAAACTGCTGTCTTATAATGTCAGAACTTTCGACAAATACAACTGGACACAAAACAGGCAGTCGAAAGAAGGTATATTTGAGACCATCCGAAATGCTGATCCATCCATTGTATGCATACAGGAGTTTTATACTTCAAATAAATCGGGCAGACGGGAGCGGGATATTCGGAACCAGTTAAAGAATTATCCCCACTACTCAATCTATTATAGTCTCAAAAGTAGTGCTTCAACAGGTTTTGGAATTGCAACATTCAGCAAATACCCCATAATAAAAACGAGCAGGATACCTTTTGATAATACAGTTAATCAGGCAGTCTATACTGATATAGAGGTTGGGTCTGATACTATTCGTCTGTTCAATATTCATCTGCAATCAATCAGCTTTGGACAAAATAACTATGCTTTTATCGACAGTCTGTCGCTAAAATACAGCAACAAGCAGATAAAAGAGGTAAAAGATATCGGTAGTCGACTGCGTGAAGCTTTTGTCCTGCGGGCAGAACAATCAAAGATTATCCATCACTATATCGAAGAATCGGAATACCCTGTAATTGTTGCAGGTGATTTCAATGACACACCGGTCTCCTATGCCTATCATAATATCCGAAAAGGTCTGACAGATGCATTCAGAGCCACCGGCAAAGGATTTGGAAATACCTATGCCGGAGACCTGCCTTCATTTCGAATTGACTATATTTTTTATAGTGATGAACTTGAGTCGGTTAATTTTGAACGAATAAAGTCTAAATTCTCCGATCATTTCCCTATCACATCAACACTTCAGTATAAAACCACTGTGTCTACTGAATAAGAATTTTACCACTCTCTACCCTACCTTCAAGCCGTACTGAATAGAAGTAAAGGCCTTGCTCCAGTTCACCAGTATCAACAACTAATTTCTGGCTTCCGGCTTCCAGATTATACCTTACACTTTTTCTTGTCTTTCCGGAAATATCTGAAATAACAAACTGTACTTCAGAACTATTCTCCAGATAAAAACTGGCATTGATAACATCTGATGCCGGAATAGGGTACATGGATATTGTACTCACTTGTCCGCTTACACTCTCCACTGAAGTTACAGTTTCACCAATCAATAATGCCTGAATAATATTTGACGAAGCATCAATATCGTTCGAGGCGGAGGTATTCGCTTTTCGCTGAATCACCCCACTCTTATCAATTACCATAATTCTGTCATATGTGTAACTATACTGTACCTTCACTGAATTGGCCTTTATAGCCAGGGGAAATGTAATTCCTACTGAATTCCTGAAATCTGTTACCGATTCCACGTCTGAGGATGAATCCCATGTGTCCAGACCAATAGCCACAAAGTCCGGATCGTCCTTATATGAGTTATAAATTCCCTGCACAAGAGGTCCCGACTCAACGCAGTAGGGACAAGCATTTCCAAAGAAGAATACCATTACAACCTTCCCTTCATAATCTGAAAGTGTAAAAGTACCACCATCATCCAGGTCTACTGTAAAATCAGGGGCAGCATCTCCAACTCCCTGACTATAAGCAGAAAGGCTTATCAATGTAAGCAAGGCAAAAACAGATCTTTTAATTGTCTTTTTCATAATATTTAAAATTTAGTTTTAAATCGAAGTTCAACACCTTCAAAATCCAGAACCTCATAGCATATTCCGGATGTACAAGCCGGGCCGCCTCTTCGCTGACCGGCAAATAATGAGAGTGTATTGTGTTTGTCAATCTTATAGCTGAAATCAGCTCCAAACCACAATCGTTTAGGATTTGTGGTAATAAGTTTTGGATCATCACTCATCTCAAATACAACAGAAAACGTAGTTTTTGGGGAGTGTGAGACACCTGCAATCACCACATAATTATCAATTTGCGCAGGTATTGTTCCCTCTCTTTCAATGTACTGATATTCAAGTTCAAGCAGAGTGCTCCAACTATTTTGCATTGCATGTTCCCATATCCCTCCAGTAGAATATCTGCCTGTCTCTCTCTTAAAATCATCTGTTGAATAATCTGCAAAGAGTGTAATTGTGTTTGATGATCCCGGATAAAAGGTGTACTCTGAAAAATATTCATTAAAATCATAACTTGCGACAGTATATTCATTTACGGCCCGTGCATAATTTACCAACAGTCTGCTCCCATTTTCAAATGAGTAATACGCTTCCAGTTGTACCCCCTCTTCATCATAATACTTTGGAACATGAATACTTCTGTTTAATACTTTGTATTTATGCTCCTTAACCAGGGTAGGCGGGTCACTGATTCCTGAGCCAATCACCATCCTCTGAAAATCCTTGTATTCAAAGCTCATTCCGAATCTTCCATAGCTAAAATTTATCGAGGAGTATAAACCATAGCGGGCTGATGGATTATCAATAGTGAATGGAGATATCCCATCCTCCAG